>CAYNBE010000243.1:0-5168 GCA_964395045.1 uncultured Prolixibacteraceae bacterium | reverse complement strand
ACATCTGGTCACATTCCGACCTGGCAGGTTTGCTAAATCCACTCCTCAGTCAGATGAAAGGGGACCTGGGATTCAGGATTATTTTTCATCCCCTCAATTTTCAACGTCCTGACAAGATTTTTTCCGATAGCAAAGCCGAAGTATTTTCATTTCCGCTAAAGCATACCATTCCCTGCTGCGGATTTTTATTCAGGGAAAAACAAAACCTTCCGAAGATCAGAAAGGAAAAAATCGCTGAACTCCGGATTCCGATTAGCCAAATGCAGAAAATCAAGGAAGGTGCCGGATTCGACACCGGAGAAGGCACCATCATCCCAAATGAACAACTGACACTTCCCCCTCCCCCTCCCCGGTCGTATGCTTTTTGTACCGACACAGCTTATTGCGAATCTGCACTCGAAACCATCAGCGGTGCCGATCTGCTTTATCATGAAGCCACATTTCTTTCCGACCTGGAGGATTTTGCAGTGAAAACTCTTCATTCAACGGCACGGCATGCCGCCACTGTTGCATGGAAGGCGGGAGTGAAAAAGCTGATCATCGGCCATTTTTCGACCCGGTATAAAAATGAGAATGAATTTTTACACGAAGCAAGGCAAATCTTTGAAAACACGGACATCGCTTCGGAAGGAAAAAAATTTAAGGTACAGGAACATATCAGTCAGGCCCCTAATCACACACTCACTGACCGGGAAACCAGTCCCGGGATGCAATGGCAGCCCACATGATCCCTCTCTGCCCGGTCACATTCTCAGTGCCTTATCACTGTTTCCTTCCAATATTGGGTTCTTTAACTTTCATTGTTCATCCTTCATCACCAAAAAACCTTTTGTCGAAATTCAGCAGGTAAAGTTTTTTTGTAGGCCTAGTAAAAGCTGTATACAACCACCGGTAAAATTCCCTGTCCATCATTTCCTCAGTCAGATATCCCGTATCGACGAAAACATTCCGCCACTGCCCCCCCAGTGCTTTGTGGCAGGTAACAGCATACGCAAATTTCACCTGGAGGGCATTGAAATAGGGATCGATCCGGATTTTTTTCCATCGTTCCCTTTTGTTCCGGATATCCGCATAATCCTCTGATATAGCTAAAAACAACCGTGTCTGATCCTCACCCGACAGGGAGGCTGATTCAACGTAAATGGAATCGAGGATAATCTTGCAATCGATTTCAACATTGTTGTAATCGGGCAAACGAAGGCTGATATTAGCAAACCGGAAGCCATAAATTTTCTCGTACCCGTAAATGTGGACAATTTCACCGATGTCGCCGTTGGCAATAAAACCGATGTTCATTTCTTCCTTTATCCAGAAGTAGTTGTTCTTCACCACCATCAGCAAATCACCACGGGATATTTCCGAATCACGATTTAGGATTGAAGAGCGGATTCCTTTGTTGAACAGGTTGGCCCGTTTGTTCGATCTGGTCAGTACTATGGTTTCCGTTATTCCATCCCGGTCGTAACAGCCTGAAATGGTTTCGGTCAGCTCATTTCCCTGGATTTTGAAAATATCGGCTGAATTTCCCAGTTCGATACGGAAGAAATCGCCGGGAAAAGTATCGTGAAAAATTTTGTCTCGAAGCCTGGTTGCATTACAAAGAATGGCTGATTCGTTTTCCTGGCGTACCACATCCGTAAGTTCGCATTCAGAGACAGTAAAACCGTTGTTTTCGAGTTCCCTCTTATCTAGAGCAGGACTCAGAGAAGCACCGACCGGCGGGAGCTGGGCATTGTCGCCAACCAGGACCAGTCTGCAACCTTCCCCTGAATAAACATATTCAAGCAGGTCATCAAGCAGGCGGCCTGAACCAAATACCGAGTTTTCTCCGGCCAGATTTGAAATCATGGATGCTTCATCGACAATAAAAGTGGCATTTTTATGAAGGTTCTGATCCAGAACAAACGTCCCTATGCCATTGGCTGTCGACTTTTGCCTGTATATTTTCCTGTGTATGGTGTATGCTTCCTTTCCTGTATACCCAGAAAGCACTTTGGCAGCACGTCCGGTCGGGGCCAGTAAAACCGACCGTAGCTGCAACACATCGAGAGTTTTTACCAGCCGGTTGATCATGGTTGTTTTTCCGGTACCTGCGTATCCCCTGATCAGAAATATGGTATCCGATCGGTTTTTGATGATAAAATCGGCCAGCTTTTCAACCATAATCCCTTGACTTTCGGTAAGTTGAAAATCAGGTGATCCTGACAAAAGTGATATAATATAATTTTCGAGCATTACAATCAAAATAAGTAGCGGCATCGGAAGGTAAATGTTTTTTTTTTATAAATTTGCACGCAATCGAAATAAACCACAAAAATTTAAATAATGAAAACTGTAATACAAACCGTGCTGGCAATAGTCTGTATCGTTCTGGCTTACCTGATTTATAAAAGTATCCAAAGGCCAATTTCATTCGAAAAGGAGAAAAAAGCCAGGTACGATGCCACCATTGAAAGACTGAAAGACATCAGGAAAGCTGAGATTGCTTACAAGGATGTCTACGGCCGGTTTACGGGAAGCTGGGATACCCTGATCAATTTTGTAAAATACGACAAGGTAAAAGTGGTCAGAAAGATCGGTAATGTCACCGACAGCATGCTTGAAAAAGGAATCACTGAAAAGAAAGCACTTCAAATGGGATTGATCACACGCGACACGATCCGGGAAAGCGTACTGACGACCATTTTCAATGAAAACTACAAAATTGACCAACTGAGATATATACCTGTACCCGATACAGTCGCCGAATTTCAGCTTGGAGCAAGCGTAATTGCTACCGGATCAGGAATCAAGGTACCCGTTTTTGAAGCCAAAGCCCATAACAACATTATCCTGAGAGGACTGGACGATCAGCTACGTATTAACCTGAACGACCAGCGCAGAATTCAGCAAAAATACCCGGGATTGAAGGTTGGCTCACTTGAAGAAGCCAACAACAATGCAGGAAACTGGGAATAACAAACGATGGAGCGGGAAGGTCAGGGCCATTCGTCCGATCATGCCATCGAAGCACAAACTGATTTATCCATCCGGGCCGGCCTGGATGGATTTTCGTTTTATGCCGCCGAAGAATCCGGCAAGGTGGTCTTTTTAAAAAACCATGAATTTTTTATTGAAAAAGAAAACCTGCTGCTGCGGAAATTCGGTGAACTGCTACATGAACTCGGAGGTCACAGCTTCAGAAACGTCACAGTTTATTTTACAGATAAAGATTTCAACCTGATTCCGGAACCATATTTCTCAGACAAACTGAAGAAGTTTCCTCTTTCGGCAAAATACCATACAGGCGAGGAACGGGAAAGCTTTCAGATTCAGCTGCCCGAAATCGGAGCCAGCCTTGTGTTTTATGTCCCGGTGAAGCTAAGCGTTTCTTTTTCGACGGCGTTTCCGGGATGCCGCTTTTCACATGAAATCATTCCTCTTCTTCAATATACCGGGACCAGGAAAGACACGTTTATGATCCTTCATCTTCACGCTTCATGGTTTATCTGTGTGGTGGTCAAAGAAGGAATTCTGTGCCTGGTAAACACATTTGGATACCACCACAACAACGACCTCCTGTTCTTCATCCTCTCACTGACAGACCACTTCAGAATGGAAAACAAACCCGTTCTGGTTTCAGGCCATGGGCACCGGTTTGATGAAAAATTCCGGTTAATCCGGAATTATCTGGCTGGAGCAAAGGAATTCAGTTTCTATCCCGGTCCAGGATCCCTCCTTCCAGGAAGTCAGTCTGCCGTTTCACTGAAATAATCAACAGGCATGAGGATCATAGGAGGCAAATACAAGGGGCGGATCATCCATCCCGGGAAAAACTTCAGATCAAGGCCTACCACCGATTTCGGCAGGGAAGGGCTGTTTAACATTCTTGAGAACAGAATTATATGGGAAGAGACAAATGCCCTCGACCTTTTTTCAGGTACCGGAAGCATTAGCTTTGAACTGGTTAGCAGGGGATGTAAAAAGGTGACAGCAGTAGAATTCGAACCGGCGAATTGCAGGTTCATCAGGGAAACGGCCGATACATTCGGAATGAACAACCTCGCAGTGATCAGGGATGATGTATTTCACTATCTTTCCAAATCGCGGGAGAGGTTTGACCTGGTTTTTGCAGATCCTCCCTATTCTATGCCCGGTTTTGAGGAAATCGCAATAAAAATCCTGGGTGCAGATATTTTGAACAGGGGGAAGTTGTTCATCCTTGAACATCCCAAAGCATATCAATTTGATCATCTCCCGGGATTCAGGGAGATGAGGAAATACGGGAACCTTCGCTTCAGTTTTTTTGGAGTGCCTGAGTGATGCCATCTCGGAAAAAGTTTCCCTATTTCTTTGTTATCTTTTGTGTGGAATGAAAAAAAACATATATTTGCACCACTTTTAAAAACGGGAGTATCCGTTACAAAAAAGGGTGCGGTAGTTCAGTTGGTTAGAATAACGGCCTGTCACGCCGTGGGTCGCGGGTTCGAGTCCCGTCCGCACCGCTGAGGGAGCTGAAAAGCTCCTTTTTTTATGCCTTTCCAGGGTAAACCCGGCTCTCCTGAAGCTACTAAGCGCTTGATATCGAATGATTTCAGTCGTTTTTTTTTTGCCAGGAGCCGTTTTCAGGATAGTCACCACACTCCCCCAAATTTGCGACAAACGGGCTTATCTAACATAGTAAAAGTTCTAATTCGATACCTATTGGGTTCACGGTTTTATAGGTCTCGCTAAGTATAGATAACACTCTGGTTATCTTTATTTTACAATTCTTTAGCGGGTCTCGATTCACTATTTGGCTGACACTTTTTGTAACGATTATTCACCCAACCTGCTGGACAAGCTGAGTGAAATTTTTCATTATTATTCAAATAAATGCAAATTATGCCAAAGTTACATATATAGTGAGGTTGTTTTTACGGGAGATGTTTTTCAGGTCCATGAAGACGATTCCTCTGTTGCCTCTGGTGATTTCCGATTTCACTTCCCCCACAAACCGCTCTCCGGCAATGTTGAGATAGGCATTGTAACGCAGCCTGTCATCTTATACATTGGCTTGAATACCAGTGTGTTTCTGCAAGCTGTTCACCGCTTCGGCAACTATTTCTTTCTCGTTTCTCATGGTATAATGTTCACTAAAAGCGGACGAAAAAGGAAAATTTTTAAAATATTTTTTATATCCATATAAG
>CAYNBE010000242.1:0-5182 GCA_964395045.1 uncultured Prolixibacteraceae bacterium | reverse complement strand
TCGTGGCAACTGCGGTTCGGACGGAATCCGTACGATCCTTTGTCAGCGGTTGTTTCGGCTACTGGTTGGAGAGCCAGAAGGTGTAAAGCCTGATATGCCCGGTCTTTCATGGTGGGGATTCCCAACGGGCGTTGGTTCCCGTTCTTTTTCAGGATGTACAGACGGCGTAACGGCATTGCTTTGTAGTCCTTCCGAGATAGTGACCGGGCTGCCCGGATTTTTTGCGTTGGGGTTTTCCACCGGACACCATCAACGCCTGGAGTCCGTTTTCCTGAATTTTCTGTAACCCGTTTAACTGCCAGTAATTTGGCAGCCCACGAGTGGGTTAGCATCCATTGCAAAGCTTTAGCTTTGTTGTATTTGCCTTCCCTTGTTGCCTTTGCAATACGTAGTTGAAATGATCTTACTTTCCGTTCCACCTGTTTCCAGTTAATGGTTTTCCAGTTGGCTGGCATTGTTTCAAGTGCACAATCCGGTTTATTGGACTTCATTTGCTTTCCTGAATTAGGATCTTATTTCAATGTTCTTGCAAAAGAGAACCCGATGGAAGTTGGCATATCCCCCTGATTACAAAGGGGCATTGGCTTTTTCCATCGTCCCATACCTGCATTGCATTGTGCCTGCCTTGCGGCAAGCCTACCGTCTGCAACAACGGAGCACTACAGGCTTACCACGTTCCGTTCAAATAACGGGATTGGGTTACCTGCCTGCCGGCGAGGCAGGGGTGCTGCCTATATACCGGAAGCTCATCATCCATGTGCTTGTAGCTAACGTACTTGCATCCTGGCTTCATCCCTTTTGGTCAGAGTGTGTCAGCAACTTTCACTCTTTCGCAGCATGACGATACGTCAACGGCAGTTTAAATGTTTTCACCATACCATCCAAGCCGACACCTTTCGGAATGTTGCTATCCTTCAGGGAATCTTTTCCCGGCAGCTTCACACCCGGAAATTGCTCTCCACGCATGTGCCGGTAGGCTACTCATGATGGAACATGAGGTTAAATCAGTCTTAAAAGAACGTTTAACAGTTATCTGAACGACTTCGTGTTGCACCTTCGCTTGTGCATAACGCATCTATGCACAGGTGTATACATTTCTCATTAAATACCTGTTTTTGTTCCGTCATCATCTTGTTCTTGCCCTTTCTTCAGCTTTGATTATCTTTGCGCATTCAATTCAGAGCGGATGATTTCAATCGATAAAATTTCCCTAAATTTTGGCGGTTTTGAGTTGTTTAAAGAAATAAGTTTTCTGATCAATCAGCGCGACCGGATTGGTTTGACCGGTAAGAACGGAGCCGGTAAAACAACGCTTCTCCGGATCATTGCCGGACTTGATAATCCTTCATCAGGCAAAGTATCCTTTCCCCGCGATATAGTCATCGGTTATCTGCCTCAGCAAATGGAAGTCACCGATTCGGTTCATGTATTTGAAGAAACCGAAAAGGCTTTCACCGGATTGCTTGCCCTCCGGAAAGAGATTGAGGAATTGAACCGGGAGATTGCCCTCCGGGAAAATTGCCATGACGAAGAATACATCCGTTTGCTCGACCTTGTCCACGAAAAAAGTGAAAGGTTCAGGATTCTCGGAGGGGAAAGCTTCCAGGCTGAGGTGGAAAAAACGCTGACAGGGCTTGGATTTGAGCGCACCGACTTTACAAGAAAAACTTCGGAATTCAGCGGCGGATGGAGAATGAGGATCGAACTGGCCAAGCTACTGCTTAAAAAACCAGATGTATTCCTGCTGGACGAACCAACCAACCACCTCGATATTGAGTCGATTCAGTGGCTGGAGGATTTCCTTAGAAATTACCGCGGAGCCGTGGTGCTTGTCTCACACGACAAGGCATTTCTTGACAATGTTACCACACGGACCATCGAAATAGTACTTGGGAGGATTTACGATCAGAAGATGAACTATTCGGCCTTCGTAAAATGGAAACAGGAGCAGAGGGAACAACAGCTGGCTGCTTACCGCAACCAGCAAAAGATGATCGAAGACACCGAACGATTTATTGAAAGGTTCCGCTACAAGGCTACCAAAGCCATCCAGGTACAGTCGCGGATGAAGGCACTTGAAAGGCTTGACCGGATCGAATTTGAAGATGAAGACAATTATGTACTGAATATCAGGTTTCCGGCTGCCCCCCGCTCGGGCAGCGTGGTGGTTGAATGTGAATCAGTTTCGAAAAGTTATGGGGCATTGCAGGTTCTCAGCCAGGTCGATCTGGTCATCAACAGATGCGATAAGGTAGCTTTCGTGGGACGGAATGGCGAGGGAAAAACCACCATGGCCAGGATCATCAATGGCGAAACTGAGTATATTGGGAATCTGAAGATCGGACATAATGTGAAAATCGGTTATTTCGCACAAAACCAGCCTGACTTGCTGGATCCTTCGCTAACGGTGCTCGAAACCATCGACCGGATTGCCGTAGGGGAGATCCGTACAAAAATCAGGGATCTTCTCGGTGCTTTTCTTTTTTCGGGTGAAGATGTCGATAAAAAGGTCAGTGTCCTCTCGGGGGGAGAACGGTCAAGGCTGGCCATGATCAGCCTTTTGCTTACGCCGGTTAATTTCCTTGTCCTTGATGAGCCTACGAACCATCTCGATATGAGGTCGAAAGAAATCCTGAAAAATGCACTCATTGAATTTGACGGGACACTCCTGGTGATTTCGCACGATCGCGAATTTTTGGACGGATTGGTTCAATGTGTGTATGAATTCCGTGGAGGTAAAATCAAACAACACCTGGGTAGTATTTATGATTTTCTGAGGAAGAAAAAAATGGATTCACTAAGGGAGCTTGAAAGAAAAAGCCGGTCAGCGAACAGCAACATTCAAATGTGCTGCGATGAAAAAAATGCAGATATGATAGAGATTTCCTTCGAGGAAAGGAAAAACATCAACAGGATGATAACAAGGGCTGAGAAAAACATTGCAGAAATCGAAAACAGGATTTTGGTACTGGAAAAGAAACTGGCAAAAATGGACGCTCTCCTGGCTGATTCTTCCAGAATTACATCGGATTCGATTTTCCTGGATTACGAAAACAGCAAGGTTGAATTGTCGGAGATGATGAAACAGTGGGAAGAAGCACATTACGAACTGGAAAATTGGAAAGGTAAAAAGAAATGGTAGGAAAGGATGAAATTGTCTATGGTTACCGATCGGTGATTGAAGCAATCGGAGCCGGAAGAAACATCGAAAGGGTATTCCTCAGGAACGGGCTGTCGGGTGAGCTTTTCGGAGAATTGTACCAGCTGATCAGGGAGCACGGGATTCCTTTTCAATATGTACCGGTGGAAAAAATTGACCGGTTCACACGGAAGAACCACCAGGGTGTTGTTGCGATGGTATCTTGCATTGAGTTTTTTAAAGCAGAAGAACTTGTTCCACAAATATATGAAAAAGGAGAGGTCCCGCTGATCCTGGTTCTTGACCAGGTGACCGACGTACGGAATTTTGGTGCGATTGCACGTACGGCCGAATGTGCCGGTGTCCATACCATTGTGATCCCTGAAAAAGGGGCCGCCCGGATCGGTGAAGATGCCATGAAAACTTCGGCAGGAGCCCTAAACTTTGTTCCGGTGTGCCGTACTTCAAACCTCAGCCGTCTTGCTGAATATTTCCGGCTGTCAGGGCTGCATATTGTAGCGGCAACTGAAAAAACGAACCGGCTCTATACCGAAACCGACATGACCGGACCCACAGCCATTCTCCTCGGTTCGGAAGAGAAAGGAATTTCGGAGGATCTGCTCCGCCAAGCCGATGTAAAAGCAAGAATTCCTGTGTTTGGGAAGATCGGATCGCTGAATGTTTCAGTGGCAGCGTCGCTGATGGTCTATGAGGCTGTCAGGCAGAGAAAATTACAGTATCAGGAATAAACCGGAAGACTGCGTTTAAAAGTCTCTTCAAGCGAGATAAATGTCTCGGTACTTGAAATCCCGGGTATCTTTTGAATTTTCTCACTGAGAATGCTTTTCAGGTGTTCGTTGTCCTTTGCATACACCTTGATAAAAATGGCATATTGCCCGGTGGTGTAATGGCATTCGGTGATTTCCCTGATATTTTCCAGTTTCGACGCCACATCGCTGTAAATTCCACCTTTTTCAAGGAATATGCCGATATAGCTGCAGGTAGTGTAATCAATTTTCTTCGGATTTACATAATAACCCGATCCCGTTATCACTTCCAGGTCAATCATGCGGTTGACCCGTTGATGCACCGCAGCTCTGGATATCCCGGCTTCGAGGGCCACATCTTTGAAAGGTATCCGGGCATTCCTGATGATGATGTCCAGAATTTTCAGGTCAACATCATCCAAATGATTCCTTAAAGTCATAATTTCAATCGCTTTTAAATCAAAAGTAAGGAAAATTTTTTACTTGTCAAATTCCCTGACCCTGGCCGATAACCGGGGTAGATACCAATGGCCGTTTCATAGAGGAATCGCGGGGGTATAATCCGTTACCGGCTAACAGGTTTATCAAAATTGTTAAATCCTGAATCATTTTTCGATCAGGTTAAGGTCGAAACTTTCATCGAATGATTCTGCCCTGATCTGCTCCGGGGATAAACAGGCAAACGACCAGCACTGACAGATTCAAAGGTCATAGAGGCTCTTAGTCTCCGGATGACCGCCCGATTCTATTTAATCGGTATCTGTCTCTTGAATTCAGTCTCCAGGGAAATGAAGGTTTCAGTCCTGCTGATCCCTTCAATGGCCTGTATATCTTCGTCTATCAGCTTCTTGAGGTGTTTGTTGGTTTTTGTCTGCACTTTTATGAAAATGGCATATTGTCCGGTGATGTAATGACATTCCACAATTTCCGGGATTTTTGCCAGTTCCTGGACAACCTTCTTGTGATACCCGGCTTTTTCAAGGTGAATTCCCATATAGGCACAGGTATTGTATCCCAGTTTCTGGGGGTTGATGACGAATTCGCTACCCGTAACGACACCGATATTCAACAGACGCTGGACTCGCTGGTGTATAGCTGCCCCTGATACACCACATTCCCTCGCTACTTCCAGAAAAGGCGTTCTGGCATTTTTGGTGATCATTTTAAGGATTTTCTCGTCGAGGGCATCGATATCGGGCACCGTTTCAATGAAATCATTTGTATCCATGGTAAATTTGCAATGAACTTACAATTTTTGCGGCAAAGCTAAAAAAAA
>CAYNBE010000241.1:0-5282 GCA_964395045.1 uncultured Prolixibacteraceae bacterium | reverse complement strand
TGAAAGTACCAATAATCAGAGAATTAACGACTCCTAACTGCAAGTTGGGTTAACACATCATTAACAATTTAAATATATTGATTAACAAAACCTTGAGACGGTTTTTATAGCTTTGCCAGAGGTTAAATTATTTAAAAAACATAACGACATGAAAACATTTCTATCCACTTTCATGATCCTGTTGTTTATATCAGCAGGCTTTGCAGCATCAGGACAGGCACAGCCAAAAATCGAATTTGACAAGATGGAGCACAATTTCGGCACCTTTTCAGAATCAAATGGGATCCAGACAACCACCTTTGAGTTCACGAACAAAGGAGGCAGTCCGTTGATCATCAATCAGGTAAATGCCTCCTGCGGGTGCACTACCCCTGAATGGACAAGAGAGCCTGTCGCTCCGGGTAACAAAGGGGTTGTAAAAGTCAGTTACAATCCGGCCAACCGTCCGGGGGCTTTCAGCAAAACAGTTACCGTAAGGAGCAATGCCGAGAACCCCATGGTCGTATTGACGATCAGCGGAACAGTGCAGGAAAGGGAAAAAACAATAGCTGAGTTGTATCCCCGGGAAATCGGCGGATTGCGGGCAAAGCAAAACCATATCAGTTTCCCCTCCATTAAAAACAATGAAGTAAAAACGGAAGTGCTTGAACTTGTAAATGACGGGGATAACCCAATTTCGGTTGGCTTCAAAAATATACCTTCCCATTTGAAAGTGAGCTTGGAACCACAGACCATTCCGGCAAAAGGAAAAGGTTTGATGACTGTGGTGTACGATGCCAAGGCGGCCAATACATACGGATATGTATCTCACCGGATATACATGACGCTTAACGGAGTCAGTGATTATAACTATTCGATCGGGGTCAGCGCTTCGATTGTGGAGGATTTTTCATCCCTGACAGCCGAAGACCTGGCCAACGCTCCGGTTGTTACGTTTAACACCTTATCGTACGATTTCGGGGATATTCAGCAGGGAGTGAAGAAAGAATACACTTTTGAGCTTACCAATAAGGGCAAAAGCAACCTGATCATCCGCAATGTCAAATCATCCTGCGGGTGTACCGCTGTTTCTCCGTCAAAAAATATGATCGGCCCGGGTGAGATGGCTCCCGTGAAAGTTGTTTTCGATTCCACCGGGAAAAAAGGACGACAAAGCAAAACTGTTACAGTAATCACCAACGACCCGAAAAATCCGACTTCCACATTGAGGATATCCTGCAACATTCTTTGATGTTACATTCTTCCCTATAGAAATGCCGGAAAAGAAGTCCGGCGTTTTTTTTGTTCAGCGAAGGATGTTACCTTCGCATAAATGTTTCTACCGATGAAACAACATGACCACCATTTTGAAAACAATCCTGATTTCCCCGGACTGAACGTGAACCAAGGGATCGAACAGCCTCCCCAGGTTAGCGTGGAATCGGTGAACAGGTTTCTGCAAAAGAAGAAAAAGAGGATGCCCGCTTCCTGGTATGTCGACGGCATATTAAAGGGCGACATCCCAATACTCAGCAAAGCCGTCACACTTGTTGAAAGTTCAAAGGCAGAACATCAGTCTGTGGCTTCGGAAATCATTAGATGTTGCCTTCCCTACAGCGGCAATTCGGTCCGGATCGGGATCACGGGGGTCCCTGGGGCAGGAAAGAGCACTTTTATTGAAGCACTGGGAGGTTTCATTACCCGGAAGGGGCACAAACTTGCCGTGCTGGCGATCGATCCGAGTAGTGAAAGGTCGAAGGGGAGCATCCTGGGCGATAAAACCCGGATGGAAAAGCTGGCCGGGAACCGGAATGCCTATATACGGCCCAGTCCGTCAGCCGGTTCGCTCGGCGGAGTAGCCCGAAAATCCCGGGAAACAGTAATTCTTTGCGAAGCTGCCGGATTTGATACCGTTTTCATTGAGACAGTCGGAGTCGGGCAAAGTGAAACCGCCGTTCATTCTATGACTGACTTTTTTCTTTTACTCATGCTGGCTGGTGCAGGTGACGAACTCCAGGGGATTAAGAGGGGAATTACCGAGATGGCCGATATGATTGTTATCAACAAAGCCGACGGTAACAACCGTGAAAAGGCAGAATTGGCCAGAAGCCAGTATTCCAGCGCACTGCATCTTTACCCATTAAAGGAATCAGGATGGAATCCCATTGTAACAACATGCTCCTCGATTGAAGAAACCGGTATTGAAGAAGTTTGGGACCACATACTTCGTTTCTGCGAGCACACCCGCGATAATGGCTACTTCAGCCATAACAGGAACCAGCAGTCGCGCTTCTGGATGTTCGAGACCATCAACGAAAAACTGAAACAAAGTTTCTACAGCGACCCCAACATTGAACCTTTGATCGCTGAAATGGAAGAAAAGGTGATCCATGCCGAGCTCAGTTCCTTTGAAGCTGCATCCCTCCTCCTTGAAAAGTATTTCAATAAAATTGTTTAACCAGTTTATAGTGAACAGGATTATCAGACAGGTCGCCAGAAAAGAGGGTTTCCGGCAAGAAATGTTATTTTTGTCCGAACTTTTTAATAAACCCGGATGTTTTTAAAACAAGAAATTAATAACATAAAAGAACTAAGAAATGAATTTTGATGTACTGGTTATCGGAAGCGGCCCCGGAGGATATGTTGCAGCTATCAGGGCCTCCCAATTAGGATTCAAAACGGGCGTGGTTGAAAAAGAAAACCTGGGGGGTGTCTGCCTCAACTGGGGTTGTATCCCGACAAAATCGTTGCTGAAAAGTGCACAAGCGTATGAATATGCAGTTCATGCAGCCGATTACGGTGTTTCCATTACCGGGGAGGTAAAACCTGATTTTCAGGCCATGGTTCTCCGAAGCCGGAAAGTGGCCGAAGGCATGAGCAAAGGCATCCAGTACCTCTTCAAAAAAAATAAAATTGAGGTCATCGCCGGTACAGGCAAACTGACCGGTAAAGGCATCGTTGAAGTAACAGATGAAGCAGGGGAAAAAACCGCAGTAACTGCCAAACATATCATCCTTGCCACAGGTGCACGAACCAGGCAGCTTCCCAATCTTCAACTTGATTACGAAAAAATATTCGGCTACCGCAAGGCCATGACCCTTCCCAAACAGCCCAAATCGATGGTAGTTGTAGGATCAGGTGCAATTGGGAGCGAATTCGCCTGCTTCTACCAGTCGATAGGGACTCAGGTCACTTTGGTAGAGTTTCTGCCCAACATTGTTCCGCTTGAGGATGAAGAAATATCAAAACAACTGGAACGGTCGTTCCGGAAAATGGGTATGAAGGTGATGACAGGCTCAACGGTGGAAAGCGTTGACACATCAGGTGAATTTTGCAGGGTGACGGTTAAAACACCAAAAGGCAATGAGACAGTTGAATGCGAAGCAGTTATGTCGGCTGTCGGGATCACTCCCAACATCGAGGGCTTAGGGCTTGAGGAATTGGGAATCGAGATTGAAAAAGGAAGGGTTAGGGTGGATGAATTTTACAGGACCAATGTCGATGGCATCTATGCCATCGGTGATATCATTGCCACCCCTGCCTTGGCACACGTGGCATCGGCCGAAGGAATCGCATGTATGGAGAAAATAGCCGGACTGAATCCCGATCCTATCGATTACAGCAACATCCCGGGTTGTACCTATACCAATCCTGAAATTTCATCGGTCGGACTCACCGAAGCCAAAGCCAAAGAGGCCGGATATGATGTCAAAGTGGGAAAATTCCCTTTTTCAGCAAGCGGTAAAGCCAGTGCAGCCGGGCAGAAGGACGGTTTTGTCAAATTGGTGTTCGATGCAAAATATGGCGAACTTTTAGGAGCACATATGATCGGAAGCAATGTGACGGAAATGATTGCAGAACTGGTGGTCGCCAAAAAACTCGAAATTACAGGACATGAACTGATCAAATCGATTCACCCCCACCCCACCATGAGTGAAGCCATCATGGAAGCTGCCGCAGCAGCTTACGGGGAAGTGATCCATATCTGATATATTGTGATTATCAACCATTTTGGTGAGAACAATAATTGCAAATGACGAAAAAAAATTGCCAGATAAAATTTCTTGACTTTTAGGGAGATTTGTTTAAATGTTTGATAACCATCTGAAAATCAGCAAATAAATTTCTTATTATTAAATTTGTTTTTACTTTTGTTATAATATTAACAAATTAAATAAACTATGAAGAAATCATTACTTGCTTGTTTGATGGTTGCTACGTTTGCATTCTCAGTTTATGCCGGTGGCATTTTAACAAATTCGAACCAAAGTGTTCAATATGTAAGGATGCTTTCCAGGAATGCATCTACCCAACTGGATGCTGTTTATTTCAATCCTGCGGGTGTCATGAAACTTGAAAACGGATTACATTTTGGGATTAATAACCAGACCATTTTCCAGACCAGGACCATTACAACTGGTGCAGCTTTAAACAGGAAAGAGTTTATTGGAGATGTAAAAGCTCCTGTCTTTCCAAGTGCATTTGCTGCTTATAAAATGGATAAACTGGCGTTTTCACTTGGTTTCGGGCCTAACGGTGGCGGAGGCTCAGCAGATTACAAAAATGGACTGCCGTCTTTTGAAAAGCAAATTGCTGCTATTCCAGCTTCACTTACATCAAATGGAATACCGACAAGTGCTTATTCTGGCAACATAAGTTTTTCAGGGCAGAGTGTATTTTGGGGAATTCAGCTCAACGGTAGTTATGCAATCAACGATATAATTTCTGTTGCAGCAGGAGTAAGGGTTTTACTCGCAACAAACACATACGAAGGAACAATCACCGATATTAAGATTAATCCAAACCAGCCTGCATTTGGAGCTTCTTACAACGGAGCAGGGATGGTTTTTGCCAAGAATTTCTTCACAGACGCTGCAACAGTTTTAACGGGTTGGTCAACCGGGGCAAATTCATATGCAGCTGGTTTACAGCAAATTGTTTCCGGTGGGGGTGGTTCTGTTTTGTTGATAAACGGAACCAATGTTGGATTGTCCTCGACTCAGATTGCCCAGATCCAAGGATTGCTTGGTGCAGCAGGTTTAACTCCGGCACAAATCGGTGCCATGAATATTTCGGCAGCTCAGGGAGCACTCACTGCTGCTTCACCAGCGTTTGCCACAAAAGCGATAGCCATGTCGGCAAATGCAGCAAATACAGGCAATAAAGAGGTTGACACACAACAAAAAGGCACAGGTTTTACACCTATTATCGGAGTTAATCTCACACCGGTCGAAAATCTGAATATAGGTTTAAAGTATGAATTTAAAACTACGCTTGGGCTGACCAATAAAACAAAAACTGAC
>CAYNBE010000240.1:0-5304 GCA_964395045.1 uncultured Prolixibacteraceae bacterium | reverse complement strand
ATTTTGCCATTAACCAAAGTTAATATTTTTTACTTGACCGAAGGGGATAAGCAGTTAATGTAAATTGTATCCATCTATCTAAGAATAACTTACTAAAAAACGAACAATCCATTCAATGAAAAAATCAAAAAAAAATGATCATGGGAACCTCAAATCCTGTGATTGGGATCGCATTGATTTCCAGGCCCAAGGGAAATCGCATCAAGAAAGGACAGGAATCCATTAAAATCGGTGTTGTGGTGCCTCTGACAGGCAATACCGGAATACTTGGGGAATTCACCCTGAAAGGGGTACAACATGCTGTTGACCTGCAGAATGAAAAGGGCGGGCTTCTGCACAGGAAAATCGAACTGGACATCCATGACAGCAAGGCTGATCCTGTGGAAGGTGTTGCCGTTGTCCGGAACATGCTTAAACAGGAAGTCAAACCTTTTCTGGTTTACTCCATCGTGAGTGGGGTAAGCCAGGCCATCAAAACAGAAACTGAGGCCGGCGGAATTCTCCTGATGTCAGCAGTCGGAACCGACAGGTTTCTGGAAGAAAGCAAATACACCATCAGGAATTACATCTCTGCCGGATCTACCGGAAACGTTATTTCACAGTTTCTGAATGAATCACTGAAAGTCTCCGGACTAACAGTGTTTTACTCCGACACGGAATACGGACGAAGCATGAAAGATGCCGTTGCCCGGCACTGTTATGAACTTAATATGCAGACAGTCACAGTACCTTACAATGAAAATGTGCATGATTATACCAACCTCATTGCTTCGAAGTTAAACAAGGAATCAACAGAATGCGTCTATGTGATCGGCGTTGGTACAGGCCTGGGCACCATGTTCAGACAAATCAGGGAAAGCGGGTACAATGGCAAGCTGGTCGGAGATCCGCTGATGGCATATCCAGATGTGGAAGAGGCTGCCGGAAGTGCATTGGACGGAGCTACATATCTTGATCTGGCTTTCGAACCGAAATCCCCTGATCAGGCAGGCAAGGCATTCGTAGAAGGCTTTGAAAAAAAATATCATACTTTGCCCAGGAATTATTCCACCATTTCGTTCGAAGGCGTGAACCTGCTGCTTTCACTTGCAGAACATTCAGGTACTACAGATCCGGATGTCCTGATAAAAATGGTTTCGGGAACAACCGGATTTGAGGGCTCGATCATGCCTTTTACCGTGGCGGACAGATACATCCATTATGAATATGTTTTTAAAAACCGGGAATAAGGATCAGCGAAGGCCGGTATCTGAAAAAAAGGTCTTTACATCTCTCCCCCCCAAAAAAAAAAGAATGATTACTGTAACGTTCGGTAAATGGCGCTTTTTTTAGCAGATTATGCTTAATTTCAGCCGTGCAATCCATACCGGTCGTACAAAACCGGAAAAACCGATTGATAAATTACATATGTTATGAAAGCATCCAGAAGGGATTTTATTAAAGCCTCTGTTTTATTGGGGTCGGGGATACTTGTCAAACCGTCAGAATCCTTTGGGGTGACCGGTAAAAAAGGTAAATTCCTAAACAGGATCGGGGTATGTACAAGCATTACAAATCATTCGATTTTATTTTCTGCCGGTTATTCCTACATTGAGTCTGACGTGCGGGGTTTTCTTGCACCGGTTGAAGATGAAAAAGTCTTTCAGGCCAACCAGGCATTGTTGAAGGAATCAAAACTCCCGGTTGAAGCATGCAACTCATTTCTACCGGGAAATCTGAAATGTGTCGGTCCGGCACCCCTTCATGACGAAATTTTAAAATACTCAGAAACAGCATTTAAACGGGCCCGGATGGCCGGTATCAAAACAATCGTTTTCGGCAGCGGATGTGCGCGTGCAATCCCTGAGGGGTTTTCAAGGGAAGAGGCCAGAAAACAGTTCGTTTTACTTTCCAGCCGGATGGCAACCATTGCCGGCAAATACGGGGTTGTCATCTCACTTGAGCCCCTGAATACCAAAGAGTGCAATTTTATAAACTCTGTTGCCGAGGGGGGAGAGATTGTAAAAGAGGTAAACCATAAGAATTTTAGATTGCTGGCCGATATCTATCACATGCTGATGGAGAATGAAACCCCCGGCAATATCAGGAAATATGGACACCTGCTGGCCCATACCCATATTGCAGAGAAAGAGGGGCGTAATGCCCCGGGGGTTGGGAAAGAGGATTTTACAGAATATTTAAAAGCGTTGAAAGATGTGAATTATAAAGGGCGGCTCTCCATTGAATGCCGCTGGCAGGATTTATCGCAGCAGGCAGATACTGCCCTTCAGGCTTTGAAGAGTCAGATTGCATCAATCTGAAAAGTTCGTCGCTTGCATTAGAAGCAACAAAGTTTTTCATTTGAAGATATCCTTAGAATTTTGGAACTATTTGAATAACATTTACAAAAAAAGGTCAACTTGTATGAAAATGATTTCTGTCCCCAGGATTATTCTGGTTTGCCTGGTTGTTGTGTTTCAACTGATGATTGTTGCCTGTCATCAGCCTGATCCGAATTCTGATCTCACGAAATGGCCTAAAGGAATGTCTCCGGAGGAAATCGGGAAACGGGTGGCCGAACATTTTGTTGTATCCCCCCATTTTAATTCATTCCGCCCCGGTCCGCCGAAATTCATCATTTATCCTGAAACCTGCACCTGGTATGGAGCATTAACGTTTGCGAGGCTGAGCAACGATCAGGAGCTCACCCAAAAACTCATCGACAGGTTTGAACCATTGTTCGGAATCGATTCATCGCTTGTTCCGCTTCCCAATCACGTTGACAATACTGTTTTTGGGGCGGTTCCGTTTGAACTTTACATGATCACAAAAGATCCCCGGTATCTGAAATTGGGAAAAAGGATGGCCGACCAGCAATGGACGCTGACCGACAGCTTAAAGGAGAATGCCGAAGCCAAAGCATATTTTGATAAGGGGCTTACGCCACAAACCCGGATGTGGATTGATGATATGTATATGATTACCGCTGTTCAGATTCAGGCTTTCAGGGCTACCGGTGATCTGGTATATGCCGAAAGGGCAGCCAGGGAAATGGTTCTGTACCTTGATTCGCTGCAACGCCCCAACGGACTGTTTTACCATGCACCCGACGTACCATTCTTCTGGGGGCGCGGCAACGGCTGGATGGCTGCCGGAATGAGCGAACTACTGACTTCACTTCCTGAAAACAATCCCGATCGTCCGAGAATCATGATGGGATATCAGACGATGATGGCATCCCTTCTGAAATACCAGGCTGAGAACGGCACCTGGAGGCAACTGATCGATGTACCGGAGTCATGGACTGAAACATCGAGTACCGGGATGTTCACCTTTGCTATGATTACCGGTGTCAAGAATGGCTGGCTTGACAAGAAAATTTACGGGGCAGCAGCACGCAAGGCATGGCTTGGTCTTGTGTCGTATATTGATGAAAATGCTGAGATACACGAAGTGTGTGAAGGTACCAATAAAAAGAACAACCGTCAGTATTACTTTGACCGGAAACGGAATGTCGGGGATCCGCATGGCCAGGCTGCAATACTATGGTGCGCATCAGCCCTGCTGCGGTAAAGACATTACTTCTAAACATATTTTCTGACCAGCGATAACAGCCTGTCCCTTGTATAAGGTTTAGCGAGAAAGTCATTACATCCGGCCTCCTTTGCTTTCTGTTTATCTATTTCAGTTGTATATGCTGTCTGGGCAATAATCGGTATGTTCTGGCCCATTGTCCTGATTTTTCTGGCAGCATCCAATCCATCATACTTTCCATGCATTTTTATATCCATCAGTATAAGTCGAATACCTGGATTATCCGTGAGAATTTTGATCGCGTCTTCTCCATTGAAGGCATGAAGCAACCTGAATTCACCTGAGAGATAAATTTCCAGGAGAGAATAATTCAATGAGTCGTCTTCTGCGATTAAAATGGTTTTACCCGGTTTTAAAATTTCTTTATTTTTAATTTTACCGGGAATGTTTGCACTCATTCCAACTGGATGATACGGGATTGAAAAAAGGAAAGTACTTCCCTTATCAACTTCAGAAATTACCTCAATAGTACCTTTTAATACTTCAAGATAGGCTTTTACGATGGATAATCCGATACCCGAACCTTCATAACCTCGTGAATAGCCTTGTTCAACCTGTACAAAACGGTCGAATATAACCTCAATCTTTTCCTTTGGGATTCCCCTTCCTGTATCTTTTACGTAAAAGTGCAGCTCATTATTCTCTAAATAGTTCCCTATTTCGATTTTCCCTTTATTAGTAAATTTAATTGCATTCCTGATCAGGTTCATCAAAATACTATCCAGTTTTTGTTTATCCGAATGGATTCTTGCAGATTCTCCTTTTATATTTTCATTTATTTCAAAAGCAAGTCCTTTTTCTTCTGTCTGTAACCTGAAGAAATTGTAATGATAGTTCATCATTTCAGAAATATCAAAATCCTGTTCTGTCAATGATAAATCTCCTGCTTCAATTTTTGAAATCTCCACTATATCGTTGATTGTATTCATGAGCCGCTCCCCGCTTTTATTTACAATCCTGATATATTCAGATTTTTCGTCTTCCGTTAAACCAGGTTCTTCCAGTAAACTCATAAATCCAAGAATTCCATTCATCGGAGTTCTGATTTCATGCGAAATATTCAGCAAAAAAGCGGTCTTCAATTGGTCACTTTGTTCTGCCTTTTCTTTAGCCTTAACTAACTCATCCTCTGCCTTTCTCTTTTCCGTAATATCCTGGTTCACTCCAAATGTTTTAATCGTACGCCCCTTTTCATCTTTTGCAATAAAGAACCTTACACTCAGATAACCTATTCCTCCATCTTTATATAAAAACCTGTGTTCCAAATAATTTGAGTAATCAGGGTCGTTTGTTTCCAATGCCTTCCGGGTCTCTTCAGCTACCATTGCAGCGTCATCTGGGTGGACAAATTGTGACGCATATTCTTGAATGGCCATTTTATAACCACCCATTTCTTTGGCATTTGTGTGAAATAAATTGTAAAAACTATCAGTAAAAGTAAATATCCCCGTTTCAGTGTCAAGTTCCCATCCGCCAAGTTTGGCAATTTCCTGTGAAAGCAACAGCTTTCTTTCATTTTCTTCAGCGGTTTGTTTGGCTATAAATAATTCAGCTTCATGTTGTTTTTGTTTTGTAATGTCTAAAAATACAGTGGCAAATTCATCTTTTTCGGATGAGAAAACCGAAATATAAAAATGTTTGTCCATAGGTTCAAAATACTCCTCAAAAGCATAAGGCACACCGGTGCTTGCAACATTAACGCAATCCGCATGTTTACGATATCGTTGGCCT
>CAYNBE010000239.1:0-5337 GCA_964395045.1 uncultured Prolixibacteraceae bacterium | reverse complement strand
ATTCGGTCGATTTAAGGAATTTCAGCCTTTCTTCCGCATATTTCAGTTTATTTCCGGTTTCTTCGGTTTCTGTCCGTGTCAGGCCATGCGATGAAGAAATATAATTTCTCAGGTATTTGACATGTTTCTGGAAAAGAGCGATGTCGCTCAGTTGTTTGTTTAGCAGGCGTTCATGGTACCAGTCACTTGACAGCAATGATTCACGTGTGAACATTCCCCTGATTTCAGGATGGCCGGCATTTTTTCCTTCAAATTCACCATATGCCATGATATAGAGCAGTGCCTTCAGGGGAGGACAGGCCCCTTTGATGCTGCCGTCTCTGAAATAACTTAGGGCAACCCTTTGCTGGGCTTCGACAATGTTTTCAATTCCATCTGCGAAAATATCCAGTCCCTGAAGTTCAGGTTTCAGCATTTCTTCGTTAAACACCGTGTCGGGATTCTCAAACACCCTCCCGAAATAGGCGCGTACAAATTTTCCTGTAATCCGGTACCCCAACCTTGAAGCAGGTATGATGCGTCCATTATATTCGAAATCTTCCAGTTTTTCGAGATACCCGTTTTCAATCATCGATTCGGGCCTGACCTCATCGCTGCGGAGCCTGCTCCATATTTCCGGAACCAACAGGCTGATATCATGGTTTACCTTGTAACGGGGACCGATGTATCCCGCAGCGCTGGTAAAGCCCGCATACCCGGTCAGAATAAAGGAAACCAGGGCGTTGTTCAGATCGGTCACCGGGCTCAGGGGATTGAAGGGGCCTTTTGTCAGGGCTCCTTCGGTGCCTGCTCCGGTGGTGGAAGGTGATTTCCCGGTTAAACTGCATATAAAGTCCATAAACAGCTCCGGTAATTCCTGGTAATGAATGGGATTGTAAACAGCAAGCGGCCTGATCCCTGGTTCCGGCGGATTGTTCCTCCTGCCTGCCAGGACTGCATTTACGGGAAACAATACCGCTTCTCCAACCGGGATTTTCCTGAAAAGACGTGTTCCCGTTTCAGCGATATACTTATCCCGGTGACATGTAATGTCGGGCCTGTTCTGCAGATAACGCATATTTTTCGATGGCTTCCCCTCAAAAATCCTCGGATGTGACGACGATACAAAATAGGTGCAATCCTTGCTTGACACCACTTCCTCGATCAGTCTTTTAATCGGGGTCGTATACTTGTCGAATTCAATTGCATCAGCCATGATCGCTTCACCATCCTGAACCGTCAGTGGTTGGAAATTGGAAATAAAGGTATTCGGGGTTGCAAGGTCGGCTTCCGCCTGTTTGTCGTATCCACGGTGAATGGCATCATCGGGGCGCTGGAACAGTCTGTATTCACAGTTCCAGGTGAATTTGACAGCCGGTTCCTGATGGTCAGACGAAAGGTATTTCAGTTTCCCGGAGGGGACAACGGTCGATACCGTGATATCGTCTTCCATCTGAATTTTATCGGCAGCAAGAAAATCTTGCCTCAATTTAAAAGTCCGCCACGATTTATCATTGATCAGTCCAATCCTCAGGTAGCCGGCTACCACTTTCCGTTCCCTGAATTTCAACTCATTCCCGAATTTGCCGTCTATAATATCGACCGAAAAATATTTTTTCCAGTCACTCCCCCACTCTGGCTTATAAAATCTTTTGACAATAAAAACAAGCCCCTTGATATAATTCGGGATGCTTTCAAGCCAGGCATTGTATGCATCGGTGTAGAGCGACGGGGAAGGTGTCAGCAGTTTGATCACCGATCCCAGCGACCGGGCAGGGCTCAGGAGTGGCCGGCTGGAGTGTGTGTTCTGTGCCGGATCTCTGAACTTATTGCTGTAATCCCTGTTGATGATCTCTTCTACCTTCCTGAAATCATTTTCATAATCGGCAGTGAAGAACGGACCATAGATCATGGCGTCGTTGATCGATTTGGAGATTTCCGATTTTCCCCCTCCCGATACGGTACAGGGCTTGTGGCAGAAAGTACCTTCAGCGGCAGTGCCTACCAGTCTCCACGATGGAACTGAAGGATTTTTTTCCATCCTGATTTTATATCCGGAAGGAAGAATGTAGGTACAATTCGGGTTCAGCCTGATGGATGCCAACCTGCCATTGTTGTTCCAGGTTATCCTCTGGTCAATCAGGCTGAATGCAGATTCCTGGGGAACATATACGATGTCGGGATAGTTTTTATCAACGGCATATCCCTCTGGTCGGGCTTCCATAAACGAGCTGTACATGCTTGTCATTTCGGCAAAGTCCAGTCCGTTGCCCCTGATCTGGCTGTCTTGTCTGAATTCATCCCCGAGATTGTAACTGGGAAATGCAATGGCCCCGCCGGCATGTTCCTCTTCGGCATTGCCGAACAGGTTTGCCGAATAGCTGATCTGCGATTTGACTTCCTTTTTAGAATAACCAAAATAGTTGTCGGCAATGACTGTTATAATCACCCCTTCCTCGTTTCGTGCAGTGATTTTGAATGCGTTCCCATTGTTATATTTTTCATTCTCATCTTTCCAGCACATCCCGTCCCTTTTTTGCCGGTCAGTTGCCTGATCAACATGTGGCAGCCCGACCTGCTTTTTTGTGAGCTGAACAAGATGTGGTGCAAGAATTATACATCCGGTATGGCCGGTCCAGCCTTCGATATCAAGGGCAGCGTCGTTTTCAGGCAGGTACGGATCGCCACCGTTTCCGAAAATCGACTCCACAAAATCAAGGTTGCTGACCAGGTTCCCGGGAGCAAAAAACCTGATTTCCATCCGTTTCTGGCTCAATACTCCTGGAACTTCAGGACAAACGACCGGTTTCAGCAGAAGTGAGACAAAAACGGCGGCTTTCTCTTCCTGCCCCGAAGTAAAGGGCAACTCAAGCAGCTCACGGGGTGGGTTAAGGGCCTCATTCAGCAACAGGGCAAATGTGAACAAGGGTACCGACTTTTTATCATCAGGGACAGGTAATCCTCCCTCGGCTATATGAAACACTCCTTCCGTGGTGCGGCGGTCGTTCCTCGGATTGTGGAGAATCCCCTGTTTGATCCTGTACGAGCTGATGATGTCCGATACGAAACAGTCTTTATCGGGGGGCAGTGAAAGTGCCCTTGCAATGCCATGACTGTCGATGATGAATGTCAGTGAAGGAAGCCTGGGCTGAATTTTATCCCTGTATGGTTCAAGATAACTATCGATAAAGTTTTGAATACGCTGATCGGCAGGACACAAATAGGAAGAAAGCAACCGGTTCTTTTCCCGGTGATTCTTGATCAGATCGTTGGCAAGCTCCAGAAAATCAAATCCGCTGCCTGTTTTTACTGTAGGCAGACCTAATGCAGCCAGTTTGAGGTTGATATATTCGTTGACCCTTTTGGGTTTAGGGATCTCATTTTTCCCCTCCTTGCTGAATCCAAGCGACTTTTTTAAATCCATCATTTGTTATTTTATACAAAAATACGATATGACCTGAAATAAAGATTATTACAAGATCATGATTCTTTATTTATTAATGATGCTGTCATCCGGGAAGCATTGTTAAGAAAAGTGAGCTATTGCCGGACCACTGTCGTCATAGCAAAAAAAAGGAGGACTGCGATAAGCCCGATGATCAATTTCAGCCGGTTTGGTGATTTCCGGTTTCTGATTTCAAGGAACATGGCTATCAGGGCTATGACTCCGTTTGCAACAAGGCCCCAGTAAAAAGGAAGAAGGCGTCCTTCAACAGGAAGTTCATCAGCGTTAAAAAGTTCCTCTCCCGGCAGGTGTCCGGGAATATCAAACATACTTTCCGGAACAAGCATACCAGCCCATAGGACAATTGCGGAATACAAACCAAGTACGGCCAGAGTTCCCGATCCGACTAAGCCGAAAATTCTTTTCTTTTCAAGCCATCCGTATATCATGGCTGAAATTGCCACAAATATGGCCCACTGAGGAACGGTTAACACCACATAGTTGCTGATCATGATTTCCAGTATGAAATAATCCGTATCAAAATTAAACCATTTCCCTTTCAGACGGCTTCACTGATGAAGAATGTTATTTTTGCGGTTGTACAAATTTTGATTGACTTGAAGAAAATAACAGTGGATCCCAGGGCCAGAGGATTAATTTTTGACCTCGACGGGACAGTGGCCGATACCATGCCCATCCATTATATAGCATATAAAAATATTTTGGGCAAATTCGGGATTGATTTCACCCCCGAAGTTTTTGTTTCAATGGCAGGAATCTCCGCCGTAGGGTCATTCGCCAGGATCAACGAAATGTTTGGGCTCAACCTTGATCCTCAGGAATATGGCATGATCAAGGAAGAGGAATACGAAAAAATCATGCACAGGATGAAACCTATTGCACCGGTTGTGGAGATTATTCATGAATACCATGGGCGGTTGCCAATGGCTGTTGGTACGGGCGGATACAGAAGGCTGGCATGGAAAACCCTCGACATCATCGGGCTTTCCTCCTTTTTCGAAATCCTGGTTTCATCCGAAGACATAACACATCCCAAACCCCATCCCGAAACATTTTTGAAATGTGCCGGACAAATGGGTGTTGATCCCCCTTTCTGTCAGGTATTTGAAGACGGACGCCTGGGCATTCAGGCTGCTTCTGCAGCCGGGATGATGGTGACCGATGTGACAGCATATTATGAAGTCACCATTGGAAAAGAAATATAATTCTTTAGTTTTGTTCAACATCGGGTTTTTTGCGGAACAAGCAATAAAAACCAGCGGGGCTTATTCGATATCGCCAAACCAGGAGGACAGGAAATGGGGTGAGTGACAGGTTGCCAGCATTTTCACCGGCACAAACATGAACAAGGTATCAGTTCTTTCTGAAATATCCTGAATCGTTTGTAGACTTTGCCACCCATTCTTTCCATTTCAGCCCTGACCTTGTAGTTGTATTCAAGTTCAAGGTGCGAATCCAGGGTTGTTTTTCCCCGTTTTCGGGCTGACTCAATCAACTTTGCCCCCATGAGCATATCAAGCCCGCGTCCCTGATAATCGGAACGTATGGCCCCAAGGAGCAGGTTCAACTGTTTCGACCGGCGCGCAGCCAGGATCAGATGTATCCATCCGAACGGGACCAGCCTGCCCCGGGCTTTCTGAATACCTTTGCTGATGTCGTCCATCCCCAGAACAAAAGCAACCACTTCTTCGGTTTTATTCAGAACTACTTTAATATAGGCCGGATTGATCAGGTAAAGAAAACGGTTGGCAAAATCAGTCATTTCGTCCTCCGAAAAGGGAAGAAAGCCGTAAATGTCTGTAAAAGTCTGGTTCACCAGGCCTAAAACCCGGTGAATATAGGGCCGCACCTTCCGTCGGGATGAAAACTCCACAATCCTCAGATCGGTATCC
>CAYNBE010000238.1:0-5418 GCA_964395045.1 uncultured Prolixibacteraceae bacterium | reverse complement strand
TCCCGATATGGTCTCCGTTGTCACCGGAATTTTATGATCTTCAACCGGGGTAACTGTAATAAAATTGCTTTGCATTGTTTTCACCAATGACAGTACTTTGTTGACCATCAACTTGTAGTCATTCCGGATTCCTGCTATAAGGTCTACCAGGATGATCCCATCCAGTCCGCCATAAGGGTGATTTGAAATTGTGATGAATGCCCCTTTCGGTAAAAGCTTCAATCGGTCGGCATTTCCTATGGCATAATCTATGCCCAGATCGGTAAGCAACCTAGTTGCAAAATTGGCCCCAGTGTATTCTCCCGAATGGTCATAAACCTGATTAATTTTGTCAATTGCAAGAAAACGAAATAAGGATTCAGCAAGCCACCGTCCTTTTCTTCCCCTGAAGATTGGCGAAAAAGAGGCTAAATCGTTTGTATCCAGAATTTTCATTTGGCATTCAAATATACAATACTTTCGATATAAGAAAATTCCATTCTTCTGATTTAAATTTTTCCCATATCATCAGAAATGTTCATGAACCGGCGCCGGTTTTTCTTACCAGGCTGAATAAGAACAGACGAAATGCTTCCCCCGTATCATTTCTCAACCCGGGAATACGCCGGTTATAAAAGAAGCGGCCGTTTCGACCGCTTCCTTTACTATTATTTTGAAGGACGATAAACCATTATCTCCTTGAAGACCGGGCTGACGCCTTTGATCCGGAATGGCTGCTGGCTGTCTCCGAACTGCTGCTACGGTTGTTACCACGGTTTCTGCTGTGTGAAACCACTTCCGATGAAGAAGGACGGGGAGCAGATTTCACGCTGGCAGAACCCGACGGCCATGATTTGCTGACCTGCCTTTCGTTAACCCCGGCGGAAGATCTGCGGGAAATACCCGGATTGTTCATTGAACGGGAAGACTTCACAACAGGAGTGTCTGATGATCCTGGTTTGCCGGGTGACCTGCCGGAAACAGAGGTGGATGATCTGCGGGATACACCCGGATTATCCCTTGAAGGGACAGACGCTGACTTGCTTCTTACTTCATTAGCTGATCTGCTTTCCGGAGAGCCTGACATACTTCTGTTGCTCTCAATTATCCTGCTCCTGTATGATACCTCACTTTTGCTGCCTGAAGTGCCCGCACCGGAATGTCGCATGTGAACGGCAGTGCCAGCTACATTTTCTCTGCCGGAACCGGTTGAAACCGATGACCGTTCACCCCGGAAGTCTGATCCTGGACTTGTACGACTCGTATAGTCCGTGCCATTTTCACGGTTGCCATGGCCTTGTTCCCGGGTGCTCCTGGCGAAAAGTGCTTCGCCATCCCTTCTCGTCTCAGGCCGGGAATACGTTTCTTTGTATCTTCCTTCTTTGATATGATGGTTGACCAGTGGGGAGTGAGCCCTGATGTTCCGGTAATAGAAATCATCATAGCGGGAGAAACGGTGCTGGTGCCAGGGCCGGAAGTGCGAATAATAATATGGGTTCCAGTTGTGGTGATACCCATAGTATGCATGCCAGTACCAGGGACGCCAGGCATACCAGTCTGCCGGCCAGTATCCCCAGGCCCACCTTGACCGCCATGCGATATAATCAGGAAGGAAGATGAACCTGATCAGAGGCCAGGCGTTGATTTCGATATGAGTGGTCCTGGCTGAAACGGCACCACCGTTTCGACCGGCAAACCCCGGATTGGGGGTCTCCCCGATATTTTCGGAATAATAGGGTTCAATGATGTAATTCTTTCCATAAAGGGTTTCGTCACCAACCAATTGAAGCTGCACACTTCCGTCGCTGAAACGTTCAACGGTGAATACCGCCACATCCTGGCTCTCGTTCCTATCGAGTGAAACCCTCAATACTATGGTATGAATATTCCCGTCGACATAATCGTTCACAGTGATGTAATCAACCAGGTTATCACCGTTCAGATCCAGGTTGTTGATCTTTGATTTCTCGTCATTCAGGCTGCGTTCAAAACTCTCCAGGGTTTCCGACTCCTGGAACAGCTTCATCACAGCATACAGGTTCAGGTTATCACCCGGGAGCCCCAGGTATTCTTCAGGCCAGTCCTGTGCTATAACTGTTGTCCCTGCTGTTACCAGGACTGCGAGAACCGATGTGATGAATAACTTTTTCATTTTCTTTTTTGAAGAGGATTTGCCTCTCGAAGATATGAATATCAAAACCTATACCAAAACAACCATCACGACATCTCAAACGTAGATCGGCATTATTACATGGTGACTTTTCGAAGATTAAACTGAAACACCAAAATCACCCGGTACTTTTTTACATACTTTCCTCATAAGGAAAGAGCCAAAGTTTTTTTGACCTTCTTCGATCTTATGACTTAGCCTTTCAGGCAGTTTTATTTGCAGAAACTCTTTGTCGCAGGGGCGATTTCCTGAGAATCATGAATACTTAAAATTCTCCAATCCTTTGCAAGATTCATCTTTTTTAAAGAGAATAAATCGCTAATTTTAAAGTCCAAACCCGACAAGGTAAAACTATGCATATATTTGATTATATGCAATATAAACAAATATCTCTGCTTTTTGAAATTGATTTCTTTTTTGACATCACACATTTTTATAAAAGCTAAATGAACATCTATTTTGCCGGTTCCATCCGGGGAGGGAGGGAAGATGCCGCTCTATATCTCCGGTTGATCGGTTTATTGAAACAATTTGGTCATGTTATGACCGGCCATATCGGCGATCCCTCTATCACCGGATCAGGTGAAGAAGGCATTTCCGACTCCGTCATCCATGATCGCGACCTTGACTGGCTGACCAATGCCGGCCTGGTTGTGGCGGAAGTAACAACTGCCTCCCTCGGAGTAGGATATGAAATCGGCCGGGCCGTAGCGATGGGAAAACAGGTGATCTGCCTGTTCCGTCCGAAATCCGGGAAACGGTTGTCGGCCATGATAAAAGGCTGTCCTGGGATTACCCTGGTCTTTTATCATGACCCGGAGGAAGCAATTGACGCCATTGCACATTTCTTTCTCTCATAAAATGAAGCTCCTTGTCTGTCAACATTGCCCAGCATTTGACTCAGTTTAAGCATCAATTCAGCGGGAAGGATAGTATAACAGGATCGTGCGAACAAAAAACTGAGAGCAATTACCAGCATTTGCCATGATCATTCATCCCTGCCAACATCCTAGGCAGGAATTATGGATTTCAAATTCTGAAACCATTTCCTATATCAGGCAATGATATAGGCATCATTGAGAAAATGGTTGAACAGATAGGTCAGCCAGATGATGTTACAAAAGACGAGTACTCCCAGAAGAGAAATCTTCAGGGGAGTTTTTAACCTGTCGAACAAAATGAAATACAACGCCGAAAGTACCAGCAGGAAAAAGCCGGTATCAAGGAAACTGATTTTGTGCTGATAAGGACCGTTCACCAGGAACAGGTATCCGATAAAAGCTACCGGAATAAAAATGGCCAGTTCACGTATCAGACTGATTGACTTTACCTTCGGGGCAAGGATAAACAGGAACATATAAAAGAAAGGCGACACCATAATATACCTGTGCAGGCCGTTCAGGTTGCCCCCCTGGTGAAAGAATACAAACAGGAAATTTCCGAAGAAATATACCACCGACAATCCGAGCAGGTATTTCTTAGCCGTTCCATGTGAAAAGAGGCTGATTGCCTGACTCTGACAGCCTTCATAATGTTTCAGGAAAAAAGTAAACATAAAAAATGCTGCCGGCAGGGCGATACAGATCATTGCAAAAATATTCATGCCATATCCTTCGACCGACCAGTCGGAAATCGTCCTGGGATACTGTAAAAAATGCTGCCAGAACATCTGATGAACCTGGAACATTTTAAAGAAATTTCCACTGGCGAGATACTGGATGAAAAAAGTAATCATCATTCCGATAAAAATGGGAAGAAGCTTCAATCCCAGCTCTTTCGGAAATGATTTCCAGTCTTTATTCAGGATCAGAAAATAGATATCGGTGCAGATGATTGCTGTTGCAACCAAAAAAAAGGAAGGACGGCTCAAGGCAAACAAAACAAGCCCAAAATAGAAGAGCCACATTTTTCGTCTGAACAACCCCCAGATTGCCAGGCTCATGGTCAACATAAAGGTTGCCTCACAATATGGGATCACAAATGTAAAGACAGAAGGAAGCGTAAGGGCAAAAGTAAACAGAAGGATACGGTCTCTGGTGCCAAAATCGGTCGGTGAAAGGAAAACATTCGAAAGGATGATCAACGAAAGGGCAAACATCAGGTAATTCAGGATCACAATATACCTGGCCGGCAGGTGTGATATTCTCCAAATGAAAGGGAACAGCGGAGAAAAAGCATGGGTCCCCTCTCCAGGCCATGACGTATCTTTGCCATATCCGTTTTCAGCCATATATTTGAAAAACTTGACATCCCAGTGGATAAAATTCTCTTCAGCCAGGGAAGTGTAAGGCTTATCCGACTTGATGATGTCAACTTCAGGTTTATAATTCCCGGTTTCAGATATGTTCTCATAGGTAAAGGCAATCCGGCCCAGTGTGTTTTTAAAGATTACCTCCTGCTGAAGGCCTTTAAAAATAGACAGGCCAAGCAGGAATGCAGCCACAATGATGATGATTCTGATGTACAATTCCGGTTTCATAACAAATTTGTTTGGTTCCACTTCCGCAAGATGCCGGGGAAAAAACAATGACCATCACTTTCAGGATACATCATGTGCGGTCAATTTTCGTTTGGGATGTCCGGCTATCTATTACTATGTAAATATAGATTTTTTGTTCAACATGAATCATGTTGTTCAGAATTGATTTGAGAACGGCTTTTTTGCAACCACATAAAGCGAACTTCCAACAGGATATTCAATCCCTTTGCTGATCAAAAAGTTATCGATTCTTCCGTAACACATTAAGCATGAATTGAGCCAATCCGGCAGTGCTTTCAAATCTGTTCCGGGCTTCATTTCACTTTTTTTCCCTTTCAGTTTTTTCAAAATGAGAATGATAAAAAAAAGCAATGGCAACCTGTAAACAGCTTTCACGACTCCAAAACCTGTCAGCCGGAGCCGGGCTGTGAATGTTTTTTTCCTGTACCGCTCCCTGGTATGTACCACCTGGTCGTGTTCCCTCCTGAGACATTCAAAGGCAGGAAGATTCAGGATCAGAATACCTCCTGGTTTCAGTATCTCGTAAAAATGGTTGATAACAGCCATTTCGTCCCTGATTCCGGAATGATAGAGAACATCGAGGCAAACCACTACATGAAAACTTTCTTTATCGAAACGGTAATGATTTAAATCGCCCTTCAAAATATGTCCGGAGGCTCTCTTCCGGGCAAAAAAAATCGCTTCATCAGAATAATCAATTCCGACAACTTCTCCTAATTTCGACAGTATTTGCATCATTCTTCCCGTCCCGCACCCCGCATCCAGCATT
>CAYNBE010000237.1:0-5477 GCA_964395045.1 uncultured Prolixibacteraceae bacterium | reverse complement strand
ATCGCTGAAATTGACCACATAGAGCGGATCCAGTTCCACAAATCTGAAGGGAAGTTCAATTCCGCAATCCCGGGCAAATTCATCAAATTCATAGGACATGCTGAAAAAGCTGGGACCGGTGTCGAAAGTGAAGCCGTCTTTTTTTATCTGGCCGAGCCGGCCGCCTGCCTGGCTGTTTTTTTCGACAATTTCGACCTCATACCCTCTTTTTGCCAATCGCAATGCGGTAGCTAATCCGGCCAGCCCAGCACCTGCTATCAAGACTTTTTTCTTACTCATCTGTTTTTGTTTTTTTAGCCAGTGCGGGCAACAATTCACTTTTTACCCATACAAATTCCGGTTCTGTGTGTAAAGCTTTATCGTAGTAGTATTTAGCCCTGGTTAAATCGCCCGATTTCTGACAGGCCTGTCCGATGATAGTCAGCAGGCTGAGGTAGTTCCAGTTTCCTGATAACTGTCGGCTATCCTCTTCCATCAGTTTTTCCGCCTTTTTATAATGGTCAAGTGCAATGGTTTTAGAACCACCGAAAATTACGGGCATGTAATTATAGCAGTTTCCCAACTGAATAAAACCCAGCGGATTTTTTTCATCTAACCGTATGGCTTTTTTTGCACACTCCATGCTTTTCGGGCCCAACACAGGCGCCTTCAGTGGACTCATTCCGATGCGGAAACCATAAAATGCCGACCGGTAGGCATTTACCAGTGATTCGTTCTTTTTCTCCTTTTCAAGAATAGAAAGGTTTTTTTCCGCTTTTTCCAGATATCCGGTTGCGATTTTGTTCTTTTTGTTGCCTATGCACCATCCGATGTAACCGTATTGGAAATTTATCAGCTCAGCAATAAATTCCCCGTCAGTACTTTTATGAGCATCCATTGTATCGATCACCTTTTTCCATTGCTCCATGTCGCCCATGATATAGGCTTTGTATATGTCGGTATGATACGAGGCTGTCAATGACTGAAATCCCAACGTTAAGCAACAGATAATCAGGATATATTTCTTCCTTTCCATTGATGAATACCAGTGAATTTGTGGATAACTGCCTTAAAAATAAACAAACCAAGTGAAACCTGCATGGGGTTGAGGTACAAAAGGCTTTTTATTACGTGCTGCCCGCTTATTTTCGCAACAATGATGCGGATTGCCAAAATCGCCAGGAGATAAAAAGGTAGCATGAAAACAGACCAGAAGAACCAGATGGCCAGGAATCCGAAACTGGTCATCAGCCAGAAGAGGATAGCCAGCAGATAGGAGTTCCCGAAAAAACAGGTCACATTTTTTGCAAATCCGTTCACTGCCTCCCGGAAGGAGGTGTACATCCTGCACCTGACCTGATGTTCACTAGCCAGGCAGGCAACAGGTATCTTTTCTTTTTTATAGTAACGGGCAATTTCGATGTCTTCGACTTTGCACGATTTCATTTTTTCATGAGGGAAATATTCCCGGTAAATTGCGGCATCAAAAAGCATAAACTGGCCATTGGCTGCTGCCAGGGAGGAAAACCGGCTTTTCCGGACCAGGATCAGGGGCAACAGCGACAGGAGGATGCAGTTCATATTGGGTACAGTCATCCATTCTCCTGGCGACAGGATGATCTGCATCGGGAAAATGGAAAGCAATCCAAGGTTGTATTTCCCGGCAAAGGCAACCGCCTGGCCGATCATTTCGTTGCCCATGCGGACATCGGCATCCAGGTAAAGGAGATACTTCCCTGTTCCCTGCCTGGCGAGCATAATACAGGCATGGTTCTTTCCTAGCCACCCTTCAGGCAGACCGTTCGATTCAGCAAGCCTTACCCGGTCGTCCATTTTCGAAAAAGCAGTCACAATTTCTGCCGTCCGGTCATCCGACTGGTCATTGAAAACAATAATCTCGATGTTCTGATAATCCTGAAGGGTCAGGTCCCTGAGCAGGACTCCGATGTTTTTTTCTTCGTTGCGCGCAGGGATCAGCACAGAAACAAGCCATGACCCCTCACCCGTGGATCTGCCGGTTCTCTCCCTGAAAATGAGGTTTACAATGGCCACCCCCAACCTGACCAGGGCAAAACCAAATATGAAATAGGCCAGCCAGCTCAATCGGTTAATTTATTTTGTTTTTCCACACAGTGTAAATAAAAATCAATGTAATGCTCTCCGATGGTGGTGGCATCGTGTGAACCTCCGCTGTATTCAGTGACATGAACATGAAGCGATGGCTTTTTGTTCGAAAAATAATCAACAAGAAAAGCTACAAACAGGATATGAATGGGGTTGCTGGTATTTTGAAGGATGACCTCCAAACCCCTTTCAAAAACAAAATCACGGGAATACATGGAATGGATTTTCCCCTGTGGAAAAAGTAGAACCAGGTTTCTTTGATCATTGAGCAATTCCGTTGTATACCGAAGTGACTCCAGGATACTCCGGGAACCTTTCCGTACCGGATATCCGCCGGTAAACCTGAAAAACCAATTCTTCCGTAGCTGCTCTTCGAGCATCATAAACCAGAATTTCCGCTTAAAGAGGGTCATGTTCAGATAATTTGCCCAGAAACCATCCCACCAGCTGATATGATGGGAAATGAGCAAAACCGGTAAGTTCCTGTCAATGACGTCGCTGTCTACTTTTACAGCGCTGAAATGCCTTTTAACTGCCCTGATGGTATACCACTTGAAAAAGGGATAGATCAGCCAGTGATGGGTTGGCCTGGTGTTCATGCCTGAAATGTATAGATAAGTAACATCATCAGAAGGAACAGGAACTGGCACGCGTAGACCACAGGGGAAATCCGGTTGATTGTTTTTATTCCCGTTAATTTAACCATTGTTTGAAAAACAAGCGCAATGACAAACCAGGCCAAATAATTGCGGCATGGGGCACTGCCGCTGCTCCAGTACCACATATCCAGTGGGGCGGCCACCTGTTCGAGAATGAAATCATAAAGCAACATAGCCGCCGAAGAGGCCAGGATGGCAGGTACCGGCCTGAGCCTGAGGGCTTCCGTAATACCGGAGGTGGTATAAACCAACAGGAGCCAGTTAAGCCCGATGATGACCGGCGTTCCGGCTATTTTGAAACCGAGTCCTTCTCCGTAGCGATAATCTCCGAATATAATTCCGGTGGCAACCCCTGCCATTTCGACCAGAAATCCGGAAATATAAATCACCGTAAACACGACAACTGTCTTTTTATCTACACCGGAAGGGTGAAAAATGACCAGTATCGCGGCGCTGAGCAGGAGCGCCAACGGGATCAGCCGTTGAAAAAGATGAAAGGTTGCAGGAAAGGAAAGTCCCGCTATCCCGACCAGATAAAACAGAACAAGTACAAAGGATGCCGTTCTTATATGTTTGTGATTATTCATTTTCTTCATGAGATTTAACCCGGCGAGCAAGTTGACCCTTGCCAAAACGGCAGATCAGTTGCTGCCTGATCAATAAAACAAATAAGATCAGGCTGAAACCATATCCGTAATCCTCCACGGGAATGGTCAGCAACCGGTATCCGGTGATGGATTGTTCGCTGTACCAAACCACTTCCCCGTCGATCAGGAAGCCGGTGAGAATGCCGTTCACCAGGGTGAAAGGAAGCAGGATGAATAAAAAGGTCGCCCAGTAGTGATTGATCAGCCCCGAATGGTCGGCCAGGGATAAAAGAAGGGCGGTGATCACCAGCACAGATGAATACACAGTGTAGGTTTTGGTGTAAAAGAATATGGCCATGACAGCAAAAAACAGGATGAAGGCAATTTGTAATGTCCTTCCCGGTACCACGGTGGTCTTGAAAGAAGGGAGATACAAAACAACGACATCGTGCAAAAATACGCTTGCATAGGGTATTACCAGGAAAAAGAGCCATTCTTCGAGCGGCAGGCCGGCCAGCACTATTCCCAAATGATAACGGGGATTAAATCCCCAGTGACCGGCCTGGGTCATCAGGATATCCCCTGCGATATAAATCACGGCTATGAACAGAATCGAAGGGAAAAGGAACTTCCATTGCCTCCAGAACTGCAGCTTCCTGTCGAAACAAAATGAAATGGGAACCAGCAAGGAACAGCAAAGCAGGATGGTATACAGCATCATAGGGTTTCTGTATAAAACCTTTTTGGAAAGACCATCAACCCGTAATTACGGAAGTCTTGTTTGGTTTTCGGATAGTGATGGGTATAGGTGGTATTGTTCCACAGACCGCCGGAGTGGTATTTGTCGAGGGCCCTACGGTGCAAAAGCCATTCACCCGCTGAATTAACAATAAAAACCGAAACAGCCCTGTGGAGCAGCCCCTTCCGGTGAACTTTCATTTTCTCCGTTTCACCCACTGGGTTTTCGGACTGATCGACCAGGATAACTTTTATTTTGTCCATTCACACCAGTCTAAACCGGTAAACAATTAGTGATTTGAGCAATATAAGCACTTTAACTGCATTGGATATCCGTATACGGCCCGATAAGAGCTTTTCTACAGATGTATGGCCGATCTTGCGCAGCAATACCCTGTAATAATGGTAAGCCACCAGTGTAGCCAGTTTTGAACGGCCCGGAAGTTTTCTGATGCCTTTTTTTGCCTCATCAAAATCGGCTTCCATATCGGCAACCAGTCTGGCTTTAATTTCAGGGGTCATTGGCTGGTGCACCAGCTCAGGGAAATAGGTACGGTCAAGGGTTTCGAGATCACTTCTGATGTCACGCAGGAAATTCACTTTCTGAAAAGCGGTTCCCAGCTTTTTTGCTGGCTGTTCCAGTTCCATGAACAGCTTCTCATCGCCATCACAGAAAACCCTCAGGCACATCAGTCCAACCACGTCGGCCGAGCCATAAATATAACTCGAAATTTCAGCGTGGTCTAGGTACTGCTTCTTATTGAGGTCAGCCTGCATGCTCCCGAGAAAGGAATCGACGAGCTCCTGTGGAATCCGGTATTTTTTTATTGTCAGAAGAAATGCATATAACACCGGATTGAGGCTGATCCCGTTTGACCGTGCATCCTGAAAATCGCTTTCAAATTTTCCGATAAGGTAGTTTTTATCAAAATCATGGAATGTATCAACAATCTCATCTGCCAGACGAACAAATCCGTAAATGGCATAAATAGCACCCCGCTTCTCCTTTTCAAGCAGCGATACCGCGATGGAGAAGGAAGTGCTGTAACTTCTCGTCACCAGCCGGCTGATTTTAAATGCTGTCGAGATATATTGCTCCACAGATTAGCCTGTCTTGCAAAAATTTATCGGAAATTAAACAAATAAACTGAAAAAAAAAAAGTTCGCCATCTGCTTAAAATGTTACATTACAAAACAATGGTGTCCGGTTAAAATTGAAAGACGCATCGTAATCCAAATAATATGAAGCTTTTACAAAGATATCGCCACTACGTGGCTTCATTTTACTTTCCCAAATAATTCTACAAAGATTTAGCTGCTACGCAGCATTTTTCTCTGCAACGTAGTTGCGAAATCTTGTTAGGGTTAGATTTTTTACCGGACAACAATA
>CAYNBE010000236.1:0-5493 GCA_964395045.1 uncultured Prolixibacteraceae bacterium | reverse complement strand
CTACCATAACCTGCCCAATTTTCCGGCCTTGCATCGATTTTGCAACCATAAAAGGGCCCACCCGTTCGGGTTGCCTCCCATAATGGTTGTGTTGGCATAATCCCACCCCCTCTTTCCCTTTTTTTACAAAAAGGAATTCATCATGGGGAGCTCCCCATTGAAGCTTTTTCTGGAATTCAAAACGAAAGAGATTATTTTCACGTTTGAAAAAATCGATAATTTCAGAGGTGTCATCCGGATAATAGGGAACAAACGAAAAGCCTTCCTGCTGCAGTGAAAGCATATGATTTCTTAGCTGATTGTCCATGGAGAATTTGTAAATGTCGGCCCGCATAGAAAAAAGCTTCCCTGTTCTACGGAATCCATTATCTGTGTAAACAGAACTCATTGTCACATCGGCCCCGTCGGGGAACAATGCCATCAGCCCCTTTACGCATATCATCCTTTTCCCGGATATCTTAAAATAATAGTCCAAATCTTCCAGTAAAGCTTGTCCGTAAGCTCTTCCCTGGTCTGTATCCTCTATAAGAAGAGGAAACAGAAATCCCTTATCCCTGTTCTCCCCGATGCTGTTGTCCAGTAATCCGTTGGCTACCTGGTTCCACCCAATGGCTGCGGCTTTTATTTCACCTTCGGTTTCCAATATACGGAATCCTTCCGGATCAAAATTCGGATCGGTCAGAAGCCATTTATGGAAAATGTTTTCAGTAATGGGATCTGCCGGCAAAGTGTGATTCCAGAGCCGGATGATCTGCCTCCAGTCGTCGTGCCTGAATTTTCTGATTTTAATGTTTTGTTTCATTCTCTTCTGTATTAACTCACCTTCCCAGCCAATGGGTGCATTAAATATACTTTACGGTTTTTCCCATAAACATCATCAGTTTCTGTCAAATTCTTCCTGATTTTCAGGGGTGAATTATTTGTAACAAAATGATATTCAAGATTTTATATCAACTCACCCCCGTCTCCTCTATTTGGGCAGAGAGGGGTGACGACCAAAGGGAGCCACCTGCCTGCCGGTAGGTAGGGGGTGAGTTTAATATATACTCCCTTGTCATAAACTTCTGTTTTATTCCTTTTTCCACTTTGTTTTTCTTTATTACGCTTTCATTGTGAATGTTGACTTACCTCAGTCGGAACTGAATCAAAATGGTATTTGATCTTCTGCATCACCATATTGTTTTAAATGCTTCATCTTTCAAAAACAAGGAGCCTTATCGAATTGGCATCAAGAGGCGAATCGGCCTTTACTTCCAGTTTCCCGGGTTCCGAGGCTTTGATCATGCGGTATCCCGGGACAGTGATCGAAAACTCCCTCTTTTCGGAGAGGTGTTTGTTCCACACAACAACCCCGATGCGGTTTCCGTTTTCAAATCCCTTGGCAAGGATATCTTTCCCGCTCACCTGAATACCCACCTCGTCTACAAATTTCCCCGTTCTGAAAAATCCTGCATTTTCATTTTCGAACCTGATCAATGCATGGGTATACCGGGTTACCTCTTCAGCAGGGGCTTCGGTTATCTTCGAAAGAATTGGCGGGTCGTTAATCCATAAATCGTAGTAACTTTCTCTGGTAGGCATTTTTCCGGTTCTCAGATACTCGGCATCGGCTTCGTACCTGCACATGATTTCGTGCCTCAGTCCGTAAATGGTTGCATAGTTTGCATCATATCGGGAGGTAGCCGGGCAGGCATTTAATTGGATGATGATAGATTCAGGAAAAGTATACCGAAACATAGCAGGATAGGCATTGGGTGTGATGATGCTTCCCGGTCCCAGTCCATGAAATACGTCAATGTCGGTAAGCAACGCATCAACCGTACCTTCGGTAATGATGCTCATTTGCGGATCTATCTCCTTCATCCTGTTTCGGATATCCTTCATCATTTTGATCCGGTAGTCGGTATAAGCCTGCTGAGGTAAATCATGGTCATGCTTGTCGGAAAAGCAGAGGAGCGGAGAACGAACGCCCACCTGATCAATATAAAAAGCATCGACTCCAAATGATTTTGCATTCAGGGCAAGGTCCATGATGGTATTTCTCCATATCGGGGATCCCGGGCAGGCCCTTACCTGGATAACCGGGGTCGTGTTCCGGTGTTTCAAATAATATTCAATGTTGGGTTGCCCTCTTTCCGTCATCTGCATGGTTTCAATCCCGTTATACTTATAGTAATCGGTCGATGCATCCATGATGGTCCCGTTGGAGTAAACAATTACCTTGAATCCCCTTTTATGTGCCCTTTCGATTGCTTTCACAAGTTCCTGGCGACCTCCCATTAAGTTGTCGGGCATATAGTTCGGATACAACCGGTCATGACCGCCGACACCCCAGCCCCATAACCCGATTAGCTTGATATTGAGCTTCTCGCCGATATCACAAAGTTTGTCAATGTCGGAGTACCGCCACATCAGGCTTCCGTTTTGCTGTTTGAAAATTGTCAGGATCAAGCCTGCATTTTCCTTAGTCCACTGCGAAATGTCGGCCAGCTTAAAATTCCTGTCGAAATAGGAACGGTAGATTTTCGATCCTTCATGCCAGCTTCCATTGTAAAGCTTAAACATCACATCCGGGATGTTAAAAGCACCGCTATAAACCGGAAAAGTGAGAGCTGTCCTGAAACTGTTTTTCTCCTTGTTATAATCAAGGTCAAATTTTTTACTTCCCCGCTGAGGATCGTGACAGCCTACATAAAGTCCGTTTTCAGGGGTATTGACCGAAAACCAGGCCATAGACCCCGAAGTGCCGGGGTATTCAAAACTTTTACTGCCAAAAGCAGAAAGGTCAGTGAAACACTCACCCAGGCTGTTTGGCCAATATATGCTTATATCTTTATGATTTATCCGGATACCTGACAGATCAGGCCAGGTCAGCTCCTTTATTATCCATTCGCCGGAGTTGCTATTCAGGAAACCGGCAAAACAGAATGCATCTTCCTTCACTGTCACGGTCAATTCAACCCTGACCGGGATGGCAGAGTTGTCAACCTGTAAATTGGCGTTCATCAGTCTGATCACCGGCCCGTTTTGTGAAATCTGAGCATTCACACCAGGGGAAAGAATTGTCTCCCTTTTTGTTTGTTGGTTCTTTACGGTAACTTTGCATAGTTCTGCAACTGACCCCACTACCTGGTAGGGCAATCCTTTGGCCTGGCTTATCTTAAGGATTCCTTTCTGGTCAATGGTGAGGGTTGCCAGGTTCGTCTTCAGTTCACAGGATTTATTCTCAGCGGTGACCGCAACTGAATGCATTGCTGCAAAAAATGAAATGATTAATGTCAGGGAAAGAATTGTATTCTTCATATTGTTTTTATTTTTATTTTTATTTTGATTTACAATCTGTTATTCTGCCAGAGACGTTGATGGTCAACGGGCAGCTTGTATCTTACTCCCGGAATCACGTTTGATGCCGGCATCTATATGAAATCAGGCTTTGCGGGTGGCTCCCATTTCCGGGGAAAGCCATTCTGACTTATTTTTGTTCAGGAGGTAATCTCGTTGCGAGCTCCTGTGCTGTAATGGATAACATGCTTCCCATGGGTTTGCCGTCACGGTAAGTGACAGCCCATATCTGAGTGGCCCCTTTGGGGATATCCAGAGGTTTTTGTTCATACCTGGGAAAATATTGATCAGGCAATGTGCCGTCGAATGAATAATGAATATCGAGCCCTTTTACTTCTGATGAAAAGGTTATCTGCATTGCTCCTTCGCTGTTTCTGACAGGGGTTATGATGGGTTCGTACACAGCTCTGGAGTATTTGACCAGGTCACGGTCGAACCGGGGAAGGTGGGTCTCCATCCTGGAGAGAAATTCATCGATGTTCCGCTCCGCCTTCGGAGACCATAAAACCTCTGCGAGGGCCAATCCGCGCGGCCAGGTCATATATTCCATCTGCCGGCAGTTGGGAATGAATTCCGACCACAGGTTTCCCTGTCCGCCCAGAATGTACTGTGAATCAACACTGTCTGGAACAGGCTCGAACTTGTATACCTGGCTCAGTCGAAGAAGTCCCCAGTTCTTCTCCCTGGGGACAATCTTCGCATCTGTCTGGCCATAATCAAAATAACAAAATTGTGTAGGCGACATCACCACATGATGCTGCATTCTTGCCGCCTGAATTCCTCCTCCCATTCCTCGCCAACTCATCACCGTGGCTTCGGGAGCCAGGCCCCCTTCCAGAATTTCGTCCCACCCGATGAGCTTTTTCCCTTTGTCTTTCAATATCTTTTCAACCCTCTTGATAAAGTAACTTTGCAACTCTTCCACATTTTTCAGCTTCTCTTCAGCCATCCTCTTTTTACATTTTGGACATTTTTCCCAGAAATGTTTGTCCACTTCATCGCCTCCGATATGGATGTATTCGCCCGGGAAAATCGCACAATATTCCGTCAGGATTTTATCAAGCATATAAAAAACCGAATCATTTCCCGGGCAGACAGCATAAGGGATTTCTTTGCTTCTCCGGCTGCCAGGATTCACATCATACTGTTTCCCGGTGCACGACATGGAAGGATAGGAGGCAATCAGCGCCAGGCTGTGACCGGGCGTCTCGATACCGGGAAGAATGGTAACATACCGTTCCTGTGCATATTTCACAAGATCTTTAAGCTGATCCTGGGTATAATACCCGCCGAAGGTTGCCTTTTCGCCCGGCTGAGGTTGTTCAAAAGTTCCCCAGATGCCTGTGCGGGGAACCCTCCAGCTTCCAACCTGGTTCAGCTTTGGAAACGCTTTGATCTCTATCCGCCAGGCATTGTCATTCGTCAAATGAAGCTGTAAAACATTGTACTTATATTTGGCCATCTGATCAATGTACTTTTTGACACAATCAAGGTCAAAATACTGGTGCGCTGCATCGAACAAAAGGCCACGCCACGAAAAACGGGGATAATCCTTCACAACCATACAGGGAATCCTGACCTCAGAGTCAGTGTCCTGCTCTTCAACCGGGAGTAACTGACTGAAAGTCTGCACCCCGTAAAACAGACCTGCCGGTTTGTTGGCACTGATTTGTACCCCCGATCTTTTTATGTCGAGAATATAGCCTTCGTTGCCCAGCGTACCATCGGATTCTGTATTCAGAACCAGTCGGATGGCTTTGCTGCTTCCTCCGGAACGAATCTTCAGCCGAATGCCGGATCTGGATGCCATTTCAGATAACAATTGGGCAATATTCTTTATCTCCGGATTCGACAGCTCTGCGACAATCCTCATCCCTGAAGCAAGCCTGAAATATCCGATGCCAGGGTTTAACTCTACAGGCCAGGGAATAAGATTTATTTTAGAAACATCTCCATTCCTGTCATGGTCGCTATACTTCTTTTCACCATGAAAGGAACATCTGCAAACGAAAGCTGTAAGAATCACCAATGCCAATATATGGAATAACCGGTATAAACAGGGGAAAAGATGGGAAGTTGATTTTTTCATGATTTCGCAGGTTTGATGAAAATGTGGCAGATAACAAATATAATTTTCCCGGAAAAAGGAAA
>CAYNBE010000235.1:0-5500 GCA_964395045.1 uncultured Prolixibacteraceae bacterium | reverse complement strand
TTTTTTAAAATCAGTTTTAAATATCTATATGATTGTGCTAATGGTTTCATTGATATTCATTAAGGAAATCAAAATTAAAATTGTGCCTCTTTGTCTCTTTCTTTTATTTTTCCTGGTTATTCTCAGATCATTAATAAGCTATAGAATGGCTTTAAAATTCTTTACTGAAGCAGAAACAGATTTATGAGTGTCCATTATTCTGATATATAATGAAAGCCTGGCACATTCTCATCACATTAATTGTTATAAACATTATTTTGACTTTTTCAAGCCAGTATCTTTTTATTGATGATTCATTGTATTACGAGTCACTCGGGAATCAGTTGGCCATTCAACGGATTGACGAAATTTTAGCCATGTCAAAGAAATGGCAATGGATTGGCTATGCCTTCATACCGCTGGTGATCTTGCTCCGTACATTTTATACCGCGGTCTTCCTCTATATCGGCGTCTTCTTTGCCGAAATCAGGCTTGAATTCGGCAAACTCTTCAAAATAGCCCTTCTGGCCGATTTTGTTTACATACTGGCCGGATTTGCCAAACTGGTCATCCTCATCTTCTTCAGGGAAGTCTCCACCCTCGACGACCTTCAGTTCCAGCCCCTTTCCGTGATGGAGCTGGTCAATAAAAGCCATGTGGATACCCTGTTTGTTTACCCGCTGAGCCTGCTGAATCTCTTCGAGCTCGGATACTTTATCACACTGGCCTGGTTGCTGGCAGTGGCACTCCGGGAATCAGGCGGGGAGCATCCGCACGGATTCGGAAAATCAATTAAACTGGTCACTGCCTCCTACGGCAGCGGACTTCTACTGTGGGTCATCCTGGTCATGTTCGTCACCCTCAACCTCTCCTGAAATGCGGAAATATCTGAAAGTCACAGGATTTATTTTGTTCATGTTGGCAGCAGGCTCCCTTATCTATCTTGTCATATCGGGGTATATCAAGAAAAAGGAAACCGCAGACAGGATAAAAACATTGCCTTCAGCCGGTTTTGTTTCATTAGAGGGGGATAGCGTGAACTTACACGATTATGACAATAAAAAACCACTGGTAATCATTTACTTTCACCCTGAATGCGAGCACTGCCGGTATGAAGCGGCAGAAATCGGTCAACACGCAGATGATTTTGAAAAATGCCAGCTGGTGATGGTCACCCCTGACGACTCCCTTCAGCGGATTGAAGCATTCTGCGAACAGGCCCAATTATGGGAGGTCGATAACATCGAAATACTGACCGACGAACGAAACTGTTTTTATGAAGTTTTTGGTAAAACCGCAATTCCTTCGGTTTTTATTTACAACACCGAACATAAACTCGTCCGGTACTTCAGGGGTGAAACCAAAACGGAAGCAATCATCAATTCGATAACACAAAATCAATAACCCATTATTAACATTAAAACAATCTGTTATGAAAAAACTATTTGTAATTATGTCAATTATTCTTGCAACCATGACGGCTGTTGCACAAAACGGAGCTTTTGAAAGCGACATAGCCCGCCTGCTCAGGCTGAATGGCAGTGCAGCAAGTTTTGATGTGGCTTTCGACCAGATCACCTCCCAGTTCATGATGATGAAACCATCCATCCCTGATTCGGTCTGGACATTGTTGCGAAAGGAGGTCTTTGATCCGGAAGTTGACATCCTCTTCCAGAAGATGGTACCTGTTTATAAAAAGCATTTTACCCATGAGCAGGTGAAGGAGCTGATCGGTTTTTTTGAATCACCTCTGGGTAAAAATTATATGGAAGGCAATGCCCAGATTACCAAGGAGATGGTGCCGGTGTCGCAATCCTGGGGAATGGGATTGGGTCAGAAGATCAACGACTATCTTACAAAGAAGGGATTTTAAGAGCAATCAAAGGGTGTTGCCATCGTCGTTAACCCGGAGAATTCGCCGGACATTTGTCAGGCAGTACAGCCGGTTTTACTGCGGACCGGCCTGCCTGGCTTCTGTGGTCAGGTATCACGGGGGTGAAACCACGCAGGAAAGAGTGCGTGACATGAGTGGCACCACCCTGAACGGCACCAGCCTGCTCGGACTTTACCAGGCCGCACTGAAACTGGGTTTCGATGCCAAAGGATATGAAGCCTCCGTTGATAACCTGAAAAAAATATCGGAACCTGTCGTTCTGCATATCCTCAAAGAGGGCCAACTGGAACATTTTGTCGTTTGCTACGGTTTTGATCAAGGCAGGTTCATCATTGGGGATCCCGGTGAAGGGATTTGTTATTATTCTGAGAAAGAACTGGATGCAGCCTGGGTCAGTAAAACCTTACTGAAGCTCACTCCCGGGAATGATTTCGTTGTCCGGAAAACCATTTCACGGAACAAGCGTCAGTGGTTTTTACAATTGGTGAAAGATGATTTTCCTGTTCTGGGTGTAGCTGCATTTCTGGGAGTTGTGATATCGGTTTTAAACCTTGCAACTGCTGTTTTTACCCAAAAACTGATTGATCAGATACTGCCTCAGAAGAATGGCAGGTTGCTCCTGACCGGGCTCATCATTTTCGGAACAGTGCTGGTGGCAAGGGCCCTGTTAAGCTATGTGCGTTCGATCCTGCTGATCCACCAGGGGAGGGATATGAATCTCAGACTGGTCTCCGGTTTTTTTGGGAAGCTGCTGTTCCTGCCAAAATCATTCTTTGATCCTACTCCGACAGGCGACATGGTTGCACGCCTGAATGACTCCCAGCGGATTCAGCGGGTCGTGGTTTTTCTCAGCAGTCAGATCACCATCGACCTGCTGGTTCTGCTGGTTTCGGGCGGCTGCATTTTTTTTATTCATCTTCAGCAGGCGCTTTCAGCTTTTTGTCTGTTCCTTTATTGATCTTGGTGGCCTGGTATTATAACAACAGGATCATCGCTGCCCAGCGCGGGGTGATGCAATCGTACGCGGCAGCCGAAAGCAAATACATCGATACCATTTCCGGCATTGAAACCATCAAGTCGTTCCGCCTTGAAGGCTTGTTTTTACGGCTGATCCATTCAATTTACAGTTTTTTCATGCAAAAGGTGGTTGATTCAGGGCTCATCGGTTCACGGCTGAACCTGTGGATTACCTTGGTCACTGCCCTGCTCCTCACAGGGATGATCTCATGGACCGCCTGGCTTGTCATCAGCGGACATCTCCTGGTGGGCCAGATGATGGCCATCCTCACGCTGACCGGAACACTGGTATCTTCGGTCATCAATATTGCGCTGGCAAACATTCAGCTCCAGGAAGCCCGGATCGCCTTTGACCGCATGGTCGAATTTGCCTTTGCCGAGCCTGAATTCATCCCCGGGAGTGAACCCGAATGGAAAGGGGATCAGGAGGCGGGTTTTGATGAGCTGACTGTTCAGGACCTTTGTTTCCGTTTTCCCGGAAAGGGACTTTTGCTCAACAAACTTTCCTTTGCTGTCAGGAAAGGTGAAATGGTAACCATCTTCGGAGAGGTCGGATGCGGCAAAAGTACATTGCTCCATATTCTGCAACGGTTCTACCCCAGTGAATCGGGATCAGTTTTACTTGATGGCCGGGACTGGAAAAGCATTCCGGTTGCCGAGTGGCGGGGGATGGTCAGGAGTGTGACGCAACATGTACAGTTATTCAACGCCACCATCCTCGAAAACATTTGCCTGGAAGAGAAGCCGGATGCTGACAATGTTGTCCGATTTTGCCGGGAGGTTGGTTTTCACAACTTCATCATGGAATTCCAGCAGGGGTATTCCACCATTGTCAGTGAGAACAGTGTAAACCTGTCGGGCGGCCAGAGGCAACTGGTTGCCATTGCAAGGGCTCTGTACCACCAGCCCCGGCTGCTGCTTCTCGATGAAGCAACCGCAGCCATGGACCGGCGCACCGAACGGTTTGTGATTGAGATGCTTCAGCGGTTGAAAAACAGGATGGCTGTGGTTTTTGTGACCCACCGCCCCCAGCTGGCAAAATACTCTGACAGGATTTATGTTATCGAAAACAAGACCATTTCTTCGGCGGGTCCACACCACCAGCTGATCGATAGTAACCGGTTCTACAGGGAGGCATTCCTCGAAATGACTGTTTCATGATGATGGAAATGATGGTTCCGGGTGAATCAACCACGGTCACAATTTCACATTGTGAAACCACAGCGAGTTTGTCTGATACCGACTGAAACGAATGACTGCCATTGAACGGAACTTGACGTCGTCACCTTTTATCGGATCAAGCCAGGTATGATTTTTTATTTTATCAATGATCCGGGTTTACGGATGGAATTCACGACGCGGATTTCGGCCGAGTCTTTTTGCAGGCTGACCGTTTCACCGGAACAGTTGGTGAAATAAACATAATGCCCGCGGTCGTAAAAACGGTACACTTTGCATCCGTCGTGTTCAAACAGGTAATCAACATTGTAGGTTTTATTATTTGCCGGAGGGATCCTTTCTATCGGCCTTGTGATCACGCAGGAATGCAAGCCGGTCAGTATAAGGATTGACACCATGAGCTTCAGAAACGTTTTCATAATCCGATCATTTATTGGTACCCGATATTCTTTTATATTCTTTGATAATAGTCTAAAATGAAACCACCGTTGCGTACTGTATAAATGTTCAGCCATTCTTCAGGAAACCGGATAATTCCCTTGCTGGATATTTGCATCCTGTGTCCATTTCCCTGTTTTTACCTTTTACGTCAACTTTTCTGCCACAAATAGTTCAGGAGCGACTTGAGGGTGGAAAAAGGGCAGGACGAGGACAAGGTTAAGATTGAGGTCAAGATCAAGGCCAGGGACCAGGTCAAGGTTGAGGCAGAGCCAGAGAACATGGATACGGAAAAGGATATTCTTCCGACCCCGGATACATGCAATCAAAGATGACGGATCTGTAACATTTGTAACTTGACACTGAAAACCGGATTTCACCATCTCATCCCCCTTTATTTTATTGTGCAGGTTTAATGTCTACTCATTGGTCATTATTCTAAATCCTTCTTATAAAAAATACAGATGGTGCTTTTTAATCCGATTCCTGAGTTTTACAACAAGGATATGTTGAACCAAAAAGTGCTGAAAAACGGGCAAAACAATGTCTACCCAAATTAGTGGTTCGTTTTCCGGTTCCTGTTATTGCAATTCAGCATTTTTTTTCGTAATATTAGATATGTCTTTTTAAGGATTCCAATATTAAGCGTAAATCAACTATCATGATTAACCCGATTGAATATTAAACAAATGGATATTCAGTATTTCGAATGAATAATTGCTTTTATCAATTTATAAAGCACTGAAAATGAAAACATTATTAAAAAATCGTGTTGGGTCATTTATTCCTTTAATGATATTCTTATTTTCAGTCCCACTTGCTTTAAGCATGCTTACATGCTGCAAGGAAGAAAATGAACCTCCTATTGCAAAACTTGATGTAAACCCACTTACTGCTGAAGCTCCTGCAGAAATAAGAATGAAATTAACAGGAGAAGACCCTGATGGTATTGAAGATATTAAGCAGTATATATTAAAAATAGGAAATGAAGAT
>CAYNBE010000234.1:0-5517 GCA_964395045.1 uncultured Prolixibacteraceae bacterium | reverse complement strand
AAAAGATCGATATTGCCTGTTTTTGCACCAGTTATATAGGCAGTAATACTTTGTCGGACGGTGTTTTATGTTCCTATCCTCAATATGTACACCAGGCTATGCAGGAAAGCGGACAGAAAGACATTAAATTCACATCGTCGTACTCTTTTGCACCCGGTAAAGTTACCTGGGAACCGAATTTCGAATCGGATTATTTCTATGAAAGGTACGATGCATTATTAAAGGCTTTTTTAGACTATTTAAAGACTCCTGTAACTTATAAGGGAAGGCAGGTTCCGCGTGAAAAATTCGTGCGCTTGATCGAGATGAGGCATTTCGGGTTTTTTGGCGAAGGGACTTACTATGCTCCGGAACTTATTCCCCCGAATGCAGAATGCCTGACAAGGTTTGCAGATTCGTTTATAAAATATTTCCCCGATACCTGGATTTGTGTCCCAACCCTCGGGATGGCATATTCTTCTTCTTATCCTACTTCAATGCTCCCGTTTAAAAGGGATTATCATTTTTATTTGCTGACAGCAAGGAACAACCGTGGATTACTGGGAATCTTCCGCGATAACTGGGGAGGCAATGAGGCTGGTTTTTTAAATATCTACCATTCAGAAAACAGGTATGAAAAGGATGGGAAAAAAATGTACGAATTAGTTCGTGACCGCTGGAAATACGCCCCATTGGTAGGGGAACCGATGCAGGTTGCACCTTCAGCTAGTTATCAACCTTACTCTGATTTGCTGGACCAGGTGAAATATCTTCACCCGGTGGTTATACGTAACTGCAATGTTTCAAACGGGGCGTCGGCAACTAATCCCACATCTTATAGTATATTTAACGATCCGCAGGCATTGGAAAACTTCCGTAAAATGTATTCAATCATCGGGTTCCGGTACCTGGTTACTTCTGCCGATATTTCCCGAAAAAATGGGAACCTTGGGATAACCCTTAACTGGTTAAATATAGGGTTGACACCGACCTATGATAGTTGGCAAGTTTGTTTTTTCATCAAAAATGAATCCGGTAAAGAAACATGGTCTGGTTTTTCTACTATCGATTTGCGGACCGTTTTCCCAGATGAGAAAACACCTCCGGGAGAGGTAAATGAAGGGAAAGCAATACCCCACACCGATTCTTTCCGGGATGTTCCGGAAGGGGGCAGTTTGTATATGGAAATTATTGATCCGGACGGTATTTCGCCCAAGATGGCTTTAAGCATCAAAGGAAGAACGCCTGATGGAGCTTATTTATTAAATAAATATTAAATTAAATCAATAAAAATATGAAAGCAATAAACCGAAGACAATTTGTAACACGAATGTCGCTGTCAGCCGCCACTGCTGCTCTATTTTCAAAACTTGGGCATTCCTCTTCCAGGTATCTCGAAAAATACACCAGGGCAGAAGAGTATGTTGATGTCGAAATTACCCATGGCAAAATTCGTGGCATCAGGATTGAAGGTGTAAATGTTTTCAAAGGGGTACCGTATGCAGGAAAAGTTTCAGGTGACCGGAGATTTCGTAGACCTGCGCCATTAGATCCATGGATAGGTGTACGTGATGCACTTCATTTAGGCGCACCGGCAATCCAAGCTCCCAGGCAGAATGAGCCTGCTCCTGCCGAGGACTGTCTTTTCCTGAATGTCTGGACTCCGGCAAATGATAACAGAAAGCGTCCGGTCATGTTTTATAATCATGGTGGTGGTTTTATTAAAGGCTCTGGTGGAGCTGCAGCACAAAATGGTTCTAACCTGGCGCGGAATTTTGATGTAGTAGTTGTGGAAACAAATCATCGGTTAGGTTTGATGGGGTTTCTTTACCTGGATGAAATAGCTGGATCTGATTATTCAGGATCTGGCAATATGGGGATGCTAGATATCGTTGCCGGTTTAAAGTGGGTATATGAAAACATTTCTGTATTTGGAGGAGACCCAAACAATGTAATGATTTTTGGTGAATCAGGGGGCGGGGCAAAAACTTCCTGTTTATATGCTATGCCTGATGCTGCCCCCTATTTCAATAAGGCGTCCATTGAAAGTGGACCTGGGGTGCGTATGATTCCACCGGAAACTGCAGCTGAAACAACTGCCATGCTTTTAAAGGAATTAAACATTGCACCCAAAGAATGGCGGAAATTGCTAAATGTGCCTGCGGAGAATTTATTCGAAATACAATCAAGGCTTCCCAATCTCAGACCGCCGGTTGCACCTGCAAAAAGCAAGATTCCAGGTTCTTTTGGCCCTGTTGTAGATGGATTTGTGCTTCCGAACCATCCATTTGATCCGGTAGCTCCTGAAATTTCAAGAAATAAACCACTTATGACGGGCTGGAATGAAGATGAATATACCTTTTTTGCCTGGCAAAGAAATGACACTGAATCATTTAAACTTGATTTTGAAAGCCTGAAAGCAAAACTTGAACCAAAATTTGGTGCAGATACAAAGATAATTATAGATACTTACCGAAAATCCAGGCCCAATGCAACGGCAACTGATATTTTTGTTGCCATTTCATCGATTAGTCTGGGGACCATTGACATTGCAGAGAAAAAGGTAAAACAGAATGGTTCACCGGTTTACTTATACAACTTCGGATACAAATCAGAAACATTGATCCCCGGAACAGATTATCCATTTGGAACTCCTCATGCAATGGATATCACTTTTAAATTCAATAATGAAGTTCCCCCCAAGGAAGGTTCTCAACCAGGAAAGGCTTTTGCCTTTGCAGGAAACAGGCCGGAACGTTTTATAGCATCACATAATATGGCTGAATTATGGACAACCTTTGCACGTACAGGGAAGCCTGCTTTGAAAGGTGGCCCTGAATGGCCTGCCTATAATCTGAAAAACAGGCCGACAATGAGAATAGACACAAAGTGTGAGGTAATCGATAACAGATATAGTATTGAACTTGAAATGTGGAGATCAATCGGAAAATTGTAATTTGATTTGAAGCAAATCGAAAGAGCCAATCTTATGAAAACAAAAAAATGGGGACACGAAAATTTACATAAACAAATAAAGAGGTATTTTATTCAACTGATAATCCTGTTTATCAGTGTGATGATCCTGATTGAATGGGTGCCGGAAACCTAGGATAAAAAGCCTGTATCGCGTATGAAATTAGGCGCTTATTATTTCGCTGGCTGGTCAGGAAAAAGTCCTTACGATGATGGCAAACCCGAAAATGCCTGGGCCAAAGGGATGCCTACACATTTTACCAGGAAGCTTGCTACCGAGTTTTCCGGGAGGACACCCATCTGGGGTTGGCGCGATGACACCCCTGAACTCATGGAACGGCAAATCGACCTTGCTGCCGACAACGGGATCGCGTATTTTTCATTTTGCTAGTACTGGAAAGACGATAAAGGGCCAATCAATGTTTTGGGCAATTGAAAAATCATCGTGAAAGTTGCTTTATCATACGCGAGCCAAGAGGGGGCCATGAAGAATATGCTGGCTGAGGTCCCTCACTGGAATTTCGACCAGGTGGCCCGGCAGGCAAAGAATGCATGGAAAAACAAATTTATTTACATTTGTTTCTCTGAATCATACATTGCTGGAAACAGGGGAACACATATCAGACCGGAACCTTATTGAAAGTCTTCAGAAAGGGGACCTGGAAGCATACGATTCCATCTTCAGGAAATACGGCAGCAGGTTATATGGTTTTGCATTGAAATACCTCAGGTCGGAGGAAGAAGCCGAAGAATTGGTACAGGACGTATTCCTGAAAGTCTGGGAAAACAGGAAGAATCTGAAAGGCGAATCGTTGCAGGCATATCTTTTCACCCTTTCGTACCACAACATGTGCAGGTTGTTCCGGAAGAGAACCTGTCATGAAAAGCTGGTGAAAGAACTGACCGATACCTCCTCCGGATCGTTTACGATTGAAGAAAAAATCGATTATCAGTCGGTACTGGAACAGGTTGATCAACTAATCGAGAAATTACCACCAAGACAGAAAACAATCTTCATCAAAAGCCGGAAAGAAGGAAAAAGCACAAAGGAAATTGCTGCCGAGCTGGACCTGGTTCCCGGTACGGTCGACAACCAGATTTCGGAAGCTTTGAAGTTCATCCGGAAGCATCTGGGAAACAACTTTGCTCTGCTGCTGTTTTTTTCTTTCTTTTTGAAATAATGCCTGACCGATTCCCAATGATTCAAATTTTATAGCTGTTTATCATTTTAAAGTCGAGTCCACTCCGAAAATTATGTGTGTAAAATTCTTTTCTGTTTTACTCCCCTGCCCTCCTAAATGGGGGTTAAACCTCTTTCATACAGTGAGTACTAGGTCACCTTTAGTTTATGTCCTTTGAACATTTGAGAGCAGACTTAAAGCTCAAAAACGGAATCTACATCCAAACCTGTTGCAGAATGACTCAAACACATACCATCAGGGCAATTCGCCCACAGGAAGTCCATTTTCTGGAAGAAATGTTGTATGAAGCTGTTTATGTGCCGGAGGGAGAAGAAAAACCGGGACACGAAATCATCAACATACCTGAATTATCGGTCTATTTCAAAGATTTCGGAAGAAAAGGGGACCTTTGCCTCGTGGCCGACATAAACGGAACCCTGGCAGGTGCTGTTTGGACAAGGCTTTTCACGGCTGGTTCTCCCGGATTTGGTTTTGTGGATGAAAATACACCGGAATTAAGCATGGCCGTGGTACCAAATTTCCGTCGCCAAGGAATCGGTACTTCGTTGTTTGAAGCCATACTCCATAAATTGACTGAAGAGGGATATCCCCGGGTCTCCCTGAGTGTAGACATACGCAACTTCATTTATGACCTCTACAGGAGGTCTGGTTTCGAAACCGTAGGGATGCATGATCAATCAGCAACCATGGTGAAACAACTGGTCCGAAATACAGAAGACACCCCTGTCCAATAATCCCGGTGAACCTCCAAGCGAACATTCTCCCGATTTGGCTGGTTCCTGTAGTGAGAAAAACTCAGATACCTGCCCCGAATGATAATTGCAGGTAAAGCGGAATCGTTTTTACTCACACCCGAACCTGAGATGGTGCTTTTCCCACCCGGGGCAGGCTGCATAGTAATCCGGGTATTGATCCGGTCTTTCCGCCTTGTCCGCCCTGTTCCAGGCCTTGTAGGCCATCATCATCTCTGTTTTGTCGGCTGCTTTTGTCCTGGCAGGCGGCAGCTAATGGCCGGCCTTCCTGGCCCATTTTGTTGTGAAAGCCGTCATCGCACTTCAGGGATTGTCCCATATCATCCTTCAGCCGGAACATCATAGGTATGAGAAATTGCTTCTTTTCACTTTACCTATTTGCCTGATTGTCTGATGGTTGATGGTTCGTTCATCTTTTATAATAAAATATTCTTGAAACTGGCTATTTATTCATTGAAAAAGCAAGATTGGGCATGAACAAATCAGGAGAAAATCAAACTGAAAACACCAAAATAAAGGCATTTATTACTCACCGGGAAACAGAATATGATAAAATTAATTTCCGGAGGTTGTGAAAAATTTGAAGCCCTTGCTTTGGTGCGGAAAAAAGT
>CAYNBE010000233.1:0-5540 GCA_964395045.1 uncultured Prolixibacteraceae bacterium | reverse complement strand
TACAGGCCTTTTTTTTCAGGTATATGATGCTTTCAAAATATGTTATACAATAAACGAGATCATCATTGCGTTCATTTAACATCTCAATTTTAAATTAACTTAACCAATAGAAAATCAACATCTAAAAATAATTTTACAATGAAAAGAAATCTCAGATTCCTTCTTTTGGTATTGGTTGCCTTGATGGCAGGGTGCAATGCTGATAAAAAGACAACCTTGTCGGTTCCTTATGAAAAATATCAGTTGGATAACGGACTCACAGTGATTCTGAATGAAGACAAATCCGATCCGATAACGTCGCTGGTTATATTGTACCATGTTGGTTCAAACCGTGAAGTCCCCGGCAAAACGGGATTTGCCCATTTGTTTGAACATATGATGTTTCAGCGTTCGGAAAATGTTGGAGAAGATCAGTATTTCAAATACATTGAAGGAGCCGGGGGAAGTCTCAATGGCGGCACAGGTTTTGACCAGACTATTTATTTCGAGGTCGTTCCGAAGAATGCCCTGGAACTTGCCATGTGGCTCGAATCGGATCGCATGGGTTATCTGATCAATACAGTCACTCCCCAGTCGTTTGCCCTTCAGCAGAATGTGGTACAGAACGAAAAGAGGCAGGGCGTCGACAACAGGCCTTACGGATTCACCGATTATGTATTGCTCAGGAACCTGTATCCTGAAGGACATCCTTACAGCTGGGATGTCATCGGAGAAATGGAAGACCTGAAAAATGCCACAGTTGAAGATGTAAAAGCCTTTCATGCAAAATTTTATATTCCAAATAATGCAACTCTTGTTGTGTCGGGCGATTACAATACTGATTCTGTCAAGTACCTGATAAATAAATATTTCGGTGAAATTCAAGCCGGTGAGAAGGTTGAAAAAATGCAACCCATGAATGTAACGCTTACCGAATCCAGAAAACTATATCATGAAGACAATTTTGCGCGTGCACCCCAGCTGAACATGGTTTTTCCTGTTCCTGAATTGATGACAAAAGATTCATATTCACTGGATGTTCTGGCCCAGTTGCTGGGCAGCGGCAAAAAATCACCCATGTATAAAGTATTGGTGAAAGAGAGGAAACTGACGTCGGCGGTATCGGTATACAATAATTCCAAAGAGCTGGCCGGTGAGTTTCAGATTACAATCACCGCCAATCCGGACACGAGCCTTGACAAAGTCGAAAAAGCTATTTTTGAATCGTTTGAAAGATTTGAAAAGGAGGGATTTACCAACAACGATCTGGAAAGAATCAAGGCCAAACTGGAAACCGATTTTTACAACCGGATCAGCAGTGTGATGTACAAATCGTTTATGCTGGCCATGTATGATGTAATGGGAGGTTCACCCGACTACCTGGTGAAGGAACTTGAGATGATAAAGAAAGTAACACGGCAGGATGTGATGGATGTATACAACCGTTACATAAAGGGGAAAAATTATGTGGCAACCAGTTTTGTACCGAAAGGTAAGGCTGACCTGATTGCTGCCAATTCAGTGAACGCTGGGGTAGTGGAAGAGGATATTACGAACGCTACCCAAATGAAGGTAACCACCACCGGGGAAGAGGTGATTGTGAAAACCCCCAGTAAATTTGATCGTTCGGTTGCACCTTCACCCGGCCCGGACCCGGAGGTAAACATTCCTGCAATCTGGAAGTTTGAGGCTCCCAACGGAATGAAGATATATGGAATTGAACAGCATGAACTTCCCATGATTAACTATTCGGTTGTAATCAAAGGAGGCCACATGCTCGACGATATCAACAAGCCAGGAGTGGCCAGGTTTACTGCCCAGATGCTCAACGAAGGTACCAGGAACAAAACCCCTGAAGAACTGGAAGAGGCTATCCAGCTACTGGGGGCAAGCATTTCGGTCCGCGGGGGAAACGAGGCGATCACGGTATCGGTGAACACCCTGGCTCGAAATTTTGAAAAATCGCTTGCTCTGGTTGAAGAAATCCTGCTTGAACCGCGTTGGGATGAAGAGCAGTTTGCCCTAAACAAAATAAAGACCATCAACAACCTGAAAAGAAACCTTGCTGATCCGAATTACCTCGCATCCAGGGCATTTGATAAAATCGTGCTTGGTCAGGAGAATGTCCTATCAACCGATTTAAGTGGAACAGTGGAAAGTGTGGAAGCCATTTCCATGGATGACCTGAAAGCGTTTTATGAAAAATTTATTTCACCGTCGGTAGCTGATTTTCTTATTGTGGGTGACATTGACAAGGCAAAAGTTGAAAAAACACTCACCGGGCTGAATCGCAAATGGGCAGCAAAGGAAGTTTCTATTCCACAGCTGAGTTTCGCTGCTATGCCCGAAAAGGCAGCTTTGTACTTTATCGATGTCCCAGGGGCAAAACAGTCTGTTATCAACATTGGAAATCTCTCCATTCCGCGCAATCATCCCGATTTTTTCAAAGCCGATGTGGCCAACTATATGCTGGGAGGAACAGCAAGCGCACGGCTTTTTATGGTTCTCCGTGAAGAAAAGGGATTCACATACGGCGCATATTCGGGATTCAACGGGATGAACCAGTATGGTACATTCAATGCCAATGCAGCAGTAAGGTCTGATGCCACCCTCGAATCGGTGACCCTTTTCAGGGATATCATGATGAATTACAGGAACAACGTGCAACAGGAAACAGTCGATTTTACAAAGGCAAGTCTCCTCAAATCGAATGCGCTGAGGTTTGAAACCAACAATGCACTCCTCTCCATGCTAAACACCATGACATCGTACAACCTACCCGAAGATTATGTCAGACAGGAGGAAGCTTATCTCCGGGAGCTAACTCCGGCAATGATGCAGGAAATCCTGCAGAAATATCTTGATCCCATGAGGATGGTTTACGTGGTCGTCGGCGATGCAAAAACACAGATGAATCCGCTCGAAAAGATTGGTTTTGGCAGGCCCAGGCTGTACAGCTTAAACTGAGAAAAGAAAATAGAGGCGATTACAACGTGCCTTTTAAAAGATATTATGAGCAATCATACAAAAACCGGCAAATTGATTCTTCGCTTTTTCAGGGAACATTTTGTAAAAAAATCATGCGAATGTTTCGGATGTAAAAGCCTGTTGAAGCAATGAACAAATAACAGGAAAAACATCCGCCCTGTATATATTCGGGCGGATGTTTTTTTTTGAGCCGCGCACGTATGATTTATACTCCTTAAATCCAAAAAAAATAAATACCATGCTCACTATGAAAACCACATTAAGTTCCACATGGTCTGATCCTATCATAGCCGGATTTATTTGGTTTGCTGCTTTCACTTTCCCTGTCCATGCCCAGGATTATGAAAGTCACAAACTGATAAAGGGTGCTTTGCTTTACGATTATGATCCTGCAACCAGGGTAGGTGATGATGTTTTCGGCACGATTATAGCCGATTTCAGCAAACCTGTCAACGGAGAATACCGTTGCTCACATGGCGGTCCTGTCTGCATGGAATATGCCGATGGAACACTTGTTGCCTTTTATACCAATACAAGCGACCATAATATAGATGGTTGGAGTGAATATGCATTCAGTAAAGATAAAGGGAGAACATGGGACAAATACCATCCTTTTCCATATTCAATTGAAGCATACCGGAAGGATACTGCACGTCCGGTATTTGTTGAAGAGGGACTGGTCACCAGCAAAGGAACAGTCGTACTTTTTCTTACTTATTTTGAAAATCCCGGAAATGTAAGAAGAATAGGGATTCGTATCATGCTCAGTACTGATAATGGGAAAACGTGGACCGGTCCGGAACCATTTGTCGAAGGAATAGCAGGATACCCTGCTGCTGTCGCGGGTAAAGGTGATGTAAGCTATGTCCTTATTGACCGGGAGAATGAAGATAACAGGAATCATGAGCTTTACGTTAGTAAAGACGATGGGAAGACTTGGATAAAAAGAAGTACACTGCCCCTGCAGGAAGACGCATGGTATGGGGCAATGTGTATCATGAAGGACGGAGGAATACTGGCCGGAGCCTACATGACAGAAGATGAACATCATTTGTACTATTGCATCAGCAAAGATGATGGCCTGACCTGGAATGGTCAAAAGAAAGCTTTTCTCGACAAAAAAGTGCGTGATCCAGAACTGGCCTATCTAAATGGCAAATACTATCTGCATGGAAGAAGCGGACACAGCGGGGAGGGACGCCACAGATTTGTCCTGTATCAGTCGGATAATGGCCGTAAATGGAACGAAGGGGTTATCATCAGCAAGGATGAAAGAAAAACCGATGGCTACAGTCACAATTGCATCATTCATAAAAACAACAATGGCATCCATCAGGAGCTGATGATTTTATACAGCATTGCGTATGACCCCCCGCGAACCTCTGAATATGTTTTCTTTTTGAAACCAAAGAAAAGTAGATCAACGACTAAAAAGTAATTAGAAGATCAGAATACAATTGATTTTTTTTAATTTTACAGGCATAAACTAATGAGACATGCCCCGGGATAATAAATCAATCAGGTTGCTCCGTTTATTGTTCTTCCTCAGCGGTGGCTATCCAAAAACAAAAAAAGAATGTACCGACTACCTGGAAATAAGGGATTCAGCATTTTACAACTACTGCAACGAAATCCAGAACATAGGTTTTAATCTGCTGCAAAAGGATGGACGATACTGGGTTGAGGCCGGAGACAAGCCCACAAAAATGCTTGCAAATCTGCTCCATTTTACCGAGGAAGAAGCTTACATCCTTTCCAGAACCATCGATGCAATTGAGGGGAACCCCCATGCTGCTTTTAGGTTAAAACAAAAGCTGGTAGCGTTCCTGAATCAGGACAAGGCTGTAGAAGCATACCTGAAAAAAGAAAAACCTGAAATTATTACATTGCTGAACAAAGCCATCAAAGAGAGGAAACAGGTTTTACTGGTCAATTATGCTTCGGGTAACAGCCTGACCGTTCGCAACCGGCGGGTGGAACCTTTTGAATTCAAAGATGATTTCAACCTCGTTTGGGCTTATGATACCGAAGTAAGGGAAAACCGGCAGTTTAAAATCTGCCGGATGGAAGATGTGACAGAAACGCCATTTCACTGGGAATATGAATATTCACATCGCTCCATGCCGGTCGATGTTTTCAGGAATACTGGAGAACTGATCAAAAAAGTGGAATTTGAACTCAACCTGCGGGCACGGAATCTGCTCATAGAAGAATACCCGCTGACCGAGAAGTATGTTTCTGAATTAACCTCCGGTCGTTTTCTGTTTAAAGCACCGGTTGCCAAATACGAAGGCCCGGGCAGGTTTGTGCTTGGAATTGCAGAAGATATCAGGCTGATTGGTGACGAAGATTTTCGGAGATTTGTAAAGGTAAAAATTTCCAAATGCAGACGTTTTCTTTAAAACTCCTCAAAACATGGAGTCTGCTTTGCGAAATTGCAGCCTATTAAAACCAATGGCATGGACAGACTTGACTTTTTTAAACGATTGTTTGCCGGTGGCGCTGCTGTATTTACAGCTAAATATGCAGGTGCTGCTGGACCCGAAGCGAAAAAGGAAATTTACCTCGACTCG
>CAYNBE010000232.1:0-5545 GCA_964395045.1 uncultured Prolixibacteraceae bacterium | reverse complement strand
TCCCTGATTAAAATCGTATCAAAATAAGAAACCCTTTTCCTACCCATCCCCTCTTTTGTAACCCGCCCCTGAGAGCCGGATTTCGCCATCCTGTTCCTCTTAGGTGGTTTACCTCACCCCCTGGGGATAAATTACTATTATATTGATGTACAGATATTTCCCCCTCACTAAGTTGGAGAGGGGGTTAGGGGGTGAGGTATAACCTTTGGCAACTTAACAGGGATTTCACACAACCTCATCCAAGTTATAGGGTGTTTCCTGGTAAACATAGTAATTAAGCCAGTTGCTGAAGAACAGGTTTGCGGCTGAACGCCAGAGCATGACAGGTTCTTTGTTCATATCGTCTCCCGGATAATAGTTCACCGGAATCTTTACTGGGATATTTTTTGCAATGTCGCGTCTGAATTCTCCATCGAGTGTGAATCTGGAATATTCGGGATGTCCTGTGATGAACAGCTGCCGGCCTCCCTGTGCTGAAACCATGTGGACACCGCTTTCTGTGGAGCTGGCAAGCAGGGTCAGGCCAGGAACCTTTTCGATGTCCTCTTTCCTGATCTCCGTGTAACGGGAGTGAGGAACCCAGAATTCATCATCAAATCCCCTGAATATCGGAAGTTTATCATTTGCAGCAGTATGGCGGAACACACCTGAAATCTTTTCCGGGAGTATATATTTCGGGATGCCCTGGAAATGATACAGGCCTGCCTGGGCTGCCCAGCAGATAAACAGGGTCGAAAAAACATGGTGCTGCGACCAGTCGAGGATTTTCCTGAACTCATCCCAATAAGTGACTTCAACGTAAGGCAGATGTTCTACCGGTGCGCCGGTGATGATCATCCCGTCGTATTTTCTGTTCCTGAGATCCCTGAAATTCTGGTAGAATGTCTTCATATGCGCCGGCGGTGTGTTTTTGGAAACATGGCCGCTCATTTTCAGAAAATCCACCTCGATTTGCAGGGGGGTGTTGGAAAGGAGCCTCAGCAGATCGACCTCTGTATTGATCTTGTTCGGCATCAGGTTGAGTATCAATATTCTCAAAGGCCTGATATCCTGATGGTCCGCGCGGGTCTGGTTCATGACGAAAATATTCTCTTTTTTCAGAATATCGATGGCGGGCAACTGATCCGGAACATTTATAGGCATAGCTTTATTGTTTTCAGATTTCAGATAAAGCCTGTTCAAAATCGGCCACTATATCATCGATATGTTCCAGACCTACACTTACACGCAACAGGTTTGGGTAAACCCCTGCTGCAATCTGTGCGGCTTCTGAAAGCTGTTGATGTGTTGTAACCGATGGCTGAATAATCAGTGTTTTTGCATCTCCGACATTGGCAAGGTGGCTGACAAGCTTCAATTTGTTTACTACCTGGTTGGTTTCTTCCTTATCTCCTTTCACAATAAATGAAAGAACTCCGCCGGCTCCCCTCGGAAGGTATTTTTTTGCCAGGTGATAAGTAGGATGACTCTCAAGGCCCGGGTAATTCACACTTTCCACTTTCGGGTGGTTTTCGAGCCATCTGGCTAGAGAGAGGGTGTTTTCAACATGTCTCTCCATCCGCAGCGAAAGGGTTTCAAGTCCTTGTAATAAGATGAATTAGTTAAACGGACTAATGGCTGCGCCGTAAACGCGCATACCTTCAACACGGGCTTTTATTATAAATGCTATGTTCCCGAAAGGACCGCCGAAATGAAAGATGTCCCAGAATTTCAATCCGTGATAACCTGGCGAAGGCTCTGTGAAACCCGGGAATTTACCGTTCCCCCAGTTGTAATTTCCTCCGTCAATAATAATCCCGCCAATGCTGGTCCCATGACCGCCAATCCATTTTGTGGCCGATTCCACCACTATGTTTGCACCGTATTCAATTGGGCGGAAAAGATAACCGCCACCGGCAAAAGTATTGTCAACCACGAGGGGAATGTCATATTTTTTTGCAAGTGCAGCGAAAGCTTCAAAATCGGGCACATTAAAACCCGGGTTTCCGATTGTCTCAAGATATATTGCCTTTGTTTTTTCATCGATGAGTTTTTCAAACGAAACAGGCTCCAGATCAGCAGCAAGACGGGCTTCAATTCCCAGCCGTTTGAATGTAACAGTAAACTGGTTGTAGCTGCCGCCATATAAAAACGGTGAGGATATAAAATTGTCACCTAATTCGAGTAACGTACTGAAAACCAGGAACTGGGAAGCATGACCTGATGCAACTGCCAATGCTCCGACACCTTTTTCGAGGGCAGCCATCCGCTGTTCAAAAACGTCGGAAGTCGGGTTCATAATCCGGGTATAGATGTTGCCGAATTCTTTCAGCGCAAACAAATTGGCTGCATGGTTAGAATCGTTGAATACATAGGAAGTTGTCTGATAAACCGGGACCGCCCTTGAATTGGTCGTCGGATCGGGTTTCTGACCGGCATGAAGCTGGAGTGTTTCGAATTTGAGTTCTTTTGTTTCCATTTTAATTCTGATTTACGATTGTTAAATAAGATGTTTTTTGATAATTACGGATTTTGAAAAACGCCCTGAAAACGGCATTCACCCCGACACCGGCATCGGAGGTTCTGACCACCGCAAACCCGGCCAAGGCTGGTTCTCCGGTTCCACTAACCAAGGTTTTGACTTTGGCTGCAGCCAATGCCTGAAAGAAAACCGCTGCTGTTTCAGTATTCCCGTTCTGACCGATCAATGCCAGAAGGGAAACATTCCTGTGAAGGGTAATAACATGTGGTGCCAGGCTTTGTGTTTCTCTTGCCGAAGATTCTGCCAGCCTGCCTGAATTCAGGTCCATGACAATCCCAATGCTGTTCCGGGAAACCCTAAGCGAATTGGTAGAAATAGCAAGACCGGAAAGCATATTGGTGATACCCGCTAATATTCCCGGGTCGGATCCAACTCCCGGTCCTGTCACTTCCAGCAGGGATATATCATCGGTACATGCCACTGCGCAGACGGTACTTTCTTTATTATCGGTACCGGAACCGATGATGGTCACAGGCTTCAATCCTGACACTTCCGGTTTGTAGACATGAACGGGAATTTCCCATTCAGCAAGGACATCCAGGGTATCCGGGTGAATTGTATCATCCATGAAACAGGAAAGAGAACCAGCCTCCTGAAAGGTTAACCTGGCGATTTCACAGGACCTGAAAACCAGGTCGGGGGGGGCCGACAGGAACCGGATTTCACCAGACCACAAAATGAGCTCCGTGGCCTGATATTTCACGGCAAATAAAGCAGCTGTATGGACCACTGAGGCAATCCAGCCATGAATTTTTCCCATTCCGGATGTCCGGAATAAATCAGCTGTAATCCATGTTTCCCCGGATTTTGGACAAACAGCAGTTGCCGTGGCATTTTCAGGGCTTCCGAATATCTCATTCCTTTGTGACACCACTGGCCTCAATTCCTCCGGAATCCTAATGAAATTCCCTACTCCCGAAATACGGAGTTTTTCCGAAAAAATAAGGGCGGACAAATGCCCGCAAAATGAAAGGATATTTTCTTTAAGTGAATCCGAACAATCGCCTGTCAGGGAAATCCCTCTCAGAAGGCCTGAAAGACGGTTTGCAAAGGCATGAAATTTTGCATTCGGGGAGGTTCCCGTTGTATTCCTCCAGATATCAGAGAACAGGGAGTTGAAATCAGGCGCTTCTGTTGCACCATGGCTCAAAGAGTCCAATCCTGAAATGACCAGTGAATAAATCTCATCAAGCGGGGAGATGACAAGAATGACCCCACCTTTCCGGTTCTTGATGAAATTGACGAGTGGTTGGAATGCTGCCTGGTTCCTTGTAAGGTTTCCGGCAGCAGATATTACGCTGACGCACATACAATGATTGTTAAAAAAATGAATAACTGATTCCTCCATGGCAATCCGGAGGTGGGAATGTTGGATGGTGAGGCCTTCGGCAATCCGTTTAAACGGAACTGGCGAAGGCTATTGCATGCGCATCATACCGGCGGGCATAACAACCCCTTTCCGGGTGGGAACCGGTGAAACGAAGAATGAATTCCGGTATTTTTTCATTGTTATGCCATTTTGTATGATACAAAAATAGCACTCTAAAAGAAACCGACTTAGAACTCTTTTAATATAATTGCAGGATTAATAAAATTTTAACACGGAACCTCATCCCACCGGTTTTGTGTGCTTATGAAGGAAGTCTGCCAATGCCTGCCCGGTTCAGCTGTTTTTCACTGAACCTTTGATTTCACTCACGGCAGTTATTGTAACAAAATACCGGATCGATTTTGCCGGGATATCATAAGGGTTCACCTTTTGCGGATCAACCCATTCAAAACCGGAAATATCGTCACGGGGGACCATTTCCTCCAATGACTCAGCCACTGCCAGAAAAGCAAGATCGGTTGTATAAACCGTCAGTCCCGAGAATGGATAATCATTGGGACAGGAAGCCAGATAGCGGACTTCTTTCAGTTTTATTCCCAGTTCTTCAGCGACCTCACGGCGCAGGGCATCTTCGGCTGATTCACCAGGATCGACAAAACCTCCGGGCAGGTCGAGCATCCCTTTGTCGGGCTCCAGAGCCCTCCTGGTCATCAGAAGCCGGCCCCGGGAATCGAAAATCAGGGCAGCCACTGCAGCAGCTGAATTGACATAGTAGCTGAAACCGCAGCTCCCGCAATGGAATGACCGTGAGCCAGATGGGGGGAAATTTCCCGAACCGCACCGGAGACAATACCGAAAAACATCAGCCGGATGTGACATTTGAAAGTTTCGAACTGAACTTCTATAGTGAATAATCTTGAATCTATTGATGCCGTTTAAATTACCGGACGATCACCCCGGTTGACTTCATCCAGTCGAGAAACAGGTCGGGCCAGTTGTCGGCAGGGATGTTCTTTTTTGTCATACCAAAACCATGTCCTCCTTTTGCATAAATGTGCATTTCGGCTGGCACCCCGTTTTTTTTCAGTTGTGTATAGAATTCAACAGAATTCCGGGGAGGGACTGTTTTGTCATCATCGGCCAGTACCAAAAAGGTCGGAGGTGTAGTGGCTGTCACATGCAGTTCGTTGGAATATTGTTCCACAAGGTTCTGGTCATACTTTTCTCCCAGAAGATTTGTCCTGGATCCCATGTGGGTGAAATCTTCCTTCATGGTGATCACCGGATAAAGCAGAAGCAGAAAATCAGGCCGGCAACTTACCCTTTCGACAGGATCATCGGATGATGGATTTCCATTGTCGAAACGGGTTCCTGCAGTAGAAGCCAGGTGGCCACCGGCTGACGAACCGGCCAGACCAATTTTTCCGGAATGAATACCCCACTTTTCAGCATTCATCCTGACCATCCTGATTGCCCTCCTGGTATCCTCCGACGGAATTACATGATGCCCGTAAGGGAGCCTGTATTTCAGTACGATCCCGGCAATTCCCCTGGCTGCAAGCCACTGAGCCATCTCAAACCCTTCGTGACTGATCGCTTCCATGATATACCCTCCCCCGGGACAAATGACCACTGCTGCCCCTGTATTGCTCTCTTTGCGGGGAAGATAAACATATATTTCGGCTTCCGAAATA
>CAYNBE010000231.1:0-5550 GCA_964395045.1 uncultured Prolixibacteraceae bacterium | reverse complement strand
CACATTAAGGAGGAGAGACCAGGTGATCAAATTTTTTACATGGGGGCAGCATGAATGTGGTTGCCCTTTCAGTGGTATCTGTAAAAATGTCGAGCAGGAATTCCTTTGCAAAGTATGTCACCAGGCCATTGTTTTGGTAAATCTCCTTTTCGGTTTTGATATACTCTGCAATGGTCACGGTATTAGCATCCTCCCGCAGTTCGCCGAGCAGCCTGTCAAACTCCCAGGCATAATCAATCTTTCTGACATTCAGCAATTCCAGTTCCTCAACTGTCAGCAGTTCAATGATTGTGCCTTGCAGGATTCTTTCCAGTGCAGCACCGGCAACCAGTTGTTCGGAGGTTGTGGCCTGCATTCTGGTCGAACCGGCGATTGCCATAGGGCCACAGTATAAATCGAGAACCGTTACACGGGGATCCTCAATGGCAATTCTTGACCGTTCGATATGCTTAGCCAGGATATCGGCCGGATTGTTAAACATCAGAAAAATATTTGCCCCCCGGTCGGCTGCCTCCGCTACCGTCCCCAGTACCGAAGATGTTTCACCTCCCTCGGTGATGGCAATCAGTACATCTCCCTCCACAATGTTCAGCTCCCTGACCTGCTGACGGCCAAACTCCTGGTAATCTTCAAAATATTCGACCGAACGGATCAGGGCATAGTCCCCACCCGTCATGATGCTGAAAACGGAATTCTCAAATTTCTTTGCTTTCAGGTAAGTTTCAGGGTACTTCATGCCCAAATCCCTGAAAAAACAGCGCCACATCGATTCGAGGAGAATACTTAACCTTCCGGTAGCACCGCAACCTGAAAAAACAATCTTTTTACCGTTTTGAACTGCCCGGATTCCGGTTTCGGTCATTCTTTCAAACTCTTTGCCTGCCAATACTCGCGCAGCCATCTTCTGCACATCTTTGTCGACCGACAACAGCATTTGAACCCCTGCAGAGGCATTGGCTGTAAATGTCTTATCCAGGTTTTTTGTTTTTGGATTTGATTGTTCCGTGGGTAACATTCCCAGGTGGAACTGCTTTTCATTGTTCAGGAAATGATCCGCTTCCCGCTTTGCAATTTCATTCATGTTTATGCTTCTTATTATTGTTTTTCTATCATTACACTTGTAATCAAAACATCTTACCCTGTTGTTCCTGTAAGGCAGAAATTTCAAATTTAAACTCACCGGTCAGTAATGTGCAACGACCGAAACATTCCCTTCATGCGGCACGACATCGATTACTTCGTTATTGAAATTCTTCCATGATTCCCCGTTGATCTCCACGTTCCTGATCTTTTTCCCTTCCGGATGGCGTACTTTTAACCTGATTACTGAGGGTGATTTCCTCAGCTGTGCATGAATATCGGTTTTGATATAATCGTCCGACACATGCGATTCAACAGTGAAATCAAAAGAACCAAACACGGTATTTGCTTTTTTTATCTCGATCTTTTTCCCGTCTTCAAGCCACTTCCGGGGAGTACCCCATGTCAGCCAGATCTCATCCCCTTCCTCCCTGATCAGCATCATATTTGTCATACGGATCGATTCTACCGTTGAATGCAGATGAGGTTGCCTTGCTGAAGCCCAATGCTTTTCACCTACATTGAGATAATTCGATGTACCTGTGGTGATAAACCAGTGTTCGTTTGTTGCGAAGGTTTCCCTGGCCATCCCGTATGCAACAATGCCATAAAATGAAAGGAGGAATTTGTCGATTCTGTCAAGTCGCAGGTTAGTCAGTGCATACCCGGCAATGAAGTGGGGATCAAATCCTCCGCTTCCTCTCCAACGCGGCATCCCTAGTACAAGACGACCCGATTGCTCAAGATAATCAGGTATCCAGTTTATCCTTTTATCTTTTCGGTCAAATATCCCTGATTCAATCATCCGGGGTGAGAGGATGTTATAATACATCGACATCTCACTCTCACCCATGGTTTTATATAAGGCTGTGTCGGTAATAACCAGGGGAAGGAAAGTAACTCCCTTTTCCTTTATCACGGTTTTCTCTATTGAAGAGAAAATATCCCTCCGGTAGTCTTCCGCTTCTTTCTTTAGTCTTTCACTCTCCTTTTTGTATTCACCTTCCAGTTCTCCAAGAGCAATTGCTGCCTCGTTCATACCTGCCCAACACCAGGCGTTCCCCAGATATTCCCTGGCATAGGTGGCTTTACCGACACCGTCAACACAGTAGCGGTATTCAGAAAGGAGCCCGTATGTTGCCGGATTGACCCCATCTCCCGGTTGCATATTGGACCTCCGGTCAAGGATGATTGCATCACATGCTTTGATAACATGGGGGACGATTTTTTGAAACCATTCCTTGTCACCGGTGTTTCTGTATAACTGGCATATAGCATAAATAATACTTCCATTCTGATGGGGGATGATATCAGGCTTCTTCCCAGTAAAAAATCCGTTTTCCTGCTGAAACCCGATAAACATATCCACACATTTTTTTGCTTCATCAAAGTATCCTCTTGTGGTCAGAGTGTTCAGGTACATTGCTGATGCAAAACCATATACGGAGGTGTAGAAATAGGGGGCATCATGAACTTCGTAATAACCGCGGCCAATGTCTTCCTCTGCCAATAGGAAATTGTTTATGAGCCATGTTTTATAGGCATTTGTCACGATCGGTTCAGGAACATTCAATTCCATGCCCCTTTTCACCACCTCCTTCCAGAAAGCCCTCACCTTATCCAGTCCTTCATCAAACGAGCCATTGGTAAGATTGGATTCATCAATTTTTTGTATCGGAAGATACGGAAAACAGAAAACAAATTCTTTTTCTGCCCAGGAATTCAGTTTAAAATCAAAAAGGAGTCTGTCCTTGTCAAAAATACCTCCAGCCTGTTTTGAACAAAATATCACGTTCCCTTTTTCATTTTGAATATTTTTCCCTATCAGTGAAAGCTTTTCACTTACAGGGACATCCTTTTTGGGCAGTTTATATTTTCCCTCTTCAGCAACGTTTTGAAAACAAACCGTCAGTCGCGATTCTCTTGCATCCGATGAGGGATTGATCACCTTCATTCTAATAAAAGCAGCCAAAGGTTTGGAAGTTGAGAAATCGGGCGAATAACCGTAAACAGTTTCCTCATAAACAAGCCCCTCATGTGTATAGGTTGTGGTTATTACCGGAAGATAGCCATCCACCAGGGAGCGGCTCAAATTTTCAGCTTCCTCCCCGAAAGTGGTTGTGTCCCTGCCAAGTCTGAAAAAAACATGCAACGGGGGGCAGATAATCCGCCCGTCCCAGGAAACATAAAACCTGCCAACGTGTTCTTTCACTCCCACAATGGCCTGAGGATATTTCATTTTTGGAAAGATGGGGGAGACATTTTCAAAAGAAGGATCTTTACCTGCTTTCATATCATTGTGAAGGGCGGCTACTTTTGCGATGACTTCGGCAGGAAGTGTATCGCGCAGGTCCGATGGCAAAATATACCCTGGAATATCGCTGGTCTTACCCGGTTGTTCACTGCATCCGGAAAAGCAGATCACTGCCAAGGACAACAACAGCAATCCCGGTAGCAATCGAATAGGGTTGGAATTGATTTTCTTTTTCATTTTTTTAGCTTTAATTCGGTTTAATTCATTTTTCATTTTTTAATTCCAGTTCCTGGTAAAACTTCAGGATATTCTGGAGTTTACCGGTGCTTTCTTCAAGACCGCCTACCCTGTTTCTTCCTATCCAGACATCTCTGTAGGCTGCGATGATCCGGGTGAGGTCGGTGATCAAAAACCGGCGTTCTGGTTCCGTGATATGGTCCAGGGTACCGTCTCCTGCAGCCACCTTGTTCTTCATAATTCTGCAGGCATGGCGGCAAAGCTCTGCAGCAAGGACAAGTTCCCGGGTTACCTGGAAGGCATCCCTGCACGACATGGATGCAAGAGTGAGTTTACCAATATTTGCGGCAAGCGACGAATCTGCACTTGCAATGCTTTTAAGGGTAAGTTTTTCAAATCGTTCCCCTTTCAGCGGTTTGGATACCGAGGTTAATGCATAGTTAAAAATATTGTTGTTGCCAAGTTTAACTTCGGTCAGGGAGTGGGCTTTCCCCAGGCTGACAACAGCGTCTCCGGCTTTAGCTGTCGGGTCATTGAAAACCCATTGGTTCAGCAAAAATGGAATATCCGTTTCCCTGTTTGCATCGACAGCCCAGCTCACAGCAGCACCATACAGGTACCCTGGATAACAAACGGATATTGGATGCCAGTTCCCGTATTCCCCCCAATTGGTGTTCAGATACCCCAGTGCATTGTATTTTTTCCCTAATTCTGCGGCATTCAGAAGGTTGGCAATTGCCACATCAAGCCGTCCAACTATAGAGTTCCAGGCAGAAGTACCGGGACAAACATAAAACTCGAGGCCTGAATCCCTGAACTTCACAATCTCGCTTTCTACCGGCTGATTTGCTTCATAGCCCCAAACCATGGGAATCATGTCCTTTGGTATTTCGGGAATCAGCTCCGGATGTTTTATGATGATGTCCCCCCAAAACTGGACGCGCTGACCATTTCGTGAAGCACGGGCTTTCACTTCTTTCAGGAAATTGAGATAAACCCGGCCAACACCCTGTTCATTACACATTTCACGGGAACGACCGATACCCAGTTCCACGGTTTCATCGCTGCCAATGTTCATAAAACGGCTGCTGTAATTTGGCAACAGTTCCTGGTAGATTTCATCGATCAGGTCAAGTGAAGCAGGCACAGCCGGACTAAGGCTGCTTGGTCCATACCTGCCCCACTTTGTCTCGCATCCATCGGGACATTCTGCCAGGTGACGGTATCTGTCATATTTCATCCATTCCGACAATTTCCCGAATCCGTCATGATAAGGAACCAGATCAATGAACCGTTCCCTGCAGTAATGGTTCAGTTCAATAATCTGTTCGGCAGTGACGGGACTGTAATTTTGTGATACTTCCGGATGGTTGACAAATGAAAATGCATATTTGAAAAAAATCTGGAATTCGTTGATTTTCCATGATGCGAGCAGATCAATCAGGTTCCGGAAAGTCTCCATGGTGGGTACCTGGTCCTTGTTCACGTCGAGCAGAACCCCCCTGCGTTCGAAATCGGGCCAGTCGGTAATTTGTACAATTGGGAATCTGTACCTGGCCATGGCAAAACCTGCTATTTGCTTCAATGTCTGGACCCCGTAGAACAAACCCGGTTTATCCCTGGCTGTCAAACGAATAGATTCCTTGCCAATTTTCAGGTTATACCCTTGTGGCTTGATATCCATGTTGCGATCGATTTCCAACTTTATGAAAGGGATTTCTCCGTTTGATTCAACAGCCGAAAGATGATATTGATGTCCCAATTCCGAAAAAACAGATTGAACCAATTTTACAATAGGGTAAACTTCAGGATCGGTGATATCACTGCAGATGATTCGGCCTTCGCGGTATTCAAGATTGCCAACTCCAACTGAAATTTCCCTTGGCCTGGGAATCAGCCATTCTTCCAAAGAATCCGGATTACCGGATGCATTAGAACCGATAATCAGGATAAGTTACATGAAAATGAAAATTTTGTAA
>CAYNBE010000230.1:0-5628 GCA_964395045.1 uncultured Prolixibacteraceae bacterium | reverse complement strand
AGCCTGGGCACCCGACCCGTTACCTTATTATTCAATGGTTACCGGAGTTATTCTAGCTGTTGTTGTTTATCTATTCATGCTTGGCAGAGGGACAAAGATTTTATTAAAAAAACAATTTTCAATATTTTATCTCTTTTTATACCTTTGTACCCTCGAAATTTTACCCTTGATGCTCTTTTTTAAAGTGATTTGAGATTTTTTGAGGAGGTTGTTTAATTAAATAGTAGAAAATTGAAAATCAAATCAATACTCGTAACCCAACCTGACCCCGGACCTGTCAGGTCTCCTTACACTGAGCTTGCGGAAAATACATCAGTTAAGATCGATTTCCGGCCTTTCATACACATTGAAGGTGTTTCTGCCAAAGAATTCCGTCAGACAAGAATCCACATCAGCGATTTTACGGCAGTAATTTTTAACAGCCGTACAGCTATTGATCACTTTTTCAGGCTTGCACAGGAACTCAGGGTGAATATTCCTGACACAATGAAATATTTCTGCATATCGGAATCAACCGCTTTTTATCTTCAGAAGTACATTGTTTACCGTAAACGAAAAATATTCCATGCCAACGGAACAATGCCCGATCTGATTGATATCATGAAAAAGCACAAAGAAGAGTACTACCTGGTTCCCTTGTCTGACTTACATTCACAGGAAACCACCCGTTTGCTCGACAAAGGAGGGTTCAATTACAAGCCTGCCATTTTATACCGGACTGTCAGCAGCAACCTTCAAGATCTGAAAGATATCAAGTACGACATCCTGGTTTTTTTCAGTCCGTCCGGGATTAAATCATTGCTTGAGAATTTTCCTGATTTCAGACAAAATGATACTAAGATAGCCTGCTTTGGTTCGACAACCGCTATGGCAGTAAAAGAGGCCGGCTTAACCGCTGATATCGAAGCACCGACACCGGAAGCTCCTTCCATGACGATGGCGCTGGAACACTACATCAAAAATGCGAATAAAAGCAAATGAATAAAAGGCCGGCCAAACAACCGGCCTTTTTAACATCCATGAACAAAGAAAGATTCACATTCAAAAAATCTGAAAAACTTAAAAATCAAAAAGAGATTGCACTACTTTTTGAAAATGGCCGCTCTTTCATTGTTTACCCGGTCAGGATAACGTGGTTGATGAACGACGGAGATGGATCCTCTCTGATCAAAGCGGCCTTCGGTGTAAGCAGAAAATATTTCAGAAATGCTGTCGACCGCAATTCCATTAAGCGAAAAATGAGGGAGATATACCGTCTGAATAAATCCATTCTCTATTCTTCTGCCGGCAACCACAACCTGTCGGTCATGTTTTACTATGTGGGCGTCAAGAAACTTCCATATTCCACAATTGAAAGAGCCTTTCTTTCTGCATTTGATACCATCATGCGAAATAAATCCTGAGTTTCAGTCCTCCTGATCGGTTACCAACAATCCGTTGTGGAAAACTCTTTGTTGTGAAATCACCTGTCAGACCCCTGTCGTATTATTTTTACATGTTGCAACGTATAAATGAACTTTAAAAAATGAAAAAACTAATCTTCTTTTGTATAATCGCTGTACTCAGCCTGCCGGCCTGCAAAACAACGAAAAAAACAGCCAAGGCACCATTCGAACCAGCAGTGCAGACTTCGGAAACCACCGCCCCTCCAAAGGTATTCACAGTACCTCAGCCTAAGGAAACCACGGAGGTTATCAGGGAAGAAAAACCTATTCCCGTCAGGAAAGAGGCAATCACTTTTACAAAATCTGAAGAACAGAACCAAAACAGCTACTTTATCATTACAGGTTCATTCAGCTCTCTCGAAAACGCACAGAATTTCAGGCAAACCCTTATTTCGGAAGGATTTAAACCCATCATTGTTCAAAGTGAGACAGGATTTTACCGGGTAACTGTCGATTCATACAACAATGAATCGGAAGCCCGGACCAGGTTGATCCAAATACGGAACGATTTTCCGAAATATGCCGATACCTGGCTCCTGATTAAAAAATAAAAACGTTAATGGTTCTTTGAATATACGTAAAAGAGGGCAGAATTTTTCTGTCCTTTTTTATTTGCTGATCCTTAATAGCCAGGTTTGATTAAAACTGCAGTTTTCAGAATGGCGATTTGTATTCAGCCGGACTTTAAAAATCATGAAAAAATTTTGGCAGAATTCTATGATCAGATAGATACACTGCCTTTTTAATCCTCATTTTTTCATGAATCAAATCCAAAAGAAACCGTTTAAAATAAACAAATGCAATACATTTGCAATTCTGTAATGTAACGTTGACTGAAAATGGGATCTTTATCCGGCAACAAACAATACCTGCTCGATCAGCGCTATTTGAAAATGGCTTCGGTTTGGGCCCAGAATTCCTATTGCAACAGAAGAAAAGTAGGAGCTCTGCTCGTAAAAGATAAGATGATCATCTCGGATGGGTACAACGGAACACCTTCCGGCTTTGAAAACATTTGCGAAGATGAAAACGGACAGACCAAACCATATGTTTTGCATGCTGAAGCAAATGCAATCACCAAAGTAGCTAAATCGAACAACAGCAGTGACGGAGGTACTTTGTATGTAACCTCTTCACCCTGCCTTGAGTGTGCAAAACTGATCATTCAGGCTGGCATAAAACGGGTGGTTTTTACCGAAAATTACCGGATCGAAGACGGGATAAACCTTTTAAAAAGAGCAAATATTGAAGTAATACAGATAGAAACCGATTTAATCTGAAAATATGAACAGACGTTATCTGATTTTAGTTCTGCTGCTGCTTGCATTGTTTCTTATTGCGGGCTTTATGATCGGAGTAGCCTTACATCCCGGGAACTATCTGATCAGGAAACCAGGTTCAGGTCAATCAGGAAATAAGCTGGGAGCCATCATCCAACTGATTGATTCGGAATATGTCGACAGTGTCAACACCTCTGAAATCATCGAAAAAACAATTCCTGAATTGCTCGGGAACCTTGATCCCCACACGACCTATATTCCAGCCAGCGACATGAAAGAGGTGAATGAAGATATGCAGGGGAACTTTTCCGGTATCGGAGTCCAATTTTCGATCTTCGAAGATACCATCATGATCGTGGATGTAATCTCCGGAGGACCCTCAGCTAAACTGGGAATCCTTCCAGGCGACCGGATTGTTACAATCAATGATTCAACTGTTGCCGGTACAGGGATAAAAAATGAACAGGTATTAAAACTTCTTCGCGGCACGAAAGGCACACATGTAAAAATTGGCATCCACAGAAGAGGGTTCAGCCAGCTGCTTGGCTTCAACATCATCAGGGGAGAAATTCCTATTTACAGTGTGGATGTGTCGTATATGATCAACAGCCAAACCGGTTTTGTGAAGATCAGCCGTTTTGCGGAACAAACCTATGAGGAGTTTGCCAGAGCTATGCAGAAACTTGACAAGTCGGGTGCAAAGAAGGTCATCATCGACCTCCGGGGCAATCCAGGTGGTTATCTTAATGTTGTACTCCGGATTCTGGATGATTTCCTCACAAAAGGGGAACCGATTTTGTACACACAGGGCAAATCACAACCGAGAAAAACGTACAATGCCACCGCACACGATGCCTGGATTGATAAAAATGTGATCGTCCTGATTGATGAATTCTCAGCTTCAGCCAGCGAAATTCTGGCCGGGGCCATTCAGGACAACGACCGGGGAATCGTCGTCGGAAGAAGATCATACGGAAAAGGCCTCGTCCAGGAACAGATTCCATTCAACGACGGTTCCGCAATCCGCCTCAGTGTTGCCCGTTACTATACACCGAGTGGCCGGAGCATCCAGAAATCATATAAAGAAGGAAATGAAAAGTATTTTGAAGATCTTTTCAACCGGATGGAACATGGCGAATTTGAAGTGGCCGACAGTATCCATTTTGCCGATTCATTGAAATATAAAACAAAAAGGGGACGGACTGTTTATGGAGGTGGAGGTATCATGCCCGACATCTTTGTTCCTGCCGATACTTCAGGCCGGTCAAAATATTTTATGGATATAATCCGGATAGGGCTTATCTATCAGTATGCACTACAGTATACCGACCAAAACCGGGACAGGCTGGCCAAACTGAAGACAGCTTCTGAAATTGAACAGATGCTTGATGAAGAAAATATAATGGATAGGTTTGTCCGGTACGCTGCCTCAAAGGGCGTCCAACCCGATCCGAAGGGACTGAAGGAATCGGAAACTATCATCAGCACTCAGTTAAAAGCGTATATTTCAAGAAATATCCTGGGTGAAGAAGGTTTTTATCCGATTATCCAGAAAATTGACAAAACCCTTCTGAAAGCAATTGAAGTATCGGAAAAAAACCTTCTGGTCGAAAACCTGGGCAAAACAAACTGATATTTCTGTTCTGTTATTTGAATGATCCTTACCAGTTTCAGTTTTCCGGCTTTTTGGTTGTCCGTTTCCGGAAAGTTTGATCAGGAAAGTTCAAGCATCCTTTGGATCGGCAACCGGGCTTTCTCTATAATTTCGGATGGCAGCACAATTTCAGGATTTTCATATTTCATACACAGGTATAATTTCTGCAAGGTATTCAGCTTCATAAAGGAACATTCGCTGCATCCACAGGTCGAATCAACCGGAGGTGCCGGTATGAACACCTTTTCCGGACATACTTTGACCATTTGGTGGAGAATCCCGCTTTCGGTAGCGATTATGAATTTTTTCGATGAGCTTTTCTGAACATAACTCAATAATGCAGTGGTTGAACCGATGAACCCGGCAAGCAAAAGCACCGGCTCCTCACACTCGGGATGTGCAATGAATTTGGCATCAGGATGTAGATTCATCAGAGCCAAAATCTTCTCAACTGAAAATTTTTCATGAACCATACATGCCCCATCCCAAAGAACCATATTTCTGCCTGTCAGACTGTTGATGTAATTCCCTAAATTCCTGTCGGGTGCAAAGATGAGTGGCTGTGATTCGGGAAAGCTCCTGACAATTTTGATTGCATTGGCCGATGTACAGATGACATCCGAAAGGGTTTTCAGCTCGGCAGAACAGTTGATATAAGATATCACTTTATGGTCGGGATATCGCAGCCTGAATGCGGTAAAAGCTTCAGCAGGCGCCGATTCAGCCAGCGAACATCCTGCCTTGAGATCGGGAACGAGGACTTTCTTCCCTGGACTCAGAATTTTTGCGGTTTCGGCCATAAAATGTACACCGACGAAAACAATCACATCTGCATCAGTGGCAGCAGCCTGTTGCGACAATCCCAGACTGTCTCCAACGTAATCAGCAATTTCCTGCAATTCCGGATCCACATAATAGTGACTGAGAATGACCGCATTCTTTTCCTTCCTCATTCTGTTGATTTCACCAACAAGCCTGACTTCAGGACCCACCGGTTCATCAATATACCCCTTTTCTGCGATTAATTTACTGATTTTCTCCATCGTTCAATTCATTAGCACTCTTTCCGCTTCAAAAATAATCATTCCCTTTTCTTCCGTAACAATTAAAAAAAAGTGATCAAGCTTTATTCAGCCTTTATCCGTCAACTATTTTACCTGAAAGATTTTTGCGTTTGAACCGGGCAATCCGTCAGGGCCAATTCCTTCTGCTGAAATCACAAAATCAGAAACTAGTTCGGATGTGGGTA
>CAYNBE010000229.1:4773-5642 GCA_964395045.1 uncultured Prolixibacteraceae bacterium | reverse complement strand
ATAATCCGTAAGATGTGCGAATGACCGCAAACTAACAAACTGGGAGGATTTCTTCTGATTTCCTCCCTAATACCGGGAGCGTAGTGGCCGGGATATCCCCCGATATGGGTCATCCATACATCAGTATCCTCACAAAAAAAACGATGTTGCTCAGGATAGATGTTCCGAAGTTTTCCCCCGTCGATGTTTCCCGTTACCGCCACCAACGGCCTGAAACCGGCCAGCTGACCGGCAATTTCCATGTTTCCGATGTCGCCGGCATGCCAGATTTCATCGACACCTTCAAAAAAGCGGTACAACCTTTCATCCAGGTCGCCATGTGTATCGGACAACAAACCGATCTTTTTCAAGTATTACCTCCTTTCTTCCCAAAATTAATCATTGCTTTTCTATTCCTGCATCGGGAAGTATTTTTCAAAAGATAATGTCAATAAAAAAGTCATCGGGGTTATCTGTGACCTTATTCCGGGCAAATGCCTGGCTTGCAGGGGGCCGGAATAATTCCTGCTGATCAGGTGAATGAGTTAGTTCCGTTTTCATTCTTTGCGATTGCCTGAATTATTATCTTTGCAAATAACCAATTCATTCATGAAACAATATCTTGATCTTATTAAGACCATCCTTGATACAGGAACGGAAAAGAAAGACCGGACGGGGACCGGGGCGATCAGCATTTTCGGTCACCAGATGCGATTTGACCTATCAGAAGGCTTTCCTGTGCTCACGACTAAAAAACTTCACCTCAAATCGATCATCTATGAACTCCTTTGGTTTCTGAAAGGTGATACCCATATCGGATACCTTCAGCAGAACGGAGTCAGGATATGGAATGAGTGGGCCGATGAGAACGGGGAGCTGGGGCGCATGTT
>CAYNBE010000229.1:0-4763 GCA_964395045.1 uncultured Prolixibacteraceae bacterium | reverse complement strand
CCGGGCCAACGGCTTCGTCCGGCCCGGAGTGGGTCGCCCGGCGGCGGCGGCGCGGGGCCGGCGGCGCCCGGGCGCTGGGTCGTGGCGCTGACACTGGCGGCGTGTGGGGCGACGCTGGCCGGCTGCCGATGGAAGGTATATCGACCAGATCTCCGGGGTTGTTCAAAACATCAGGGAAAATCCAGATTCACGCCGGCACATCGTAAGTGCCTGGAATGTAGGCGAACTCGACAAAATGCGCCTCCCTCCCTGTCATATCCTTTTCCAGTTTTACGTCGCAAACGGAAGGCTTTCCTGTCAGTTATACCAGAGAAGCTGTGATGTTTTTCTCGGAGTGCCTTTCAACATTGCATCCTATTCCCTTCTCACCATGATGATGGCCCAGGTCTGTGACCTTTTACCGGGTGAATTCATCTGGACCGGGGGCGACGTTCATATTTATTCCAATCATCTGGAGCAAGTGCGAATCCAGCTTTCCCGAACTCCCTATCCTCTTCCCCGTATGAAGATTAATCCGGAGATTAAATCAATTTTTGAATTCCAATACGAGGATTTCGAAATAATTGACTACAAAGCACATCCGCATATTCCGGGTAAAGTATCCGTTTAAGCAGATTTATTAACAAATAACTTTAACAAACCAACCCGAAATGCCTGTCATTTCAATCATTGTGGCAATTGCCGAAAACTTTGCCATCGGTTTGAACAACCGCCTGCTCTTCCACCTTCCCAACGACCTGAAGCGGTTCAGGCAAATTACGTCAGGTCATTCTCTGATCATGGGACGAAATACCCTTTTATCGCTCCCGAAATGGCCTTTGCCCGGAAGGAGGAACATTGTCATCACCGACAAATACGATGACTATTTTCCGGGATGTGAAACTGTTTTTTCAGTGGATGAAGCACTCAGCCTGGTGAAAAGCGAAGATGAAGTATTTGTCATCGGAGGAGGTTCGGTATACAGGCAGTTCTTTCCGCTGGCCGGGAGGCTTTATCTGACGGTTGTCCACAAGGAATTTGAAGCCGACACATTTTTCCCCGCAATAAATTACGACGACTGGAAAATAGTCATGAACGAAGATTATGTTGATGAATCCAACCAGTTCAATTATTCTTATATGAATCTTGAACGCTTAACAAAAAACGGAATATGTACCAAATAACCATCAGAATGCATTGAGATGGGATACCGGATGATTGAAATGGAACTGCCCCCAGGTTTCAGGGAAGAAATCCTAAAGCAAAAAACAGGCAAACTACTCCGGATCAGCCGTTTCAGGTACGAGATTCTCAACATGAACCTCGATGCAAGAAACCGGCGTAACATTCACTGGAAAGTAAGGATTGGGGTCTTTTCGGATGAGTTGGCCGGAGGAAACCCCGAAAAACACTCTGAACTTTTCATTCCCCGTGCCGAAAAAAAGAAGAAAGCCATGATTGTTGGCAGCGGACCGGCGGGTTTTTTCTCGGCCTTTGTCCTTCAGAAAGCCGGATTGGAAACCACGATTGTGGAAAGAGGAACGGAGGTCGAAACAAGGGGGAAAGGCATCGGGCAATTCGAAAAAACCGGAATTTTCAGTCCAGACTCCAACTATGCTTTTGGTGAAGGCGGGGCAGGTACATTCAGCGACGGGAAGCTGACTTCAAGATCGAAATACATTTCTGCCGAAAAACAGTTTATCACCGATCAATACATTTATGCCGGCGCACCGGCTGAAATAGGCTACCTTACACACCCTCATGTCGGCAGCGACAACTTGCGGAAGGTTATAAAGAACCTGCGGGAAGAATATTTAAAGATGGGGGGAAAGATTTTTTTTAAATGCACGGTTGATAATCTCAGGCAAAGCTTTGGTCGCATTCAGGCAGCCGTCACTTCTGCCGGAACCATTGAAGCAGACCTTTTCATATTTGCACCGGGCCACTCGGCATACGACACATACCGGATGCTGACCGGTTGTGGTGTTCTTTTCCGAACCAAGAACTTTGCCCTGGGTTTCAGGACCGAGCATCCGCAGGAGGTGATCAACATGGCCCAGTGGGGCCGGCCCGGGCTGCCCGGTGTAAAGGCAGCAGAATACAGGCTCACCTCCAACAGGGAAGGACGGTTACCGGTATTCACATTTTGCATGTGCCCGGGAGGAGTGGTTGTGCCAGCCACAGCATCCGCTGCCTGCAACATTGTCAACGGAATGAGCAATTACCGGCGTGACGGGCGTTTTGCAAATGCGGCCTGTGTGGCTGCCCTCCACCCCGACCTTTTGTGCGGGCATCCGGCGTCTCCTTCCGAAGCGCTTGACAGGGTCGAAGAACTTGAACGTCTGTTTTTTGAAACCGGGCAGGGATACAAGGCACCATTCTGCACCATCAAAGAATTTCACAAACAAAGCCTGACTTCAGGAGTTCCTGAAACCAGCTATCCGCTCGGACTGGTCCATGCACCGCTGTGGGAAATGCTTCCCGAACAGGTTATCAGCGCAATCGGAGAAGGGCTGATTGATTTCAACCGGAAGCTGAAAGGATTTGACACAGGAATTTTGCTGGGGTTGGAAAGCAAAACGTCTTCGCCCATCCAGGTTGTCAGGGATGAACAGGGAAGGTGCGAAGGTTTTGAGAACCTCTACATGGCCGGCGAAGGAAGCGGCTATGCCGGCGGGATTATCAGCAGCGGAGCTGACGGAATCAGAATTGCGGTTGGAATAGCAGGAAGAAGCTGAAGGTGACTCGGAGACTGGGTGACCGGGAAAAGAGAAAAGAAAAAAAGAATGAAATCCTGCAGCGGTTATTTTATGGTTACTTTAAAGTTCGTTGCGAAACCTGCCCGTTGTTCCCTGATTATGAATGGGTAAACATAACGAATACCCCGGAGGGGTAAAATATTGGTAGTAAAAGAAACCAACCCGATTCCCCGTCCTTTGTTTCTTGCACCAGTGCAGATAACGGGGAGACATGGAGAGCGACAGGGAGAGCGAGCGGGAGAGCGAAACATCATAAAATCCGTTTTAATCCGTAAAATTTGCGTCATCCGCGTTCCAATCAGAGAAAAGCATTGCGATATTTCCTAACCGCTGTTTCTTGCACCGGCTTGTAAAAAAATTGAAAATGTGATAATTTGAAAATGACAATTCCCCCCACGACAACAATGCTTGTTAGGACCTCATTCCCGGCTTCGCGAGGTAACGGAATGATGTACTTGACAAATGACGACCATGACAACGATGATAACGATAGCAACAATGACAGTCACGATTTTTTATGCAAACCGCATCCTGAATACAAATACTCCATATATTTATCAGACTGATCGCAAAAGAGATGAGAATATGGTTTCCGTATATGGTCTTTATGGTACTGATCACCGGTTCAGAATCCTTTTGCCAGTATAAGAAGACATCGGTTTATCTTGTTGCCCATCAGGACGACTGGCAACTCTTTATGGGGATCGATGCTTATAACGACATATCGGATGCCTCACACAAAGTCGTGTTTATTTATCTTACCAACGGGGATGCCTGCAACAAAACAGGTAATTGTGCTTTTCACATCCCCTATTTCATTGCCCGTGAGAACGGAGCAAAAAATTCGGTTTATCTTGTGACCGACCATGCCGGAAGTCCTCCTGCGGGCAAAGCAAGACCGCAGAACTTACATGTTTCTGTCAATCAACACACCATCACGAAATGGCAATACAAGAATGTTGTCAAATATTTTCTGCGTTTGCCCGACGGCCATCTTGACCTGGACCATCCTCCAAGGCTGAGATGTGGATTTAATCCCGAAGATTCGACCTATATCAATAACTTCAGAAGGGGAATTCTGCGGAAACTGGAAGATGTGACAGGATTGACCATGTATTATGGCTGGCACGACCTTGTGAATACAATCCGTACCATTGTTAAAACCGAGGATACAGGTACTGGGGTACTTCTCCACACCCATGAATTCAGTCAGGCGCTCAATACCGAAACCCATCCCGACCACCGGGAAACCGGGCTGATTGCAGAGAATATCCGCCAGAGGACTCCTTCCATCTCTGTCATATATCACCTTGACTATGTTACATTTAGCTTTCCTGCAAACCTGTCGGATACAGAAACCATGAAAGAAACAGGGTTGTTTGCTGCCTATAACGGGGCAAAAATCAACGACGGTTGCCCCACCGACTGGAAAGAAGCGGATCTGAGGTTTTGCCAGAGAAACTACATCAGCAGAAGTTTTGCAGCCATCGAACCGGGTGAAAACATGGACATGGAAACGGGATATATCATTGAAGTGCATCAAAATCCTTCGTTTCACAAAACCACCGTCACATTGGTGGTACCTTATCCCGACATAGTCAGCTGTATTGTGTACAACCTCAGGGGCGAACCGGTGAGGCAGTTGGCCAGGAACCTCCCTATGCAATCCGGAAAAACCAGTTATGTTCTTCATTCCCTTCCCCGGGGGATATACATTCTCAAAGTGGTCACCGCGTCAGGGTACTGCCATCATATTAAATTTCACTGCGGATTTTGATACGCAGAAGCCGGAGAACGAGTATGTAACGGAGAGACCGGGTGAATGGGAGACCGGGAGAAGAGGAAAGAAAAAAAGAATGAAATCCTGCAGCGGTTATTTTGTGGGTACTTTAAAGTTCGTTGCGAAACCTGCCCGTTGTTCCCTGATTATGAACTGCAAAATATGATGAATATCCCGGAGGGATAAAATATTGGTAGTAAAAGAAACCAACCCGATTCTCCGTCCTTTGTTTCTTGCACTTGCGC
>CAYNBE010000228.1:0-5674 GCA_964395045.1 uncultured Prolixibacteraceae bacterium | reverse complement strand
AGGTCGTTATTCATTCCGGTTGGTGTGCTTTTTTTTAGCTCATGGGAATTTCATCCGTATAAATTTTCAATGTTAATTTCTACATTTTCCGAAAGAACTTTTGCTCTTCATACTACCTCTCAACGAAATGCCTGCCTGCCGCCTGACTACCGGTAGACAGGAGAGGCAGGGTTGGCAGAGAACTCACATAAACACATGAATCATACTTGTTCGTGTCTCGCTAAACATACTCATTTCAACCAAATATGTTTTCAATTTTCCATTTTAGTTCTTCACAATTTTGATTGCATCGGCGATAACAGTTTTCCTAGCCGACTTGTTTGTAAGCATGATTTTCGCATGGCCAGGGGAGAAATAAAAAGATCCCAGGCTGTTCCATCCCTGTTCGGCAGTTTCGATCTGAAGGGTTTGTTCTGTCACACCATCATCATGGGTAATGAAATAGTGATATTCTCCCTTTTCTTCTTCACCGCTCCTGCCATGGCCACCCATCCGAAACCCGCCGCGGGCTCCCATGGGATAAATATAGGTAAATACATCGTAGTGACCAGCTTCTTTTACCGGCAGGGTCCAGGTTGCTGTCTGATCACCGGTTCCCGATTTCAGGTAATAGGCTGACCTGACATACAATCCGTAAAAACCGGTATTCGTAGTGTTGGTCCAGTTGAGAGGAGGCCTCCAGTTGTTGAATCCCGAATACTTTAATCCAGTTTCTTCCTTTTTAATAATGAGCTTATACAGCAACGAAGTTTTGTCTGTGACTGTATATGAAAAATCTGAATCTTCATTATCGATAACGATCTCATTGGGAAGAAGCAATGAAACCGGTTTGTCTGAAACAAATTCACCTTCAACGGGAACAACCTTCAGGTCTTCTTCGACTTTGCTGAAAAACTGTGCTAGTGTCTGAGGTATATTTTTCGATGTCAATGTGTTGATGGTAAGCCCTCTAGGTTCTGTATCAAAAAGATAACTTGCTTTTTTTGTCTCTCCCGCCTTTAAAAACAGAATCTTGTTGACATTGTCATCGGGGTTGCCTCCCATACGCATCCTTCCCCGTCCGCCTCCGAATCCCCCCATCCTGAAAGTCAGCTTGATCACACCATCGGCATCGGATGTATTGCTTGCACTGAATGAAACCATGGTGCGTATCTGGTCTTCCGATTTGGTGTTCACGGCAGTGACTGGGGATATTAAGAATCCGGGTAATCTCTTATCTTTAAACCAGTTATCCATAAAAGGCACAATTGCTATCCCGAATTCCCTGTAGATCATCTGATCAAGACTGTCGAAAGCCAGCATCCTGAATTGGTTTTCTTTCAGGACGGAAGTCAGAAAACCTGAAAACTCCGACTCTCCTGCCTTCGACTGAATCATGGTGAACAGGAACGAACCTTTCAGTTTGATCAGATTATCAACCAGTTTCTGCTGCTCCCTGATTCCGAGCAATTCTTCAAAAGAATGATCCTGCAATGCAATATTGGCCATCTCATCTTCACTTAATCCCGACATATCGCGCATCCATGACGACCTCATATCGCTTGACTGGCCTTTAAAATATGCTTCCAGTACCAGATCGATAACGGGCCACCTGTTTGAACGGATATGGTTTCTGAAATGGTATAGCTGCGGAAAAAGAAAATATGGATTTGCCATCTCAGTGGCAACGGTGACCTGGCCTGCCCTGAAACGAATGTTGGGCCTTCCCCCTTCCCTGATAAAATTACCGATAATATTGTTTAATGCCCTGATCTGATATTCCTTATCGGTCAATCCTTGTCCTTCCCTTTCGCTCCAAATTTTTTCCCGTTTCATTGAAATTCTGATATCCATATCGCGAAGCAAAAATCCCTTCTCCTGTAAAAATACCTGTTCGGGCTGCAAGTATTCCTGGCTGAGCGTCCACGTTCTTTCGTATGATTTGAACTGGGCGGGAACCTCCACTACCGACAACCGCCTGAACGGATAGTTCAGGTTGTACGTCCTTTGGAAATCCCTGAATCTCTCAGCGATCAATGCCGGAATCGTGTCCCTGATTTCCGGAAGGGATTTGCTGAAGAAATCATGTCCTTCAAGATACCATACCCCGAATTCGATACCACCTGCTTCCATTTTTTTGTTTTTATAACGGCCGATAGCAAGAGAAATCTGTGTGAGCGGATTGTCATTTTTAAAAACAAATACCCCCGGGGCAGTTCTGGTGATAACTCCCTGCGATATCGCCTGTAATGCCGTGTCGGTCTCCGCCTGTAAACGGAATTCAGTGAAATACGGCTTGTTCCATCCGAATTTCCTGTTGCTGAAAGTAGGCCCCGTAACCGGATACCAGTTTGCCTCAGGTGTTAGCAAGACATAATCAGGTGAAATAAATGCATACCGTTTGTCCACATTGATCACAAATTCACCATATTTTTCACGCTGCTTTTCATTGTCGATATCAAGATAACAATAGGCTTCCATGATGGATCCTGAATATTGTATCTCCAAATCAAGGGAATCAGACATTTCCAATGGCCGGGTAAGTTGGGAAATGACCAGGTGCTGTTTCCGTTCTACCTTGGCTTCCCTACCTTCCACCAATGCTTTCCTTATTTCAAGTCCGGGATTCAGGCTGAATATCAAAGTATCTATCTTTTCCGGATTATTGTTTTTGATCCGCATCGATGAAGTTACTTCGATGGAATTTCCCCGATGCGACAGTCTGATATCATGTCTGATAACATCGGCAACCGGTTTCAGGGAATAGTAGTTATTAAGTTCAACTGCACCAGCCCTGATCCGGTCGTTTTCCGAAAAACGGTGTATGTGTTTCCAGGCCAGAAAACCTCCCGATACAAGAAACAAAACACTGAATACAACCGATAACCAGGTCATAGATTCCGATTGCGGCAACCGTTTTAACAGGAAAATGGTCAGAAATATAAAACCTGATCCCAGACAAAAATAGATACTCCTGTGGCCCAGAATGACATCGAGGTTTCCAAAACCGGTAATTTCCGATCTCAGCATCGGTATGTTAAATGCCATGTAATCGAACACATAATAAAATGCTCCCTGAACCAGGAATAGGGTGATTCCGATATATCCAAGGATTACGACAAAAGTAACAGCCTGGTTCCGGATCAGGCTCATCAGCAAAAATGAAAGCCCCATAATATAAACAAGGGTGGGTATACTGATCAGCAAAAGATACATCAGATATGATATCCACGGAATCGAAGTGTCGGTTGATATGGCATTGAATATCAATGCCATGATCAGTACGGCAATGTTCAGTATCATGAAAACCTGTAAGTTCCCCAGTGTTTTCCCGATGACATATTCCCCGTTTGTCATCGAACGCATGTAAATCACTTCGGTGGTGTCCAGCTTTTTGTCCCGTTTCAGGAAATCCGAAGCAAGAAATACAGCAATGACTGCCTGCGCAACGTTCAGGATGAGTAAATTGAAATAGGGGATGGAACTTGGAATTGCCCTGAAAATCCAGGAGGCATTTCCGGCCTCAGAGACCATGCCCAGATTCATGAAAAAAAGCACAACCAGGGAGAGAACACTGAATATCCTGAAAAACCAGCTGCGAAACAGGGTTTTTCTTTCATATTTTGCTATTGACTGTATATTGTGAATTGAAATCATATCAGGAGGTTTTTCAGTCAGAAATCCACTGGTTCAGTTTCTTTTCCATAAAATAGACATAGGCATGTTCCAGGTTGGGATCGATCAAACGGCCATGATAGCCGTTGATGCTGTCGGCTACCACCTGTATCTCCCAACCGCTGTCGGTAGGAATGGTTGTGATGACAGGGTATTTCTCATTGATCTCCAGGTATTCCTTTTCGGTTGCCTGAATTAGCCATACTTTTTCGCTGGCCTCCGCGATCAGTTCTTCGGGTGATCCGGTGAAAACAACCTTTCCCCTGTTCAGCAAGGCAACGTTTTCGCAGGTGCTTGAAATATCCCCCACAATGTGGGTGGAAAGAATAATTATGACATCGCGGGTACTTATCTGTGAAAGGAGGTTCCGGAACCGGATCCTTTCCTCCGGATCAAGCCCCGTGGTGGGCTCATCCACAATGATGATCTTCGGGTCGTTGATCAGGGCCTGAGCTATTCCGAGCCGTCGTTTCATCCCTCCCGATAAACGGTTTGCATTCCGGTCACGGGCTTCAAACAGCCCGACTTCTTCGAGCATTCTGTCGACAGCTTCGTTTCGTTTGGCTTTGTTTTTCATTCCTGCCAAACGTGCCGTATAATCAAGAAATTCCCATGTTTTCAGTTTGGCAAAAAACCTGAAATCCTGGGGAAGATAACCAAGCATTGCCCTGATTTCACGCCGGTTTTTCATCAGATCGAGATGATCATTGATGGTGACTTTCCCGCTTGTTGGCTTCATCAAGGTGACCAGAATCCTCATCAGCGATGATTTTCCGGCTCCGTTCGGCCCCAGCAACCCAAACATTCCATTGGGTATCTCCAGATTGATGTCTTTCAAAGCCCAGTTGTTCCCGTATATTTTATTTAAACCCTCAATTGATATTTTCACACCCGAATTGATTTAAGATCAAAATGTTGGTTTTTGACTTCAAATTAAATGAAAAGTTTAATTATGGCCTGTTTTTTGTTTGTTATTAAGCTTTTCGTGCCGATATTGCAGACTGATTCCCGAAAATCAGATTCCATGATGAAAATTGAGATACTTCACCTCCTTGAAGGAGCACGGAAGGCCAGGGGACTGGCGGTTATCATCGATGTATTCAGAGCTTTTTCGACGGCATGTTATGCTTTTGGAAGCGGCGCTTCCGCCGTTTATCCTGCCGGATCTATCGAAGAAGCATTCAACCTGAAAAAGAGGTTTCCCGATGCTTTATTGGTAGGGGAAAGAAACGAGCGGCGCCCCGATGGTTTTGACCTGGGCAATTCACCACTGCAATTGTTGCAGGCTGACATCAGAGGAAAAAAAATCATTCACGCCACCAGCTCAGGAACGAGGGGAATAACAAATGCCAACCAGGCTGATACGGTAATAACCGGAAGTTTTGTAAATGCAGAAGCCATTGCCCGCTTTATCCGAAAGTGCAAGCCAGAGTACCTGTCGCTTGTCTGTATGGGCTATGCCTGTGAATATCCCACCGACGAGGACACCCTTTGTGCCGAATATATCCGGAACCTGCTGACCGGAAAGGAAAGCGATCTTGAAAGTATGAAAGAACAGATCAGAAAGGGATCCGGGGCTCGCTTTTTTGAGGACGCAAACCAGGAATGGTCTCCGTCAGGCGATTTTGACCTATGCCTTCAGATAAACAAATTCAATTTTATTCTAAAAGCAGTCCGTAAAAAAAATCTGCTCCTGCTTGAAAAAACAATGATGGATATATTGCCTTTCACTATTAGCACCTCATGAATGCAATCTTGCTTAAAATGATCTCTGAAAGTTCAGCCGTGTTGTATGCTCTTCCTATTATTGCCATTCAGTACCGACGTCTTCCTGTTCGTAAATGTTTTTTTTCTGATTTGTTTTTTCTGTAAATGAATCTGAATGAATGAAATGAGCATATATAACAATACACAAACTGAGATGATTATATGTTACATGCGAATTACCTGCCTACCCTGCCTACCGGCAGGCATGTGTTTCCACTAATTATACCAAATGAACTTGAAAATTTTAAACACA
>CAYNBE010000227.1:0-5709 GCA_964395045.1 uncultured Prolixibacteraceae bacterium | reverse complement strand
CGGGGGATGTCAGGTTTAAAGACATAAACGGGGATGGTGTTATCAATTACGGGACCAATACCATCGGAGATCCTGGCGACAGGACTGTTATCGGGAACACCAATCCCCGTTACCAGTATGGGTTCCGGGTGGATGCCAATTGGAAAGGTTTTGACGCCGCCATTTTCTTCCAGGGGGTTGGAAAGCGCTCTATCTGGGCAACCGGAAATATGATCCTTCCCGGATATTACGGTGCGGAAGCGAATTTTGCCCACACCCTCGACTACTGGACCAAGGAAAACACTGGAGCCTTCTATCCGAGACCTATGGAACACAGCCAGACTGCAAAATGGAACTATCTGCCCAACGACAGATATCTCCTGAACGTGGCATACTTGAGACTGAAAAACCTGACTTTTGGGTATACTCTGCCCAGGCAGTTGCTGAAGAAGGTAAATGTGGAAAAATGCCGTATTTATTTCAACGGCGAAAACCTGTTTGAATTTGACAAGCTTGGTAAAATTCCGATCGACCCGGAAATCGACTGGACTACCACCACATCAGCCGATTCACGTTCTTTCGGACGGAGCTATCCTTACCGGAGAGTGGTTTCTTTTGGCGTTCAACTTGAATTTTAATAACCGATGACCATGAAAAGAAATATATTCATTCTGACTTTGGCTTTGCTTGTGCTTTCAGCTTGCGATGATTATCTTGACCGCAAAAACCTGGCTTCGTTCGACGATGCCAACTTTTGGACAAGTGAAGGGAATATGAGGTTGTTTTCGCGTGGTGCTTATACTGCGTACTTTTACGGATACGGAAGCGGATATTCCTATGGTAATTTCTTCACATTCGGCCCATGGGCCGATGAATACAGTTCCAGTGCCATCTGGACACAAAACCCCGCCACAACCGGCAACGGGTGGACCTTTGTGTATGTCAGGAGGCACAACCTCATGCTGGCAAGGGTTGAGCAGATGCCGGTATCAGAAGAGGCGAAAAACCACTGGAGAGGAGTGGCCCGCTTTTACAGGGCCATGGAGTATTCCGACCTGGCCCGCACCTTCGGGGATGTCCCCTGGTACGACAAGGAACTGACCCCTCAGGATATTGATTTGAATTACAAACCGAGGGACCCCGTACAGTTTGTAGCTACCAAAATCATGGAAGATTTTGATTTTGCTGCAGCCAATGTTAGGTTGAACGACGGAGTCCTGGACATCAACAAGGATATTGTACTGGCATTTATGTCAAGAAACCTGCTTTATTTCGGCACATATCTGAAATACCATAACATCGACCAAACGGTTGCCACAACTCTTTTGACAAAAGCGAAATGGGCTTCCGAACAGTTGATGAACAGCGGAAGATACAATGTTGTTGATGATTACAGGGGGATATTCACATCGGCCGATCTGACCGGCAACAAGGAAGTGATTCATTTCCGACAGTATGAAACGGCAAAATGCACACATTCGCTGGTCTCTTACAACAACCAGGAACCTCAGACCGGGACCACCCTGAAAATGGTGGAAACATACCTTGCAACCGATGGATTGCCAATCAAACAGTCGCCCTTATACAATTATGCCTCCGACAACGGGCTTCGTTTTGCTGCCGATCAGTTTAAAAACAGAGACCCCAGGATGCTCGCAACCCTGGTTGATTCGGTCAGGATTCAGGGAGCCCACAGCGCATACTCCACTACGGGATTCAGCTGTCTGAAATTCCTGCCCGTTGCTGCAAATGCTACCGATCTGATTTACAACAGTTCGACAAATACCTCAGATGCCCCGGTCATTCGGTATGGCGAAATCCTTCTGAACTATGCCGAGGCTGCTGCCGAACTGGGGCAATTCACCCAGGCCGATGCCGATAAATCGATCAACCTCCTGCGCAACAGGAATATCAAAAAGAACAATGCAGGAAATAACCTGACAAAACTTCCGCCGATGACCGTTTCCGGGACCAACGTCCTTGCCAATGGGGTAATGATCAACGATCCCGACCGGGATCCGGCCATTTCACCTCTTATTTGGGAAATCCGCAGGGAAAGGACTGTTGAAATGATCTTTGAAGGGCACCGTAAAAACGACCTGAAGCGCTGGAAGAAATACGAATATCTGAAGACCATTGAAACAACCGGGCCTACCACCCTGGGCAAAGGAGCTTATATCGACCTTGGCAAATTCCCGGCTGCTACAAAAACAAAAATTTTAGCCGCAGTGAAGTTTGTTTACCCCAATCCGGATGACAAAGACAAGGCTTTCATTTACAATCTCTACGATGCGAACCAGAGGAGAGACTGGAAACCGGGAGATCCCTATTATGAACGCCAGTACCTTAACTGCGTTCCGCTCGACCAGATCAAACTCTATTCGGATATGGGTTATGAACTGAAACAAAATCCAGGCTGGTGACATTAAATTCTTTGTTTTTCACAAGGGTGCCTGACCTGCACCCTTGTGTTTTAATTATATTTGCCAATTTATTAAACTCGGGATAATTTCACCATGGATGAAATTTTTGGGAAAATCCCTATTAGTCAAACCCTGAGCCAGAAGATTGAACGGAAGATTGAAGAAGCCATCCGGCAAAAAAAGCTGGTGCCAGGCAACAAGCTTCCGCCGGAAAGAGAATTGTGCGAACGTTTTGCAGTCAGCCGGACTGCCCTGCGCGAAGCACTCCGCCGGTTGAATGCACGGGGGTTGATCACTGTTCGTAAAGGCAGCGGGATGGAGGTCTCAGAAATCAAAACCGAAGATGCTATCAAATCACTCAACCTTTATTATGACCTGAAGTTTGATGCAAACCTGATCAGCCAGATCATTGAAGTCAGAAGGCTCTTTGAACCTGAAATTGCCAGGCTCGCATCTCAAAACCGGACTGACGACGATATCACCCTTCTCCGGGAAAACATTGAAGACCTGAAAAAATGCGACCCCGACAACACCCAGATGGAAGTGGATATGATCAACCGCTTTCACATGAACCTTTCAAAAGCGACCGGAAATCCGATCATTATGGTTACCATGGAACCTGTCTATACGTTGCTCCCGCGCATGAGAAACCTCATTTATGGCAACATTGAGGGAGAAAAAGAATACACTCTCCGGTTACAACAAAATATCCTCAACGCGGTAGAACAAAGGGACGGGCAAAAAGCATGGCAGTTTTCCGTGGAACTTCTCGACCGCAACATGGAAGTGTACAACAAATACTTCAAGAACTAATCCAATGTATTAAAAATATGGCGGGATTTGAGCGCTTCTGCTGATCAACCGACCAGTTTCCGGATTGCCTGAATTATTTTACTGAAATCAGGCAAACAAGCCATCAGAATTATATTATCGCCAAACTGGTAAAAAACGATGCACCATCTGATAACCGGTTAATATCTACAGGATTCTCAAGATCAAGATACATGAAATCAAGTCGGTTTCCAACACTCTTACGTACCGCTGATCGCCGCTCCAGGAGTTAATGCCATAATAACTGGCCAAAAAGTGTTCTTTGCCATTTTCCGTAATTTGGGCAGGACCAACCAAATCGGGGAAGATCACTTTCTCCCCTGTTTTTGAACACCCCATCAGAAGTGCTAAAATCAAACCCGATAATAAACCGGGGTTCATCTTATATTGCTTTATTGTTTCAATATTTATTTGTACATACCGCTCATCACTTTTTTAACCGCCTCCAGGTATCCGTAACCATTCAACATGTCGGGTTCGAGGTAACTGCCTTCCACCCACTCATTCCAGGCGTTGATCGTGATCAGTCTGGGTTGTCCCGGATGGCTGTCGGCATATTCTTTTGCTTTCTGCAAAAATGCGGAAAAACTCTCCGGAGTATTGTGATAGTGAACCACCGATTCCTTTCCTTTCTTCGGGAACCGGGGTGTATCGTCGTACCCAACTGATACGTTTGGGAAATAGGGGACCTCCAGGCTTGAACTCCATTTCTCCCAAAGCGACATTTCTCTGGTGCCCCATTTGATATAGTCCTCAACGATGCCTTCCCAGTGATACGTTGTAACACTGTTGATTCCCAACAAGGCGATAATTTCGTTGACACTTTTCCCCTCAGAATCTTTCTCGTCAAGCAAATAGGGTTCTCCGTTTTTCCCGTACGACAATGCCTGAAAATGCAATCCCGGTAAACCTGATTTCTGTACTTCCTGCCGAAAATAATCAAGCGCTTTCCGGGTTCCTTCCAGTCCGTTAAAACTTCTGACAAACTCCCTCAAACTGTACACCGAAAATACGGGTTTATGATCAATCTTAAAGTAATTGGGTTGATTGAAATACTGCCTGATCACCCGCTCAACCACAATCTTATAGTTATCCCAATCCACTTCACCGCTCCAAAGCATCGTATCTTTCTGATACCGGTAATGGTTCCACTGGTACCCATTGGCATTGTGGTTGGCCCACATCAGATAGAACTTCATTTTCTCCCTGTTCCCTGATTGCAGGAATCCGTTTACTGCTTCTTCAAGAAAAGGTTTTCCCCCAAACCAGTACCAGTCAAATATGAAGGTATTGACCCCGTGATCTGTTGCAGCTTTAATCTTTTGTTCCCATGCTTTAGGATCATCATCCATTTTATAGCCCCATAACGGTACACGGGGCTGATAATGCCCTTCGAACCGGGGGTTTCCTTTCTGGATGATCTCCCATTCGCCAATGCCTTCACCCCAAAGCGCTTCCCTGCTCATGGGTTCATCGTGGCACGAAGGCCAGACATACGCAGCTACTGAATATCCACTGTCATCTTTCCTTTTCTTTTGTGCGGAAGAAGAATTTGTATTACATATAAAAAAACAAAAGAAACCGGATAACAGGATGAACGATAAAGATACCTGGCTGATTTTCATAATATTGATTTTTAATGTTTATTCATTTTTTTTTGGAACATTCGAGAATTGCAAGGAGGCTCCCGGCAATGTATGCAGCCTGTAAATCCCGGGCTGGTTCCTTGTAATGGACATGATCGATAAATTGCTCAATCCCAAGCCTTTCAGAGAAGGTAAACAAGTCGATTTCAGGGATATTGTATTTTAAACACACTTCGTCGGCAATTTTATTGTATGACTCCACATCCGCAGCGAAACGGTTAAAAGCACGCTGTTTGGCATTGTGAATGGTGTCGACCACCGGTGTTGTGCGTATCCAGATTAGCCGGATATGCTTTGCATTAAGCAGTTGCACGATTGCTTCGAGGTTTTCCCGATATTCTTGTTCCGATACTTGTATCTTTTTTGTAGCTGGGTTGCGTTTTATATCATGGAGCCCACAATTCAGCAATAAATAATCGGGATTGAATGTGGAATGTTTTATTTTTGACTGCAGATATGCCAATACCATTCGGGAATCACCGCCGTAAGCCCCTCCCGGCACATCCAGGTTTTTTTCAGCCTGTCCATCATCTGATTTTCTTTCAAATTGTAAATAACCAGCAAGGTAATTCTGCAGAAAAGGCCCGTAATGTATGGATATGCTATCGCCTATCAGGAAGAGTTTCGGAAGCGGATTGTCTGATGTAAATGACAGGATTGCCATTACAGTTAAAATTACCAGAATAATCTTTATTCTTTTCATTATGAATTGTTTACAAAATGTATTATTCATGGATTCCATTTTACACCTCCCCCCAGCCTTTCGACAGATCGAATAGAGCAATTTTGAAATGTTTAAAAGTGAGGTTGTATCAAAAGCCTTATTTAAA
>CAYNBE010000226.1:0-5774 GCA_964395045.1 uncultured Prolixibacteraceae bacterium | reverse complement strand
CTGCCCCGGGATCCAACTAAACCTAACTAAACCAAACTTATGAAAAAACAGCACTGGGCTGATGAAGTCTTTTATCAATGAAACGTATAATTTCGAAAAATGTTTTCATGGCTTTGAGTTTTTTCTCAATTTCGCTTCTTTTTTTTATGTTACAAATGTCGTGCCAAAAATTTATTTCCGGAGGTCAAACCGGAGTTGATCGTGGATTTCTTGATGCAGCCCTGGAAAGTGGGTTTTCCTGTGGAGGTTGGTGTCCCCGCGGGAGGATTGCTGAAGACGGCAGAATCGGCGACAAATATCCACTGAAAGAACTTTCTGAAGGAGGTTATGAAGAAAGAACCATCAAAAATGTTGCCAGTTCCGATGGTACATTGGTCCTGACTGGGATTGAACCCCAGGGTGGTACACTCCTGACCATTGAAACCGCTGAAAGACTTGGGAAACCATGTCTGATCATCCAATCACCGGAAGAATGCCAATATCCTGAGATAACGGCAAAGATTGCCGGATGGATCAGCAAATTCAGGATCAGGATATTAAACTGTGCCGGACCCCGTGAAAGCGAATGGAGCCAGGGACGAAAGATTGCTTATTCTCTTGGCAGGATGTTGATCCACTCTATCCGCGAAGAAGAATTGACAGGAGAAAGGAGCTGAACGCCGACTCATAAATTTTAGATATATTTGCAATCTTTTTCATTAGCTTATCTTGAATCGTTTACATGAATAACATCCGGAACTTTTGCATCATTGCGCATATCGACCATGGCAAAAGCACCCTTGCCGACCGCCTGCTCCAGTTCACCAACACCATCCCCGAACGGGATATGCACGACCAGGTGCTCGACAGCATGGAACTGGAACAGGAAAGGGGTATTACCATTAAAAGCCATGCAATCCAGATGGATTATGAGATGGATGGGCAGAAATACAAGCTCAATCTGATTGACACCCCTGGACATGTCGACTTTTCGTATGAGGTTTCGCGGTCAATCGCCGCATGCGAGGGGGCGTTGCTGATTATTGATGCCACCCAGGGGATACAGGCCCAGACCATTTCCAACCTCTATCTGGCTTTGGAGCACAATCTCGAAATAATTCCCGTCATGAACAAGATGGACATGGACAATGCCATGCCCGATATTGTAGCTGAGCAAATCACCGATCTTCTGGGATGTGATCACGACGATATCATCGAAGCGAGCGGTAAGACCGGGATGGGGGTGGAAAAGATACTCAGGCGGATTGTCGAACGGATCCCTCCTCCGGTCGGTGATCCGGAAGCACCGCTTCAGGCTTTGATTTTCGATTCCGTTTTCAACACTTTCAGGGGAGTCATAGCCTATTTCAAAATTATGAACGGGGAAATCAGGAAAGGGGATCTGGTGAAGTTTGTTGCCACAAAAAAAGAATACAACGCCGATGAGGTGGGTATTCTCAGGCTTGGAATGGAACCACGGGATGTTCTTCAGGCAGGTGATGTGGGGTATATTATCTCCGGAATAAAGACCGCAAAAGAAGTGAAAGTGGGAGATACCATCACGCATGTGAAGAGACCGTGCGATGCAGCCATTGAAGGATTTGAAGAGGTAAAACCCATGGTTTTTGCAGGGGTTTATCCCATCGATGCCGATGATTATGAAGATCTTCGCGGGGCAGTCGAGAAACTTCAGCTCAACGATGCTTCCCTCTCTTTTGAACCTGAATCATCGGTTGCTCTCGGATTCGGATTCAGATGTGGATTTCTCGGACTACTCCACATGGAAATTGTACAGGAAAGACTGGAACGTGAGTTTGACATGAATGTCATTACAACGGTGCCTAATGTCTCATACAATCTCCTTCTTACAAGCGGAGAGACAATCCGGGTGTACAATCCTTCGGGAATGCCCAGTCCAACTTTGATCGACAGCATTGAGGAACCATACATCAAGGCAAATATCATCACGGCATCGGAGTATATAGGCTCTATCATGAAACTTTGTCTTGACAAACGCGGGACACTTGTCAGCCAGAGTTATCTGACATCCGAACGTGTCGAACTGATTTTTGAAATGCCCCTCGGGGAGATCGTGTTCGATTTTTACGACAAACTGAAAAGCATCTCCCGCGGATATGCCTCATTTGATTACCATATGAGCGGATATAAACCCGCCAAACTGGTGAGGCTTGACATCCTGCTTAACGGGGAAATGGTGGATGCACTTTCCACCCTTATTCATTTCGACAACGCCTATGTTTTTGGCCGTAAAATGTGTGAAAAACTGAGGGAACTGATCCCCCGGCAGCAGTTTGATGTGGCCATCCAGGCAGCCATCGGTGCCAAAATTATTGCCCGTGAAACCGTGAAAGCAGTCAGAAAAGATGTCACTGCCAAATGTTATGGCGGTGATATTACCCGGAAAAGAAAACTGCTCGAAAAACAAAAGAAAGGGAAGAAGAGAATGAAACAGATCGGAAATGTCGAGGTGCCCCAAAAAGCATTCCTTGCCGTTCTGAAACTCGATTGATTACATGATCAGTTTATATCCCTTTCCGTGAACATTAATAATTTCGACATTCGGTTCATCTTTCAGGTGTTTGCGCAGTTTGGTGATATACACATCCATACTCCGGGCATTGAAATAGTTATCGTCGATCCAGATTGATTTAAGCGCAAAATTCCTTTCCAGTACCTTGTTTGTGTTCTGGCAGAGAAGTTTCAGCAGATCGGCTTCTTTGGTGGTCAGTTTGACTACATCATCCCCGTTTGTCAGTGTCTGTTTCCTGGTATCAAAAATATACCTCCCCAACTGGAAAATCAACTGGCCGGTGTTCTGTGACTCAGGGACGGTCCTCCGGAGAATGGCTTCAATTCTGAAAATCAGCTCCTCCATACTGAAGGGTTTGGTGATATAATCATCGGCACCGAGTTTGAATCCCTCAATCACATCGTCTTTCAGATTCTTTGCAGTCAGGAAAATGATCGGGATTTCAGCCGAAAGCATCCTGATTTCTTTGGCAAGTGTAAAACCATCTTTCCGGGGCATCATGATATCGAGTATACAAATATCAAAACGATCTTTGGTAAATCCCTTGAAAGCAGCTTCACCGTCAGGAAACAGGACGGCCTCGTATCCTTTCGCCACCAGGTATTCCTTAAGCAACAGACCAAGGTTTTCGTCATCCTCAGCCAAAAGCAGTTTAATTTTCTGTTCCATTATGTTTTGTATTATTTACAGGAAAGTAGATACTGAATGTTGTGCCCTTGTTTACAGCACTTTCAACTGTTATACGTCCGTTATGTACCTCAACAATTTTCTTTACGTAACTTAGTCCAAGACCAAATCCTTTAACATTGTGCACATTACCTGTAGGCACCCTGAAGAAGCGTTCAAAAATCTGGTCCTGATGTTCTTTTGCAATGCCGATCCCTTTATCGGAAATGGAAAGTACAACCGAATCTTTTCCGTTTCTGGTGGAAACGCTGATTTCAGGAACCTCCCGGCTGTACTTCACTGCATTGTCAAGGAGGTTGAAAACCACATTAGTGATGTGCACCTCATCTCCTTTGATCAGATCGTTGGCAGCATCCAATTTTACCGACAAAACTCCATTCTTGTTTTTGATCCTCAGCTCAAAACTTGCTATAACATTCCGTACGAGATCGTTTAATCCGAGGTCACGAAGCCTGAGTTTCAACCTTCCTTCGTTGAAAACAGCCATCTGGAGTACTTTTTCCACCTGATAACTGAGCCTTTTGCTTTCCTGGTTTATCACCCCGCTGATATGTGCAATCGTGTTGGGGGTGTTTGAAATGGTTTCATCCTGAAGCATCTGGCTTGCCAGTGATATTGTAGAAATGGGTGTTTTCAGTTCATGGGTCATGTTGTTGATGAAATCGTTTTTGATTTCCGATAATTTCTTTTGTCTCAGTATGATAAAAAGGGTATAAGCAAAAATCGCAATCAGTAAACCGGTAAAGATAATGGTCGGTATGACCATAATTCCGGTAGCTTTCATTAGATATCCCGACCTTTTCGGAAAATAGACCACCAGATAATTAGGAATGATTTCGTAGACGTCGTTCGGGAAAAGGACCTGGGTATATTCTTTACGGCGCTTAAAATTCTTGTAATCGGGACTGCCGGTAATAAATTTTTCTTCGCCGCGCTGAAAGGTTTTCACGGCATAGCGGTAATCCAGGTCGATTCCCTGGACTCTGAATTCATCTATCAGAGTATTTTTCAAAAATTCATTATCGATTCGTTCTTCGATCGGCCGGCTTCGCCAGAACAACCGCTGCAACAGCTTTGCATTGTCGGTCATTCGTTTTTCCAGTAATCTCTGCTGCTGGATGTTATAATCGTGAAGTTTGTCGAATGCCGAAGGGAAATCACCGGGTTTTCCCCTGGAAGTTATGTCAAGGGAGGCAACAGTGTCGGTAAACTCAAATTCAATCTGTTGCTGAAAACTCTGCGGGGTCTGTGAAAAACTGAATGAAAGATTGAATCCCGGATTTTGCAGACTTCGGGGAATGAGGTTGCCAAAAGGAGGCATGATCTGGTTCATATTCTGCTGGTTGCTGTTCAGCTCCTCCTCAAGAATCATGACCCTTTCATGTTCTTCCATTTTCCTGACGACCTGTGAAAGGACATGCCTGACAGTCTGGTCAAACTGCTCTTCCCTGATCTGGGCTGCAATTTTGATGCTGTTGGTCTGGACCAGGATCAATCCTGCCAGTACCAATCCCATCCCGATGATCAATGTAACCAGTCGTTTTCTGCTCATGTCGCAAAGATAATCTTAAGAACCCTGATTTAAAGATTCTTAACATTATTTAACCGAAACTGGTTCATGTTATTCTCTATCATATTACCTGTTTTTTTTTAAGAGTGAGAGGATTATTTCAGGACAGGTAAACCATGAAGGTTCCTGAGAAAATGCGACCTGCTCCGGAGAACACTATCCGGTGATACTGTGACCCTATCAAAACGCCAGGAATCATATAGTCAAGCTTGTAAGAACTCACAATCTGTTGATCACTTCTTCGATTACTTTCGGATAATGTTTGTATTCCAACAGATGAATCCTCTCTGCAAGGCTTTCCGGGGTATCGCCCGAAAGGACAGGACACCTGGCCTGAAATATGATGGCTCCTTCATCATATTTCTCATTCACATAATGAATGGTAATTCCCGAAAACGGTTCTTTGTTTGTTATCACAGCCTGGTGTACATGGTTCCCGTACATGTTTTTCCCCCCGTATGCCGGAAGCAGGGCCGGATGGATGTTAATGACCACAAATTTTTCAAGGATGGCAACTGGAACCAGCCAGAGAAACCCTGCGAGAACTATCAGGTTGATTTCCCGGAGTGTGAGAAAATTCAGAATCTTTACGGAGTTATAGAACTCATCCCTTGAGAAAACAAGTGTATCGATCCCGGAATTCCGGGCCCTGACCAGGGCATAGGCAGCCTCGGTGTTTGAAAGCAGGCAATCAACTTTAATTTCCTGATTATCTGCAAAATAATCAATGATATTCTGGGCATTTGTACCCGACCCCGATGCAAAAACTGCGATTTTTTTGATTGACATTACTCCATTGTTAAAATGGTTGAATAAATAATTAAAATGTTCTATTATAGATCATTACAGTCATCCAAACAAAGGAACCAACAATTTTTTTTTATCTGATTTGTTTGAATTATAGTTTGTAAATTTATTACTTTGCACCGATTTAAAAATTACGAGTAATAATAACTTAAAATTTTGATTATGTCTGATATTGCATCA
>CAYNBE010000225.1:0-5781 GCA_964395045.1 uncultured Prolixibacteraceae bacterium | reverse complement strand
GCCCGACTGAATGTTGAAAGGCAGGCTATGGATGCGCTCATCAGAGTTCGGGAAAAGGAGGCGTGGCTTGTATTTTTGAAGGACAGTTCCGGTATTAGGAAATTCAGGGAAATTTTATCCATAGATTTACTGATTTATACCAGGGCAATGTTTGATGTAATTAAGAAATCTCCAAATAATTTTCTTAACGAAATTACACAAAAGGGTAAAGTTCTTTATGAAACTTTCAACTGAACATTGGCTAAAAGCTGCAAATGAAGATTTAATGACGATTCATAGTATTCGAACTTACCAATATAGTTGCTTTCCATGCTCAGCAGGCAATCGAAAAATCATTTAAAGCCGTATTTGAAGAATTTGAACTCCCGGTTATTAGAACACATAACCTTGAAACGCTTTATCTTAAAGTTGTAACAAAAATATTAATCGATCTTGATAGCAGAATAATTGCGGAATTGGATAAGTTATATCTTGATTCCCGCTATCCCGGAGATTTTGGCTTGTTACCTTCCGGGAAACCTACACCGGAAGAAGCCACCGGGTATTATAATGAAGCTGTACATATCAGTCAGCAGATAAAGAATGCATTATCTTTCGGATGACATGACTATATCACTATTTCAAACAGCTTTTTCATGCTCACCTTTTCTGCAACAATTTCCCTTATTTTATCGGTTGGGATCCTCTCCTGTTCCATGGAATCACGGTAGCGGATGGTTACGGTATTGTCGGCTTCGGTTTGGTGGTCGATGGTGATACAGAAGGGAGTGCCGATGGCATCCTGGCGGCGGTACCGCCTCCCGATCGAATCTTTTTCGTCGTACTGGCAGTTAAAATCGAATTTCATTTGATCGATGATTTCACGTGCTTTTTCGGGTTGACCATCTTTTCTGACAAGCGGCAGCACTGCCAGCTTTACCGGAGCCAAGGCAGGTGGTATGCGAAGAACAACCCGGATATCCTTTTCACCATTGGCTCCAACCACCTCTTCTTCGTGGTAGGCGGCTGAGATCACCTGCAAAAACATCCGGTCGACACCGATAGAGGTTTCAACTACAAAGGGAACATAGGATTCGTTTTTTTCGGGATCAAAGTAACGCAGCTTTTTACCACAATAGAGCTCATGCTGTGAAAGGTCGAAATCGGTCCGGGAGTGGATGCCTTCGACCTCTTTAAATCCAAACGGGAACCGGTATTCAATATCCACAGCCGCATTGGCGTAATGTGCCAGTTTTTCATGTTCATGGAGCCTGTAGTTCTGTTCTCCGAAACCAAGCGATTGGTGCCATTTCATCCGGATATCGCGCCATGTGCGGAACCAATCCAATTCGGTTCCCGGCTCTACGAAGAACTGCATCTCCATTTGTTCGAACTCCCGCATCCTGAAAATAAACTGCCTGGCGACTATTTCGTTCCGGAATGCTTTCCCGATCTGTGCGATTCCAAAAGGGATTTTCATCCGTCCCGTTTTCTGAACATTCAAGAAATTGACAAAAATTCCCTGAGCTGTTTCCGGTCTGAGATAAATCTTCATGGATCCATCAGCAGTTGATCCCATATCGGTCGAAAACATAAGATTGAACTGCCTGACTTCGGTCCAGTTGCGTGTACCTGATACAGGACACACAATCTCGTAATCGAGAATGATCTGACGCAATTCGCCGAAATCGGAATTGTTTAATGCCTGGTTATATCGTTTGTGCAGTTGATCCCACTTTTGCCTGTATTCCAGCACCCTCGGATTGGTTTCAAGGAACTTGCTTTTATCGAATGCCTCACCGAAACGTTTTTGTGCTTTTTCTATCTCTTTCTCAATTTTCTCCTCAATTTTGGCAAGGTGTTCTTCGATCAGTACATCTGCGCGATAACGTTTTTTTGAATCTTTGTTGTCGATGAGCGGATCGTTGAACGCATCGACATGTCCTGAAGCCTTCCAAATGGTGGGATGCATAAAAATGGCGGAATCAATCCCAACTACATTTTCATGGAGAAGAACCATGCTGTCCCACCAGTATTTTTTGATGTTGTTTTTCAGTTCCACCCCATATTGTCCATAATCGTAAACAGCCGATAAACCATCGTAAATCTCACTCGATGGAAAAACATAGCCATACTCTTTGCAATGAGCAATCAGCTTTTTAAAAACATCTTCCTGAACCATTCGCGATTATTTTACTTCTTCAAAATCAATATATTCCCCTTCGTTTGAGCGGTTAGGCGAAGTTTTTGGTGAACCTTCGATGGTTACCTCTCCTTCTTTGCGCCCTTTTCTTTCCTGCTGGCGGAGTTGTTCTTCCATGTGTGACTGCATGTTTTTCATGGTTTGTCGTATCATAAGGGGGAAAACGTATTTTACCACCAGCTTGATGCCATACCAGATAACAACAATGATAAAAAGAGTCCGCAGGAAATTTGTTATTACCAGCAAAACAGCAACATTCATCTGCATTAACTTAAAAGGAAAAAGTCCCGGTAATCCGGAACTTTCCAGTTACTGGGGCAAAAATAGTTATTTTTTGAAAGTGTGTTGCTACGAATTTTTCCTCCGCTTGATTTATTGATCTCGAGAAGTCTTGGATTTCCTTTGTATTCAATGTCGCCCCCGCTGCTGGCGTTTGCTTTCAATTCGTCTGTGGCCCAGATAGATACTTCTCCACCGCTGCTGACTTCGGCATAGATTTTCCGGGCAGTCAGCCTGATTGCATCCAATTCACTTCCCGAAGAAACTGATACTTCGAAAAATTCTGCAGCTCCCTTCAAACAGAGTTTAGATCCGCTGCTGACATCAGCCTTTATTTTTCTGTAATGAAGATCCATGTTTATTTTAGATCCGCTGCTGCAGTATAAGATGAATTCCGTTCCTCCGAAACTGTTATTCCCATTTACTTCGGTTCCGGAGGATGCATCCAGAGCTTCCAGATTTTTTATTGTCACATGAACAGTACACCGTTTCAGAAAGCCGATGTTAAAAAGTGCACAGTTCTTCCTGTAAATATGAAGTGTTCCGTTCTTTACTTCAGTGACAATATTTTCCACATCATCGGGATTGCCCTCCACCAACACTTTATTAGAAGTTCCCTGGCTTATTTGCAGGGTTATGCCGGAATAAACGCTGATTGCCGTAAAAGTTTCGGTTGATCTTAAACGGCTGTAGTCCGATCGGCCGGCATTTACCTGATGAAAGTCCGACAAGAAAATAATTACGGTCAGAAAAAGAGAAGTGACGAAAAATTTCATAACCAGAACTGTTTATTTTTTGATGATGTTCCCGCCCGACGAGGAGGATGTATGGATGGCTGAAGGATTTCCGTAATAAAAAATATTTCCACCGCTGGAGGCTTCAGCTACCAGTTCTTTACCGGCAGTGATCCAAATGTTGCCACCACTGGAGGCTTTTGCATCGCATTTTTCTGACTTCATCTCCCCGGCTTTGATATTTGCACCTGACGATACCCTGATGGTCAACTCTCCTGATAAACCTTCAAGGTACACGTTTGACCCTGAGGATGCGGAAAGTTCCAGGTTTTTACCATCCACATTAATATGAAGGTTGCTTCCTGCGGAACCTTTTATCTTCAGAAGGTCCGCTTTAAGCTGGTTATCGGTATAAATATTGCTTCCGGCAGTGCCAATGATTTCCCTGATATCGGGTGAAGTAACCATCACCTTTTTCTCATGGGCTTTCCAGATATTTGCCAGTGCCCTGATTTCCAGGGTTCCGTCTTTGACCTGTGTTTCAATGACCTTGTGAAGGTTTTTGTCGGCTACGATCAATACCCGGGGTTGTTCCCCGCGCAAGAGATGAACATTCATGCCGCTGGTGACACGGACTCCGTGAAATTCATCCACCATGCGGACCTCTTCCTTTACGTTTCCGTCGCCTTTCACCGAGGGTCCCATGAAAAGGCAGGATGACAATGAAAGCGAAAGGATGATCAAAAAAGTTATGGATAAAAATAGCCGCATTTTGCAATTTTCTGTTTCGTCACAACCGCAAATTTACAACCATGGTTGCGAAAATCCTTCCAGAAATCGCCCGATAACTGAAAAATACCGGTGAATGAAGTGATTTTGTGTTTAAAAATATCGAATTGCATATCGAAACTCCGAAATACTGATTCAGTAAGTTTTGTTAATTTTGCGTGCCATAAAATAATTGAAAAATGAGAATCAGAAAAGTTTTCATTGTATCCGGGTTCATTCTGGTAACGGGGATTGTATTATTGGGCTTTACCAATGACCAGAAGAATTTTGAAATTGCCAAGAACCTGGATATATATTATACTTTATTCAGGGAACTGAATACTTTTTATGTTGATGATATCAACCCCAACAAGCTTGTAAAAACGAGCATTGATAAAATGCTTGAGTCACTTGATCCATATACGAATTACATAACGGAAGCCGATATGGAGGATTTCCGGTTTATGACAACCCATGAATATGCAGGGATCGGTGCCCTGATCAGCAAGCATAACGACAATATCATCATTGCCGAGCCATATGAAGGATTTCCGGCCCAAAAAGCTGGTCTGAAGGCCGGGGATATCATCCTTGAAGTGGAGGGGAAATCAACCTCCAACATGTCGACCGAAGATGTCAGTAATTTGCTGAAAGGCCCTGCTATGAAACCAGTCAGGATTAAAATTCAGCGTCCGACTGAGAAGAAACCGGTTGAGATGGATGTGATCAGGGAAAAAATCACCATTGATGCGGTTCCATATTACGGGATGCTTGATGAAAAAACGGCTTACATTCGTCTTTCGAGCTTCACGCAGGATTGTGCCGATATAGTCAAAAAGGCGTTTTTAGAAATGAAAAAACAACACCATCCAGAATCGCTGATCCTTGATCTTCGCTCAAATCCGGGAGGTTTGCTGATTGAGTCGGTTAAACTGATGAATCTTTTTGTTTCAAAGGGATCAGAGATTGTGAACACAAGAGGAAAAGTCAAGGAATGGGATAATGTTTACAAAGCCCTGCAGAATCCTGTGGATACGACCATCCGGATTGCAGTGATCACCAACCGTGGATCGGCATCGGCTTCAGAAATCATCGCAGGAGCCATGCAGGATCTGGACAGAGGCCTGGTGATCGGAACCCGGACATTTGGAAAGGGTCTTGTCCAGACAACGCGCGACCTGAGTTACAACACAAAACTGAAAGTAACAACAGCCAAATATTATATACCGAGCGGACGTTGCATCCAGGCACTCGACTACTCGCACAGGAATGAGGACGGCAGTGTCGGGACTGTTCCTGATTCACTTATTTCACAGTTTATTACGAAAGCAGGCCGGAAAGTATTTGATGGAGGAGGGGTGGTACCCGATATAAAGGTCGACCAGGGTGAAATGAACAATCTGGCGGTGGAGTTGGTCACCAGGTTTGTGATTTTCGATTTTGCAACCCATTTTGCAGCAAAAAATCCAACCATTCCCCAACCTGAAGATTTCGAAATTACAGACCAGATTTACAATGATTTTGTAAGCTTTGTCAAGAACAGCAATTTCCGATACAGCTCTGAAACCGAAGAGCTATATGCCGAACTGGTGAAAACCGCAAGATCGGAGAAATATTTTGATGTTGCCAGCGATGAATTCAAAGCACTGGAATTGAAACTCAAACCAGACCTTGACAAAGACCTGCTTCTTTTTAGGGATATTATCAGCGATTTGCTGAAAGATGAGATTACAACCAGGTATTATTATCAGAAAGGGGCTATCCGGGCACCCATTCATGACGATGCAACCATCAATAAGGCCAGGGAGATCCTGCATT
>CAYNBE010000224.1:0-5821 GCA_964395045.1 uncultured Prolixibacteraceae bacterium | reverse complement strand
TGACAAAATGATGTTTAAAATGGCTGTTTGGTACATGGCATTGGTTTGAATCTGGTTAACCTCAGTTTATTTCTTTTTTTTAAAAGTACAAAAATTCATCTTTTTGCCCAATTCCCGAACTCATTTTTTTGTTTCATTCCGCTACAACCGTTTTTGGTACGAAAAATCGTCATTCTATCTATTTGTGATGGTATTCTAAGCAGAGAAGCGAAGTGCAGGTTAGCAACAGGTTTTTTTTGTGTCAGCAAGTTTTTTTGGTAATTTTGGGGCGCTAAAAGAGAAAACAAGAGTGTCGCACCCGGGAAGGATTCTGGCCATTGATTACGGGAGGAAAAGGGTAGGATTGGCTGTCACCGATCCTCTCCAATTGATTGCAACCCGTTTGTGTACGATTGGTTCGTCAGAAATATGGCAGTATCTCGAAAGGTATTTCAGCAGAGAAAAGGTCGTAAAGGTCATCATCGGTTATCCGCTTCAGATGAACAATGAACCTTCACGGGCAGTTAGCGATATCAATTTGTTTATCAGGAAGTTTATTCAGAAATATCCGGAGATGGCGATTGAGCAGGTCGATGAGCGGTTCACTTCAAAGCTGGCTATACGTGCAATGATTGACGGGGGGGTTAAAAAGCACGACAGGATGGATAAATCAATGGTGGACGGGGTGAGCGCAACCATTATGTTGCAGTCGTATCTGGATCAGATAAAAACAAGGCAATGATATTTCCTATCACCGTTTATGGAGATCCGGTCTTACGGCAGGTGGCAAAACCGGTAGGGCCTGAATACCCTGATCTTCAAGATTTCCTGGCGAGTATGTGGGAAACCATGTATTTTGCCGATGGGGTAGGCCTGGCTGCTCCGCAGGTAGGCCAGTCGATCCGGATTTTCGTGATCGATGCTTCGGCCGGAGCCGATGAGGATCCCGCGCTAAAGGACTTCAGAAAGACATTTATCAATCCGCAGATAGTTGAAACGTCAGGGAATCAGGTGCTTGTGGAAGAGGGATGTCTCAGCCTGCCTGAAATAAGGGAAAACGTCGGACGACCCGGAACAGTGCGCATCCGTTACCAGGATGAGAATTTTGAGTTTCACGACGAAACATGGTCGGGTTTTGCTGCCAGGGTCATCCAGCATGAATACGACCATCTGGAAGGGAAACTCTTTGTCGATTATCTCTCTCCCCTGAAACGGAAGTTGCTCCGCGGAAAATTGTTGAGCATCACCAAAGGCAATATAAGTCCGCACTACAAGATCAGGTCTCCCTTGTAAAAATCATTTGTTTTTATTATCTTTCCTTCAGATTATGACGCTTTTCTGAAGGTATGCCGGACGATTATCTTCACCGGGCCCCGTTTGTAAGGATACTGATACCTTATATGGTGGGAATTTTTACAGGCTCCTTTCTGAAGGAGTCCGTCTTTTTATTTATTTTCCTGATAATGCTGTTTTTGCTGGTGGTTATCCGGATCATCAACCATCACCCTGGGTATAGCAGGAATCTCTGGTCAGGTGCTCTTACAGGTATGTTTATTCTCTTTGCCGGAATCTCGGGCATGTTGATTCGCCACAAGGCGGAAATCAGGCAGGACAAACCGCCTTACATGGCACTCCTGATGGAAAGGCCGGTTGCCAAAGCTGGCAGTTTCAGGGCAGAAGCAATTCTGATACCCATCGGAACAGAAGGAAATGCCAGAAATAGCAGGGAAAAGATCGTTGTCGGTTTTGAGAAGGATTCCATGGTTGCTACGCTGGCTCCCGGCGAAAGAATCCTGTTCAGGCGGTCCCCTTTTCCCATCCGTAATCAGGGCAATCCTTTTGAATTCGATTACAAGGGATTTATGCGGCGTCAGGGTATTGAAAGGCAGGCGTTCCTGAAGTCGGGTGAATGGAAGAAGGTTGGCCCTGATAAAAAATTCCGTTTGAGGATCTTGGCTGAGAAAACCAGGGATAAACTACTGGAAGTTTATTTAAGGAGCGGACTGAAGGGACCCGAATTTGAAATTCTTTCAGCACTGACACTTGGTTACAGGAAATTGCTCGATCAGGATATACTGGATGCTTTCAAGAGGACAGGGTCGATGCACGTCCTCGCGGTTTCAGGTTTACATGTCGGGATCGTCTTTGTTGTCTTCCGGTTTGTTTTCGGATTTCTTCGGCGGAAGAAGGCAGGAAAGGTAATCTACTTGTTGCTGGCGGTGACAGGATTGTGGATGTATGCCTTTCTCACGGGTTTGTCTCCTTCGGTCATACGTTCGGCCCTCATGTTTTCACTGGTACTGACAGGCGAGAACCTGAGGAAGCGTTCCAATATTTACAACACACTGGCTGCCTCTGCCTTCATTATGCTCACAATAAACCCTGACCTGCTCTTCGATGTTGGATTTCAGCTCTCTTTTGCCGCTGTGACCGGTATAGTGTATTTCCAACCGCGAATCTCGTTGCTTATCAGGCCATCGTCAAAAATTGCAGCCTGTTTTGTGAATTTGCTTGCGGTCACAATTTCAGCACAAATCGCAACCTTCCCTTTCACCTGTTTTTATTTCCAGCAATTCCCTGTTTATTTCTGGCTGGCCAATTTTTTTGTGGTACCCGGAGCTTTCCTGTTGATAATCATGGGAGTACTCATTCTCATTATCTCTCCTTTTCCAGCCGTTGCAGAATTTTTTGCGGGTATCACCGGAGGGATAGCCGGATTTATGTTTTCCCTGTTGCAGTTCATTGAAAATCTTCCCTGTTCCATGATTACCGGATTCCGTTTCACGGCTTTTTCATTGGTTTTTTCCATCGGAGCCATCATAGCCCTTATACTTTTTATCCAGTTCAGGAAACCGGCATATCTGAAAGGAGTCTTTCTGATGCTGTCAGGATTTTTTCTTGCCGAGGCACTGACGAAAGTATTGGTAGCAAACCATTCGGAGGTGATTGTATACAGGTATCCGCAACCGGTTGTGCACCTGATTACCGGGAGAAACAGCTATCTTCTTGCATCTTGCCAGACTCTCACCGTTAACTTTCCGGAATGGCAAACGAAAAACGTAAACAGCCATTTCAGGTTGAAAAATGCTGTAATGGTGCCCCTGGAATCGGATTATACTGATCGGGTTTTGACAAAGAAGGGGTGTGCCATCTCCTTTTGCGGATTTTCTATTTGGGTTTGCGACCGGGATCATCGGGCTGATCCTTTTATAAAACACGCTCTGGTAATTGTCCCGCCAGGAATCAGTTACAGTGCAAGTGGCGATTGTAAAGGAACCATTGTCAGATATGCTTATCAATCCCCGGAATATAAAGATCAGGAAAATAATTACTTTTTATGGGATCAGGGAGCCTGGAGGGAGAAGATAAGGTTCCCGGTTAAAAAATATTGAATCACCTCAGGTAAAAGATCATTTTTTTATATTTTACTTTGTACCCATCAATCAACCGGTTTATTATATGAAAATAGTGATTGCGGGAGCAGGGGAGGTAGGTACGCATCTGGCCAGAATGCTGAGCGGTGAAGACCATGACATCATACTTCTGGATGATGATCCGGAAAAGCTCAGTCAGATCGGCCGTGAAGTGGACTTAATGACGATCACCGGGTCTGCCCATTCCTTTGTTGATCTGAAGGAAACCGGTATGAACAAGGCTGATCTTTTCATTGCAGTTACCCCGTCAGAGGAGAGAAATGTGCTGGCGTGTTCGATGGCTACTTTTCTGGGTGTCGGCCGTACCATTGCCCGGATTAATAATTCTGAGTATTTGCAGGAACAATACCGGGAAAAACTAAAAAAACTGGGGATTCATGAATTGATCTATCCTGAAAGCCTGGCAGCAAAGGAAATTGTATCATCGGTGAAACTGACAGGAACGAGGCAGTTGTTTGAGTTTTCGGGTGGAAAGCTGATTTTGATGGGAATCAAGATCAGAGAACATGCACCCATTGTGAACCAGACACTTGAACAGCTTGCCCCATTGCTGAAAAACATAGTTGCAGTGGCTATCAACCGGAACCATGAGAACATTATACCTGATGGTCAAGACATGATCCAGAACGGAGACATCGTTTATTTTGTCACCGACAGGGCTACCCAAAACCAGGTTTTCAATCTCACAGGGAAGGAGTTGTATGCCGTGAAGAACATCATGTTTCTCGGGGGAAGCAGAATCGCCCAGAAAACCATGGAAAAACTGGGAGACCAATATAACATTAAGGTAATTGAGGAGAGCAAGGAAAGGTGCCATTTATTGGCCAATAAATTTGAAAATGCCTTGGTGATCAACGGGGACGGGCGGAACTTTGATCTCCTTCGCAATGAGGGACTGTCGAAAATGGATGCTTTTATTGCAACCACAGGTAGTTCGGAGGTGAATATTCTCTCCTGTCATCTCGCCAAAGCGGAGGGAATAAAACGCACGGTGGCTGAGGTCGAGAATTTTGCGCTGATGAGCACTGCCGAGAATATGGACATCGGTGCCATTGTCAATAAGAAGCTGATTGCAGCCAGTTATATATACCGTTTTACCCTGAATGCTGAAATTTCAAATGTAAAATGCCTGACCTCATCGGATGCGGAGGTGTTTGAATTTATAGCCAAGCCTGATGCAAAAATTACCCAGAAACCGATCAGGGATTTGAATTTCCCTGAAGAAGCCAAGATCGGAGGGATAATTCGTGGTGAAACGGGATTTGTTGCTCAGGGAAATATGCAAATCAGGGAAGGTGATAAGGTGGTTGTGTTTACGCTTCCCTCAGGAATCAAAAAACTGGAGCGGTTCTTCAAATAACCTTTGCTGAATCCGGAATTTTGCATGAATCTGAAAATTATCATAAGGTTAACAGGAATTTTGCTCCTGGTGGAAGGAATTGCCATGCTGATCAGTTTGCTGATAGCGGTTCTGTCAGGAGGTCGGGATGCTGCAGCATTGGCTATTTCGTCGGCAAGTTGTTTAGTTCCGGGCTTTATATGTTTTTTTCTCGGGAGACGTTATAAAAAAGATGTTTCAAGAAGGGACGGTTTCTTCATTGTTTCGATGGGGTGGATTCTTCTCTCCTTTTTCGGTTGCCTCCCTTTCATGATCAGCGGATATATTCCCAGGTTAACCGATGCTTTCTTTGAAACCATGTCGGGATTTACCACCACGGGAGCAAGCATACTGGATGCAGTTGAGTCATTACCGAAGGGACTCCTCTTCTGGAGGGCCATGACCCAATGGTTGGGCGGCATGGGAATTATCGTACTGGCCCTTTCGTTTCTGCCGGCATTCGGCATTGGCAGCGCCCAGCTTTATGATGCGGAAGCACCGGGTGTGATGCTCGATAAAATCAGCCCCCACCTGTATCAGACTGCCCGTATTATCTGGTTGGTTTATATTTTTTTCACCCTTTTGGAAACCTGTTTGCTCCGGATTGGTGGGATGACCTGGTTTGACAGTATCTGCCACTCATTTACGACAATGGCAACCGGGGGATTTTCAACGAAACAGGCAAGTATTGCCTACTGGAGTTCTCCTTTTATTCATTATGTGATCATTCTTTTCATGTCGATTGCAGCCACCAACTTCACTTTGCTGTTTTTTGCGCTGAAGGGACGACCAGGGAAACTTTTCAGGGATGAGGAATACAGGTATTACCTCCTTTTTATCCTCGGATTTACTGTTTTGATATTCAGTGGTTTACTGATAACGACTGATACTGGGGCGGAACAATTGTTCAGGGAGTCGTTGTTTACCGTAGTTTCGATTATTACCACCACCGGTTATGTTCTGACCGATTACCTGCAATGGGCACCTGTTCTGGTGCTTCTCACATTTGCCATCTTTTTTTTCGGAGGAT
>CAYNBE010000223.1:0-5824 GCA_964395045.1 uncultured Prolixibacteraceae bacterium | reverse complement strand
CAATCTCGTTGAGTGAGAGATTTTTTAGTTGAAATCCCTTTTTGGGCCGGATGACCATTTTTAATACGATCATCAATACCGGGAAAAAAAGAATTGTAAAAGGCAAACCGAATTTCAGCCATGTTGCAAAATCGATATTCAATGCTGCTGCAGCAATGAGGTTTGGCGGACTTCCGACCAACGTGGCAATTCCTCCGATGCTTGAGGCATAAGCTGTTCCGAGTATGACATACGTTCGGGCACGTGGATATTTCTTATCGATTAATGACATCGATATAGGTAACAACATGGCAGTGGTTGCCGTATTGCTCATCCACATAGAGAGAAATGAAGTAGTAATAAGAAACAGAATAATTATTCTCCAGGAATTTCCTTTTCCGATGATTACCATTTTTCCGGCAAGCCATTTATCGATGCCATGCTGGTTCAGGACAGCCGCCAGTGTAAAACCACCAACAAAAACATAAATGACGGGATTGGAAAAATGAGACAATGCTTCACGCGCATCAAATATATGATTGAAATAAGCCAATATTGGCACTAATAATGCAGTGATTGTCAGGGAAATTAATTCGGATATCCAAAGACCGCCGATCAGTATCAGAATGGATATACCAATTCTCTGGTTTTCGTTCCCACCGAAAATATTGCCGACTGCAACGCTGATAAACAGAATTAATATAATCTTAATCCATTTTTTTCCAGTTTGCTTTATCATAATGAAAACATTTTCAGAAGAGTCCCACCAATATTTGAAAATTCAGTCCAATAAAAATAACATGAATAAATCACATCATAAACTTGTCCCCAACTATCTTCGATAAACCGGAACAAGTTCTCTTTGCAACAAGAGAAGTGGTACCCGCCTGCCTGCCTGCAGGCAGGGCAGGCATTGAGACAATAAATTTAATTTCAAAGAATTAAACAAGTTTCTTTGAACAAGTTACATGATGGAGACTTTTCGATTTTTTACATTTTCCGACGTTTAGATTTTCCCTGATTTACAGAAGGTACGTCGATTTAAAATCCATGGTGTAAACAGAAGAAAATCAGACAATGATAAGCCTGATATCTGCCATTCTCTGACTATTCTCCCATTATCTGGACTTCACATACCCTTTTCCTTTCCCGGATTTGGTCCCAGTCGATAAAGTAAATAAATCCGAAGTCTCCGAGAGAAAGTTCCCCGTTATGGATGATAATAGTTTCGGAACGGCCAAAGAAAACCGAGCGCAGGTGTGCATCGGTATTCAGGCTTCCTTTTGGTTCCTCATCCGGAAATGTGAGTGCAAATTCTATGTGTTTCGGACCTGGATGCAGATACTGGCCTTCGTACCGACAGGTCGGAACCAGTTTTTCCATAATGTTGTTCAGGTCTTGCTGCAAATATTCCCTTCCGAAGAAATTCAGATCATGAGAGCATTCCTGGGTTATCACGGAGCAGGTTGTATGATGCGAATACACCACACAAATCCCGTTCTTCACCCCTGATTCTGCCAGAATCCTTTTAACTTCATCTGTAACATTGTGAAAGTCTGGTCTGTGATCTTTTGACTGTAAGTCAATGGTTCCTCTATAAATTTTCATTTCTATCTGTTTTTAACGTTCGATATAAAGTTGTTGTATTCTCAATTGCTTTCAAAAAATTTTTACCGGCATATCAGTCAGAGATTTGCACACTTTTCTGATTTCACTCAGGGATGTACCTGGCTATATCCGGATAAAACTTGTATTTTATGGATGTTGCCTGAACAATTTGTTTGCTTTTGTTTTTTTCAGCGGCAAAGGGTCATGGTTAGATCGGGGAAACCCTATGTTACACTGAGATTAATATCAATCTGAAAACAAAATCTTCCTTTCATTTCATCATGACGCGACGATACATTTTTCTCCTTCCCGATTCTCCGGTTCAGCTTGATGATACTGTTTTATGAAGATCGTCCCAGGCTTTTCTTACTGCACAAATCATTTCTTCCATCATCGCAACCGGATCGGCTGCTTTCATAATGCCGCTTGTGGTTCCTGTTGCATCAGCCCCTGCCCTGATCACCCGGTAAACATCGTTTCCGTTGGAGATTCCGGCTCCCTGTAACACCTGTATCTCCGGATTGATCTTTTTGATGGCTGTTGTGGTTTCAACAACATATCTTGTATCGCTGGTTTCTCCTGTCCCTATCAGGCTGGTAGGTTCTGCAACAATGATATTGGGAGCGAAATGAGCAATGGCCATGGCCTCTTCAATGGTGTCGGCACACACAATGGTAGCCAGGCCTATTTCATCAGCCCTTTTAATGGTTTTGCACAAATCTGATATCCCCAACGGTTTTTCAGCATGGTTGAGCATCACTCCCACTGCTCCCGCAGCCTTTAATGCTTCAGGCAATACAGAGCCAAGCCCGCGTCCGACAGGCAATGGGTCCATGTGCTGCGCAAATATCAGGAGGTTTTTTGTTTCCTGTGCCAACAACCGGATGTCGGTATACTGAGGGGTTATGATAATCCGGACATTATACTTTTCTGAAACAACATCTGCTGCCTTGGCCAGCTTTAACAATTCTTCCCCGTACAAATAGGCCTTGGGGCCGATTTCAAAAAAAGGAGGTTCAATTTTCAGTCCTTTAAACATAGCCTGTTATAATACTGAACAAATTCATCAATCAGATCTTTATCCACTTGCGGGTCAAAACCACAAACATTTTGAAGGGCAACCACCACACCCCGGGAAAGGATGTCATCGAACAGAAGGTCACCTGAAAAACGTTTTCCCGTCTCGTCGGTTGCCTTAAAATAAAAAGCATACGTCATGGCTTCCAGAATTTTTTCATAGTTCATTCCCTGTTTCCGGGCCAGGCGGATCATTCCCACAAAGCGGTCGTCAGGTCCCAGCTTTCGCAGACGATCCTGCCCGACCCGGTACAGTGTATCTTTCAAGGCCTTGTTCCTGAATCTGGATAACAAATCGCTGATATGGGCTTCCAAATCTTTCATTGTAAAATCACCGGGATACAATGCCTCCAAAATTACTGCCGACTGGTGCATGACCTGTTTCGTATATTCTTTCACATCAGGATCTTCAAGCACTTCATAGAGGTATCGTTTCCCAGGATATTTGTAAAAACCATAATAAGCAGCAACAGCATGTCCCAGGTTATGAATAAAAGCTTTCCGGTCGACCCATGCTTTAATATTCTTTTTAGGTGATAAACCTGATACGAGAGGAATCGGATTTTTGAATCCGTTTTTATCTACAATCAGGGTATTGTATGGTTCAGCATAAACCACCAAGGGGTCTGCATTTTCGATTTCTCGGGGCATGATTGGGACCATTTTTCCAATGCTGGTCTCGACAAGCCCGAGATAGGAGTCAACGGGGAACCCCCCGGGCAGCAAACTGATCAGGGATTCTTTCACCAAGGAACATGCATCACGCACATTTTCGGCAAGAATGATGTCGATCGGATATCCGGGATTCTCCCTGTATCTTTTTTCGATCCCTTTGGCAATTGCCGGCATGATTTTGGGAAGGGCGTTTTTCCCCACACAGGTTGCCATCAGGCTGCATCCTGCAATGGCTTCTGCGACCGGTTCCAAATCGGAAGCTAATATCCCACAGACATTGGTAACGGAAATCACCTCATCCTTTTCTGCTTTGATTACAACATCGTAGCTTTTTCTCCGGTTGAGTTCTTCAATCACTCTCTTGTCGACATCCACAAATAAAACCTGATAACCCGAACGGCTGAAAAGCTGCCCCACAAAGGAACGGCCAATTTTACCGGCTCCGAAGATCACGATTGTTTTTTCAGTTGCACCCATTCTATAAATATATTTTTTTTCCTGATTTATGTGACTCCAGTGCTGCTGTGAACAACCGGTGGCTCCAGTGAGTTTCTTCGGATGAAACGGTGCGAAATGGGTGGTTTTCACCGGTTCCTCCGATTTCATGTAAAAATGCGGCGATCATTTGCTGGAAAGCATCGGCAAAACCAAATTCAAAAATTCCACCCGTGATGGACGGAATTGCCGACTGGGATCCGACATCAATTGTGGTCCAACCCTGTTCTTTGCCGGTAACCATTAAAAAGTCGAAGGCTTTGGGTTGATGGGTTGAGAACCGGGCTGCCCCCTCCGTACCGTAAACCTCAATGAACCAGTTGTTGGTGGCTCCCGGAGCCATCCGCTTTGTTTCCACTATCATCGAAAATTCCTTTCCGGTAGCTTGATCTTTGCACCTGCAGGTCAGGATCGCATTGTCCCACGTTTTGCAGGGCACCGGGTTTCCTTTGGAATCAGGACGCACTTCGGCAATCTTTTGAAGGTCAGCATATACCGACACCGGATACCATCCCATATGAAAAGGAATATGCAGAGTGTGCATCCCAAGGTCGCCCATACAGCCATATTCCCCGTTGATCTCGACCATCCGCTTCCAATTGATTGGTTTGTTCAGGTCCATGTCGCTCGAATGGTGAAAACCTGTCCTGACTTCAATGAGCCGGCCATATTTTTGCTCTTTCAGCCATTTCACCAAATGCTGACAAGCCGGGAAATATGGAAATTCGGAACTACACCTTACGATCACTCCCGGATTTTCGCGGATTGCCTGCAATATATTTTCATTGGCCGCAATGTCAACTCCAAACGGTTTTTCGCCCAGAAGATGCTTTCCTGAACGGATAATGTCGATATAAAAAGGTTCATGAAGGTTGTGTGGGACAGCACAATAAACCGCATCGACCTGTCCGGAGGCCAGCAATATCCTGTAATCGTCGGTTTTAATCAAAAGATCGGGGAAATGACTGACATACCAGTTCCAGGTATCTTTGTTTTTATCACAAATGCCTGTTAGAACGGGAACAGGTCCGTCATCGAGCAGATGGCACCAGCGGGCAACAGAACTGGCAAATTCCCTGCCCATCAGCCCCAGACCGATGATCCCGAATCTGATTTTCTTTCTTTCCATCTTTTCCTCCTTCAGGAAAAACAAATGGGGCATTTCACTTTCCGGTGGAATGTGCCGCCCCATTGTGCTTACTCTGACTTAACCATTTTTCTATTTGTAACCAAACTCTTTCTCAACCTCGTCAATTGCTTCCTCAATGATATCCATCCCCATGGCGGCGTATTTCTCATCCATGATCAGTGGCGGCGACATACGCAGGATATGCCCGGCAGGAATCCAGGCCAATCCTTTGCGGAATGCCTTCTGATAGACCAGTTTTCCTGCTTCTTCATACGGTTCTTTTGTATTTTTATCTTTTACCAGTTCAATCCCGAGCAGAAATCCTTTTCCTTTCACATCACCTATTATCGGGTGTTGTTCTTTCATCTTCTGCATGCGTTTCTGAAAGAACGCGCCAACGGTACGTACATTCTGAAGGATATCTTCTTCTTCGATCACTTCAATGGAAGCGAGGGCAGCAGCACAGGCCATCGGATTCCCACCGTAGCTTGACGATGCGGATATTTTTTCGAGAGCCTCCCCGTTTTCTTCCTTCACTACCATGGCTGTCACCGGAAATCCGTTTCCGAACGATTTTCCGAAGGTGACAATATCGGGTACTACCCCCCAGTGGTTCAGGGTAAGCCACTCCCCGGTACGGCCCATCCCGGCAAGTACTTCGTCGTCGTAAAGCAGAATTTTATGTTTGTCACACAATTTTCTCAGTTTCGGGAAAAAATCATCGGGAGGAAAAATGCTGCCCCCCCAGCCTTGTGCAGGTTCAAGGACAAAAGCAGCCACGTTGCCGACTGTCCCTTCCTTAATAAATGTTTCATAAAAACTGATATAGGCATCGGTATCGATGGTCCCGTCTGCTTTGGT
>CAYNBE010000222.1:0-5840 GCA_964395045.1 uncultured Prolixibacteraceae bacterium | reverse complement strand
GAATATTTTTTCAATATTTTTGCGAAGTTATTGAAAATCAGTAAATATATTTGATAATTGCCGGTCAGGTATAAATCGTCAGGACAACTGATGACCGCATTTCAGGCAGACCTGCCGGTGGACACAAAGCACGGTTCCACAACAGGGACAGCTCCTCCTCCGGGATTCAAAAGCGAGAAAGGCCTCCATTCCCTGGTCCCTGATCATCAGCAGATTTTCAATGAAACTGGTACGGTATTTCGTACGGTACCGGAGATCGAGCTGCTTTATCCTGCGGCAGGGAAATACGGTACATTCGTAGCAGAAACCTGAGGCGGTTCCGGCCAGATGTTCACACCGCGGGATGATGCACTGCCGGATGCTGATCTGCTTGTCGGGTGAAAACACCCGGCAGCCCGGACAATGGTTCTTCACCCGGAGATACCCCAGGCATGTCGCGCAGTTCATCCCGCAGGGTGCGATCATGGCCGGATCGAATTGTACCTGAATGTTCATGTCAGTTCATTTGAAAGGTTTTATTTTAACGGTTGCCTGCGTGATCTCCCCTCCGGAATGATAAATCCGGTTTACCGGCTATCCATGTTCATGGAAAAGCTCCCGGGAGTGAAGGATCACTTCATTGCCAGGGCAAGCCCCAGAATGACAAGTGACAATCCTGCTGTGGCAGGCTGCATCCATGAAACGTAACCGATAATGGCCACCTGTACTATCAGCCATGTGAAAACAACTGCGACCGAAAATATGGCTGCCTTGCGGGCTATCGCCATATTGGCAAACGCTGCAATGGCAGCAAAAAGAAAGGAGCCCCCGACTATAACAAAAAGAATGATACCGGGAATGAAGTAGTTGCTGAAAGGGCTCCCTTCCAACCATTCGACTGGCACCCCTTTCGCACCTGTCATGCCATAGTACCCGCCGCCAAAAGCGTTTAGGGCTGCAAATGCCAGCAATACACCGGCGATGGTCCGGATCATCCGTCTGTTGAATTTCTTCATATCTTCTGAAGTTGAATGGATCATGATTTCTTTTTTCTGGTTCCGCAATGTCAGTCCGGTTTATTTATCTGTCATATTATGCACTTTTTCGTGGAATTTCCTGTCCTGATTGAAGCGCCTGTACACAGTCTGAACTGTTCTTTTCCCTGATCATTCCCGATTTTTCGAGCAAGTAGAGCAGGGTAGACAGTACAACTCCTGTCACAGCAGCCAGAGCCATACCCTTCAGGCTGACTGATCCGATCCGGACAGAGGCGCCGCTGATTCCGGCAATGAAAGTGGCTGCTCCGAGAATCATGTTTTTGTTCAGACTGAAATCGACCTTTTGTTCTACGAAAATCCGGATACCCTGCACTGCAATCACTCCGTACAGCAATAATGAAATGCCCCCGATCACCGGGGTGGGAATGGAGGATATGGTAGCCGAAATCTTGCCGATACAGGAAAAAACAATTGCCAGGATAGCAGCACCGCGGATCACCCACACCGAATAGACACGTGTGATGGCCATCACACCGATGTTTTCTCCGTACGTTGTGTTTGGGGGTGAGCCGGCCATTCCCGATAGGATGTTGCTGATTCCGTCGGCAAGGAGCGACCTGTGAAGTCCCGGGTCACGGACCAGGTCCGAACCGGTGATCTTTCCCGTAACCACCAGGTGGCTGATGTGTTCAGCGAGGACCACGATGCAGGCTGGAAAGATAATAAAAACTGCGTTCAGGTCGAAAACAGGGGCGTGCATCTCGGGCAGGGCAAACCAGGGTGCCTGGCTGATCAGGCTCGTGTCGACCATTCCTTTTGCCAGGGCCAGCAGATACCCTGCCACGATTGCGACCAGTACCGGGATGGCCTGCATAAATCCCCTGAACAGCAATGAACCGAAAATCCCTGTGAACAAAGTAAACATGGACACCAGCATCACCTTCTGCGATGATGGCAAGTTGCCGGACAGATTCCCTTCAGCAGGAAGAATCAGGCCTGCCTGCCGGGCCGCAACCGGGGCCAGTTCCAGCCCGATAATAGCAACCACCGCGCCCATTACTGCCGGAGGCATGGCCACATCGATCCACCGGATTCCCCGGTACCTGACAATTAAAGATACGATTACAAAGAAAATCCCGAAAAAAATAAATCCCGACTGTGCATGGTTAAATCCCCCATAAGAGCTGATAATCAATAAAGACGGTGCAATAAAGGCAAAACTGGACCCCAGATAAGCCGGAATTCCTCCCTTTGTAATCCATGCATACAGCAATGTACCAGCACCATTCATCAGCAGGGCAATGGCAGGATCGATCCCGAGGAGGACCGGTACCAGGATGGTTGCCCCAAACATGGCGGTCAGATGTTGCAGACTGAGGGGGAGGCTTTCGAAAAATGGCAGTTTCTCCCTGATCCCGATGATCCTTCTTTCCATATCCTGATTTTTTTATCTTTACCGGTCAGTCCCACACATACCTCCAGGAATGGTCCTGCTGTCTCTCCCAGACAGTATGGAATATTCCTTTTGAAACAACTGTATCGCCCTCTTCCCTGACGACCTTCCAGGTAAACCTGCCATAGGTCCATGCCATGGTCCCGTCATCCGATACGGAGATATGATCAGGAGACCAATTCACGGTGGCATTGTGCAATTCTTTCCTGCTGTAATAATTCCGGATGGCATCCTTTCCGGCAATGATGGAATCGTTCGTCCGTTTAATGACGGCATTTTCTGCGGCAAAATGGGCAAAGGCTTCGGCAATCCCTTTATCCGCCGCCATGGCTTCAAAGGCTTTTTCGGTTTCATACACCTCATTTTTCAATGCTTCCCGGTCGGGATGCATTGTGCAGGCATTGAGCAGCAGAAGTGAAATGGCTATGCTGGTTATCTTTTTCATAGGTAGTTTATGTAGGAAATTTCCATTCTGCAAGATAACTAATTTGGTTCATACCTCATCCTAAATCCTTCTCCATGATGAGAAGGACTTCAAAGCGTATTTATCTGTCATAATTATTTCAGATCAGTCCGAAACTGATTGCGAGGAAACTGGGTCCGTTTAACGCAGCGTGGAGGATTACCCCCGTCCAGCTGTTCCGGGTTTTCTGTACGATGAACGACTGGATAAACAGCAATGGTAGAAGGACAACCAGCAACCGCCAGCCGAAGGCAATGTGAAACAATCCCCAGCCAAAGCCGTGGAACAACCAGGTGGCTTTTCCAAAGACAACTTCCTGCCGGGGCAGCATCACTCCCCTCCAGAGAAACTCTTCACCCATGATATTTAATATCCAATAGGGTATCCAAACGAGGAGGAGCCAGTACCTGCCCTTTGATAGCGGTTCAAAGGCCATAAAAGGAGGGGAGGCATCGAATTTTGTGGATGACAGTTCCAAACCTTTCATTAACAAACCGCTCAGAATACCTGCTGCTACAAAACCTGCCACGCTCAGAAAGATATCTTTCCGGGTCATTTTCCGGAACCTTAACCTACCTGTCCATCTCTCTTTTCGTGGCATCCTGCCTTCCTGTTTCAGCATCAGGTATCCAAGCAGGATCAGCGGAAGAAAAACCCCGAGCCCTCCGACAATAAACCAGAAAAGGATGATTTCCATCCCCGTGATTTTACTCAGCCAGGGAATGACGAACCTGGTTTGCAGATACAGCAAAATCCCCGCACCCATGAAAATCATCAGGGAATTCCACAAGCCAAGTTTTTTTAGTGGGTAGGATGAATCCCTGCTATTTTGAGAGGTTGGTTTTTCCATTCTTTTTTCAATTTATTATATTCTTTTTCAACAAGTTGCCTGGGCACAGCCGAACCATGGGAAGGAAGAAACCAGATGCAACCTGTATTCAGCAGTTTCTCCCAACTCTGTAACAACAGCTGAACATCCATGGCAAAAGGAGGCAAAACTGAATCCGGGAAAATTCCGAACATGCTATCTCCTACCAGGGCAAATTCATTGTCCACGACAATGCTGACCGATCCAGGTGTGTGCCCCGGTGTGTGAAGAATTGTTGCAGCAAATCCGTATCTGTTCAGGTCAAAATGGTCGTCAGTAGTCAGATCGTAGCAGCAGGGTTCGAATCGGGCAAATAAGTGGGAGAACTTTGACAGCAGTTTGACCAGGATGCGGGAGTAAAGCACCGTACCTTCAGGAATATCAGCATATCCAGTTTCAAGATTTGCGGTTTCAGAACTGTGGATGAATACGCCGGGATGGAATGTCTCCCTGATCCACTGTGCATTCCCTGCATGGTCAAAATGGGCATGAGTGAGAATAAGCAGTACCGGGCCGCCTGGGACCAGTTTCCTGAGCCTCTTCGTGAGAAATGTACGCAGTATCCGGATTCCGGTATCGACCAAAATGGCTTGCTCCCCTTTTATCAACAGAAAAACGTTGCTTCTGCCGGCCATTACCCGGATAATTTCTGTTCCGTTCCGGGTAGTCCATGTTTTGAAACCGGAATAAGTTTTCATCTTTCAGGTTGTTGCCAGTCGGATACCTTGGGATTGTCCGGCCGGTTATTCAAAAGTAGAATAAAAAACTGAAAGGATGATTCTGCCGGGGTAAGAGTTTCCCTGGAATTATCCTGCCTTTCCAGAAGGCAATGAAAATTTCCGGAAATTGATTTTAAGATTAATTAAAAAATGGTAAGCCAATCAACTGGCTGATCGCATGATAATATAAGCGTAATCAATAAGCAGAAAGCAGTTTGAGTTCAGTATTCAACTGTACATTAGCATGATAGTAATTCCCAATCAGGGGGTGAGGTAAACCAACAAAGGGGGACGAAATGACGGAATCCGGCTTTCAGTATCTGGTTGCAGAAGAGACAACAAGTTTCTTTGTTGGTTCTTTTCCTGTAGGAACCAGATAAATACGAGTTTGATAGCTTTTACTGACCTGCCGTCACTTACAGTTCAACCCGAAAATTTTCAGGTCTTCCTCAACGGTCGTGATCGTATGGACCCCGAATTTTTCCTGAATGATTTTGAGTACATTGGGAGTCATGAATCCGGGCAGAGTCGGACCAATATGGGTGTTTTTTATCCCCAGGGAAAGCAATGCGAGATGGACAATTATAGCCTTCTGCTCATACCAGGCGATATTGAATACGATCGGTAACTGGTTGATATCATCGAGGTGGAGTACTTCTTTTAGTTTCAGTGCCACAAAAGCCCAGGAATAGGAGTCGTTGCACTGGCCCGCATCCAGAACCCGGGGGATTCCGTTGATATCGCCCAGGTTCAGCTTGTTGTACCGGTATTTTGCGCAACCGCTGGTCAGGATCAGTGTATCTTTCGGAAGCTGACGGGCAAATTCGGTGTAATATTCCGTGCTTTTCTGCCGGGCGTCGCAGCCCGACATCACCACGAGCCGTTTGATCACCCCTGAATTGACGGCTTCCAGGATTTTTCCTGCCAGTGACAATACCTGGTTGTGTGCAAAGCCGATGGTAATCTCACTGTTTTCAATTTCGGAAGGAGGGGGGCAGCTTTTGGCCAGTTCAATGATCTCCGAGAAGTCTTTGTGCCCGTTTGGAAGCTTTTTATCGAGGTATTTCCATTCCGGCATTCCTGTGGCTCCTGTGGTAAATACCCTGTGGTTGTAAGTGGTGGCCTTGCGGGGAGGAACCAGGCAATTGGTCGTAAAAAGGACGGGGCCGTTGAATGTTTCAAACTCGTCGAGCTGACGATGCCAGGCATTTCCGTAATTCCCAACCAGGTGTGCATATTTTTTGAAACGGGGGTAGGCGTGCGAAGGAAGCATTTCTGAATGCGTATAGATATCAATCCCGGTCCCTTCGGTCTGAATCAGGAGTTGCTCCAGATCTTTCAGATCGTGACCGCTGACCAG
>CAYNBE010000221.1:0-5846 GCA_964395045.1 uncultured Prolixibacteraceae bacterium | reverse complement strand
GGAGGAGCGACCCATATCATGTTCCTGGTACTGGCAGCCCATCAGTTGTTGCAGGGGAAACAGGAAACAAGACCAAAAAATTACAAATAATTAACATGTTAAATTCCAGTTTTTTCATATTCATCCGGAGACAATCCTGATTGCCGGATTATCGAACGAAAAGTACCAAGAGGAATTTCTTTTTCAGGTGCAGGTACAATAACTGTTTTATCTCCATTCTGATATTTCCGGTGACTTCCCAGCTGTGAGACAAATAAAAAGCCATTTCTCAGCAAGGTCCTAATGATTTTGGAGGAAGACGGCAGCTTAGACATTTAAATAAGTTTCTCCCATCCAGGTTTCTTCAATGTTCAGGACATTCCTGGAAGCATCGTTGTCTTCAAAATATAACTCCAGTGCTTCTTTGAGATTCTCAATAGCTTCTGAAATTGAATTACCAAAACTGGAAATGTCCACATTCAGACATTGTGAAACATAAAACTTACCTTCCTTATAAACTACATACTTCAGAGTTTTCATGTGTTTAAAATTATCAAGTTCATTTGGTAAAATTAGTGGAAACAAATGCCAGCCTGCCGCATGTAAGAATCAATCATTCCGATTGGCGTTTCGCTTAACATGCTCATTTTATGCGTTTTGTATCTTATTAAGTTATTCAAAATTGATAGATGGATGGAATGAAAATAGTTCATATCCCGGATCAGAACAATTGAATCCCGCACAATTCCAGGTATGATGATTCAAGAAAGGACTCCACCCATTTATAAAATTCAAGAATCTCCCGTGTGGATGGAGTCCCCCCTTTCCACCCTAATGACATCATTTCGGCCTTCCGGTAAATGGTTTCTTCAACGGGAATGATTTTTTGCATGATCCCGGTTTTCCGTTTGTTGATGACGACAGCCATGTCGATGTAGTTCTGTCCCCTGTCGCGGGCGATGGGGAAGCATCGCTCTTTCAGTTTCAGTGCGGCATTGCAGAGCGGTGAATGTAAATCTGTCATCATCGAAACTGCTGCGGGAAGCGTATTCCCTCCTGAAAGCCAGACAGGAACCGCCACGGCAGCAAGTGGAAAACCGGTGACAGCCCACATTACCATGTTGCCGGTCTGTTCCGGGTTAGGGGTACCGACGATGAGGATGGAAGAGGCCGACGAAATCCGGGGGATGTAATCAAGAAAAAAGCGGAAGGCAGGTGATTCATCCAATTCCGGCATGGGATTGGCCAGGTCGGTACCTGTGAGTGAATGGGTCAGGTTCCTCGAAATACGGCAAAAGAGATCGGGCGGTGCCAGTTTACCATCGGCCATTGCTTCCCGGAGCGAAGCAACTGCAGTGTTGTACCTGATATAGCCGTACCCGATGGCAGGATCACCGGTAAAAGAATGGTTGGTCCTGACCAGAAATCCTTCGGGAGCTATAGCGGGATCACCGGCATCAAACCGGTTGTATCCGAAATTCCCGGTCTCATACCACGAAGCACCCCCGTAAGCATCGATCACCCCGAAGTTTGCATCCACGCCCAATGGTTTTGGCAAAGTATCGAGCAGGTTTTCGAAATCGTCAAGAGTCGCACAAACCATCAATGCCAGTTTCATAATGATCCCTTCCCGGTCTTTTAACCGGGTAGTATCACCTGAATTGTTGTTGTAAGCCGCCGAGTTAACAATGGCGAACCCGGCGCTGTTGTAACCACCCCACACCATGGTTTTCCAGTCTTCCCTGCTGTTCACCAGTCCGGCATAGCTATATTTTCCATCATTGAACACGTGGATTGCATTGTCGGTCACATCGGAATCCCGGTGCTTGAACAGGATCGGTTTTCCGTCGGGGGTGACTTTCCCCGAAATAATGAAGGCAGTACAGGCGAAGACATCAACACAGAAAGCGAGGAAGGCCAACATAAAACAAACTTTCGGGAAGATTTTCATGACAAAACAGGTTATAACTGAAAGTATTATTTTCACATTACAGGAGTATACAGTCTTTCACATCCAGATAACGTGCGCAAATGAGTGGCCAACTTACCAGCCTGATCCCTTGACGGCATGATTTGAATACGACCGGTATTGATTGCTAAGATAATGAGATTTCAGATTTTCCGGTTTAGAAACAAGTACATTTTTTATTGTCACTTCCTTGCCCTGGTATGTTGAGTGAAGTGGACTGGCAGGGGGCAGCAGGCAGTATCCGCATCGAAATTTTATTGCAACAACAAATGCCTAAAGTGCCTAAAGAAAGAGGACGTTTCAATGATAGCCCCTGAGGCGATTTGGGTTTCCCTGTCATCATCATAATCTCCTTGACCTTGACCTTGTCCTTGACTTCAGTTAATAGAAAAAGGGTAATGTTACAAATTAAACCGGGCGATTGTTTGGATGTAGAAAAAAAAGACTATTTTTGCAGTCCGAATTTTCAGGGTCAAAAACAAAAAACCGAGATGAAAAGGACTTTTCAGCCATCGAACAGAAAAAGAAGGAACAAGCATGGTTTCAGGGAGAGGATGTCGACTGCTGACGGACGGAAGGTATTGAGCGCCCGTCGTGCCAAAGGAAGGAAGAAGCTGAGTGTTTCTGACGAGCCACGTCATAAAAGATAGTATAATCCGAGTAGGTTCCATATCACCGGGAAGGTAGGGAAGTCATTCCTTACCTTTTCGTGTTTATACATATTCACCTTTCGATTTATGTCCAACAAAAATGTCACTTGCTGACTTTCTTTCACTCCCCCCGGCCTTATCGGACCTTGCCGGGAAAATTATTTCCGGTGACCGGATCTCAGCCGGGGAAGCATTGGAGCTTTTCAGGAGCAACCACCTGGCCCTTTCCGGGGTTCTTGCAGTTGGGGTGAAACGCAGGAACAGCGGCAATCATGTTTTTTTCAACCGTAACTTTCACATTGAGCCATCGAATATCTGCATCAATCATTGCAGGTTTTGTTCTTTCCGGCGTGACCAGGGGCAGAAAGGTTCCTGGGAATGCACTATTGAGGAAATGGCCGGGATGGTGAGATCGCGGGCAGGTGGACATTACACCGAAGTGCATATTGTGGGTGGGGTACATCCTTCGAGGGATATTCATTTTTATGCCGATCTGCTACGCACCCTGCACAAAGAAGCCCCCCACCTGCACATCAAGGCTTTTACGGCAGTCGAAGTCGATCAGATGTGCCGGTCAGCCGGGATTTCCGTTCCCGAAGGATTGCAGATCCTGAAAGAAGCCGGGCTGGGGTCGATGCCGGGCGGCGGTGCCGAAATCTTTGATGAAAAACTAAGAGCGGAGATCGCCCCTGACAAAACGTCGTCGGAAAGATGGCTCGAAATTCACAGGATTGCACACAAGGCAGGAATTCCGACCAATGCCACCATGCTGTACGGATTGAAAGAAAGCTATTTACAGCGGATTGACCATCTGATGCGGTTACGGAACCTGCAGGATGAAACAGGTGGATTCAGTGCCTTCATCCCGTTGAAATTCAAAAGGAACAACAACCAGTATGCATCATCAGAAGAGACCACCATTGTGGAAGATTTGAAAAATTATGCCGTGAGCCGTATTTTCCTTGACAACATTCCCCACCTCAAGGCATACTGGCCCATGACCGGCAAACCGGTTGCCCGGTTGTCGCTCCATTTCGGGGTGGATGACCTTGATGGCACCATCGACGATTCAACGCGGATATATTCCATGGCCGGTTCAGGGGAACAGAATCCCTCAGCTTCGACTGAAGAACTGTCGGAGATGATTGCCTCCGAAGGGTTCGTTCCTGCTGAAAGGGATTCGCTCTATCAACTCATCCGTACCTTTTGACACGGCATAAAACTTAAATCTGTACCACCGGAAAACACGATTCTTTTTCGATTATTTTTGACCTGTTAAATCAGAAATAAATGAGTCTGAAACAATTTCTGACCAGCAAGATTTTCCTGAAGCAGCTTGTTTATTCGGTTGTTCTCACGCTGGTTCTTGTTATCCTGACACTGGCACTTTTGCGCATCTATACCCGTCACGGGAGCGACTTCCCGGTGCCCGACGTTAGCGGGATGGTACAGGACGAATATGAAAGCATACTCGCCAAAGCCCATCTCCGGTACAGGGTTATCGACACCTCATACATTGAAGGGGTGAAACCGGGGGGAGTGATTGACCAGGTTCCTGATGCCGGGCACCACGTAAAACGGGGTCGCACTATTTTACTCACCATTAACGCCACCTCGCCGGGAATGGTTGCGATGCCTCAGGTGACCGACATTTCCTACCGGCAGGCATCGGTTCAGCTTGAACAGGCAGGATTGGTCCCAGGGAACATCTCCTATGAGCCTTCTGAGTTTCAAAACCTGGTTTTGAAGGCTAAACTGAATGGCAGGGAGATCAGAGCCGGTGAAATGGTCACAAAAGGCAGCATCATCGATCTTGTACTTGGAACAGGCGCAGGTGGTGCCACCATCGTTCCTCCCGACCTGAAAGGCCTCACCTCAGGTGAAGCCAGGTTTCGCCTCGAATCGTTGTCGTTGCGGCTTGGATCGGTCATTTGCGATGAAACCATCCTAACCCCTGCCGACAGCCTTAGTTCCTTCGTTTACCGGCAGCATCCCGATCCGCGGTTTGCAACGATGCTCTATCCGGGATCGGCCGTCGACATCTGGCTGACAACCGATCCTTCGAAATTTCCTAAAAAAGAGCCGGAAGAAGAGCAACTAGATTTCTGACCGATATGATAGACAGGCCGGACGAAGAAATTGATGATTCGGAAGAGGGCGGATTGTATGAACATTACCACCTGACAGCCGACCGGGGCCAATCCCTGATCCGGGTTGACCAGTTCCTGTCGAATCAGTTGCCCGGAACTTCGCGGAGCCGGGTCCAGGCTGCCGCCGGGGCAGGATGTATCCGGGTCAACGGCACCCCTGTGAAATCAAGTTACCGGGTGAAGCCGGGCGATGAGGTCACGGTGGTGATGGAATATCCCCGAAGAGAAACGAAAATTGTCGCCGAAAATATTCCCCTTGACATTGTGTATGAGGATGATGAACTGCTTGTCATCAACAAACAGGCAGGGATGGTGGTACACCCTGGACACGGCAATTATACCGGCACACTGGTAAATGCGCTTTGCTGGCATCTCCGCGACATGCCCCTGTTCAATGCAGATGATCCCCGCCCGGGGCTGGTCCACCGGATCGATAAGGATACATCGGGACTGATTGTCGTGGCCAAGACCGAACAGGCCCGGTTGAATCTTTCGTTTCAGTTTTTTGAGAAGAGCACCCAACGGAAATATATTGCACTTGTATGGGGAAATCCGAAGAGCGACACGGGGACCATAGAAGGGAACATCGGACGGAGCATCTCCAACCGGCAGATTTACACTGTCTTTCCGGAAGGAGACCACGGAAAGCCAGCCATCACCCACTACAAGGTGGTCGAGCGGTTTGGTTACGTCACAGTTGTTGAATGCAGGCTGGAAACCGGACGGACACACCAGATCAGGGTACACATGAAATATGCAGGCCACCCCCTGTTCAACGATGCCACTTACGGCGGGAACCAGATTCTGAGGGGAACTACCTTTTCAAAATACCGGCAGTTCGTGAAAAACTGCTTCGAAATTCTGCCCCGGCAGGCACTTCATGCAAAAACCCTCGGATTTGTTCATCCTGCCACAGGTGAACGGATGCTTTTTGACTCCCGATTGCCCGCCGATATGGCCATGGTCATCGAAAAGTGGAAAAACTACACGGCAAATCGTGAAAGTGATCAGGAAATATGAAAAAGATAAAAAAGATTATAGACGAAATGAGCATGTTAAGCGAAACACCAACCGGAATGATTAACTCTTACATGCGAA
>CAYNBE010000220.1:0-5864 GCA_964395045.1 uncultured Prolixibacteraceae bacterium | reverse complement strand
CAGGAATTTATTGACTCACTAAAATACATAATAAGCGCCACAGCAGTTCAAATAATTCGGTAAGTTTTGCTATTTTTGCGCTGTCCGGATAAAAGCGAATCTTTCCGGATAGCCGGCCCCATAGTTTAATGGATAAAATGCAAGATTCCGGTTCTTGTGATCCGGGTTCGATTCCCAGTGGGGTCACAGATGAAACCTATACAGAAAGAGCCTCACCAAGTGAGGCTCTTTTATGTTCCCACTCTTTTAGTTCAGCAGGCATTTTAATAAATATGTCACCCTCTCAGGGTGGAAAGATCGAAAAACAGTGATGCCAGAAAGAACATAACCTCCATTTTCAAAGGTTCTTTAAGCAACAGGCATACAAATCCGGTTCAGGGCACTCGGGAGAATATCTAAATCCCAAATACAGGCAGTTTAATATGGTGTAATGGCAGGGATTGTGACTCATATCAGTGATTGCAGGAGATCATAACCTATCCCATTATATAAAAGATATTTTCGTTGGTGCTATTTTGAAAATTTGGTTGTGATGGATATATTTGTTTGAAATCTTAATATACCAGCATAGGAAGACCGAAAGGTTTGGTGATTCGATCATTGCTGCGATGAAACGGGGCGATTTTTATGCTTCAAACGGAGTCATTTTGAAGACAGTGGATTCAGGTCAGGATACATACACGGTTGAAATTGACCTTTATGCCACCAAAGAACAACTCAGGTCACCGTATTTGAGTGGAAATATTACCGGTAGCGGAGTTCCCGGATTTTTAATTGAATTCCGGTGAGCGAATTCCCCGTCGGCTCTGCCGCGGGATAAGCGAACAACCCAATAAGGAAGTCCTTGACGGGATCGCCTGCCCGACAGTCAGGCGGGGATTCCCCGTTGCTCTGCTGCGGGGAGTTTCAATATTAACACTATAAATGTTATCATTATGTTTTATTCTATACTTAGAAAGCTGGGGAAAATGTCTATTTTGGGGTTCGTACTCTTCCATGCTGAATATGTACTGGCTCAGGACGGAACGATCTATCCGCTCAACAGGCCTGACGAACCTAATGCGATTCTGCTTAGGACAGGTGGTGTTGATGACCAGCCAGCCTCAGAGACATGGTTCAGGCAGTGGGGTGATCCGATGGCCCGAAATATTACCACTGCCACCCTTACCCCATTTTTCCCGAAACCTGGCAAAGCAAATGGTGCAGCTGTGATTGTGGCCCCGGGTGGAGGGTTTCGATGGCTTTCGATGGGAAATGAAGGCTGGGAAGTTGCTGAAGCTCTCTCAAACCAGGGAATAATAGCTTTTGTACTCAAATACCGGCTTCATCCGACTCCGGAATCGCTCGATGACTTCTCGGCCTGGATGAATCATGCATTTGCAGCCCCGGCTCCTTCCTCCGATTCTGCTAAAACTACGGCACCGCCGCGCCCTCCACAAACAGACCTTACGGATCAGCTTGAGGACGCCGAAGCCGCGTATACCATGATTGTTAATAGGGCAGGAGAGTGGGGCGTCGATACTGAAAGGATAGGCATGATAGGCTTTTCAGCCGGTGCTGGTCTTACCATGCACTGTGCGCTGAACTCCAAAACCATGAACCTGGCATTCATTGGTTCGATTTACGGAGGTATGGGGCCGGTAAAAGTACCCAGGGATGCACCGCCCATGTTCAATGTAATAGCTGCCGATGATTTTCTTTTCAATGGTCAGTTTGGTGTCATCGATTCCTGGTACAAAGCAGGAAGACCCGTTGAGTTTCATCTTTACCAAAATGGCGGTCACGGTTTCGGACTGGGGAATCCCAACCGGACCAGCAATCGTTGGTTCGATGCTTTTATACACTGGCTGGATGTAAATGGCTTTCTTACAACAAAGTCTGCAGAGTGATTTCACCAAGGTAACTATACGGCAATTTTAAGTTTTCGCAAAAAGATATAATTGGTTTAGACGCGGCTACCTGGAAATTATTTGTCCCGATGTTCTCCAGTTTATAAACCAGATAAACCTCTTCCGACAGAACATGTGATGCTGATTCGCAGTCATGTCTTTGCCAAAAAATATCGACCAGTTAACATGTAACTTTAGGCTCACTATCCGAATCATATATTTAAAAATAATCCCAATTTTGTCCGTTCTTAATTTATCCTTGTATTTAAAATCATATTTATGGCAGACAAATCAATAGAATTGACAGCATCGGTTAAACTTGTGAACGACAAGCTCCTTTTTTCTTGCATGGTTGAAGGAAACAACCCCATATCAGTAGATTATATTGCCCCGCTTGGCGACAACCTGGGTTATACCTCTCTCGAATTATTGCTTTTTAGTTTTTCAACCTGTTTAGGAAGTGCTGTGTTGGTACTTCTGAGAAAAATGCAAAAATCAATCACAAAATTTGAAATCACGGCAAACGGAATCAGAAATGAGGTGCATCCCACCGGTTTTAAGAGCATTGTCTTGGATATTTATCTGAAGTCGAAAGATGTAAATGAGGGGGATATGAATAAAGTAATCGCACTTGCCGAAGACAAATATTGTCCGGTATGGGCAATGATAAAAGGAAATGTTCAGGTATCTGTGCGCTATACGATCGATAGCAAGTGATCCTGATTTCATGGCTGTATACAGGGGAAAAACATTCCTCTCCCGGATCAAAGAGAAAATTGCCCGAAAAGATAAATGTCAATTTCCTTAAAATGGATCAAACAATGAACTCCAGAATGGCTTTTACAAATTTTTATCCTTTGTATATTCAAAAAGCAGAAAAAGAGGGGGCGCACAAAAACAGAGGTAGACGAAATTATTTTCTGGCTGACGAAATATAATCAGCAAGGGGGGACAAAGTAAACAAGGCCCCGTTTCAGGAATTATTCATTGAAAGAGAGATACCTGCAAAAATTGTTTTATTACAGGCAAGAGGATGAAGAAAAATATTAAAAGTTTTATTGTAAACTCCGGCTTATTGTTCTCCGGATTGTCAGCGGTATTATCAGGAATGCTTGTTCAGGTAAAATACCACATGGGCAATGATGGTCAAATCCCCATTAGTGACCAGATCTCCGTGTTTAGCTATGTAAATTTAACATCCATTCATAAGATTTCCATCATCATCCTCACGATTTTGATGGTGCTCCATATTTCGAGTCATTGGGAACTTTACGGGATGATTATCAGGAGAAAGCTCATTAAAAGAAACGGACAGGTATTGACCTTATCGGTGCTTTTTATTTTGGTTGCTATCACCGGATTTCTCCCCTGGAGCATAGCTCTCATGGATGGGAATGAAATCATCCGTAAAACCATCATTGAGATACACGACAAACTGGCAATTCTGTTAACCATCTATCTGATATTGCACATTATTAAAAGGATGAGATGGTTTGTGTCCACCTTTAAGAAATTGATACACCGACAGATCAATTGTTGAATCAAAATCAACTTGTAGTGTCTGTTCTCCATTCTTTATTTGTATGGGAACCCGGGAACAGCAATATCTCACACGGTAATAAAAATTTAAGGTCAGGCATGCTTCACGGATTGCCGCAAGCATTTAATCAGGTAACATAATAACGTGCGGGCCGAAAAGGGTGCAAAGCCATTCCTGAACAATAATTAATACGCTATATTTGTCATCCCGGGGATTTCAGAATTAAGGAATGAGAAAAAACATAAAGAGGATTCCGGTTTTAACTTTTCATCACTGGACAAGGAAAAAATATGCGGTTTTCAACAGTCTGCGTAAAGTAATCCGGATTGGAACGCTGGCCGTGACTTACAGTATGCTTGTCTTGCACGGTAAATCACAGTCTCGGGAAAATGCCGATACCACACTTCTAAAGAACCTTGAACTCAAAGAAATTATTATCACAGGCGGCCGGACTCCCTCAGGATTACAGCAGGTTACCAGAATGGTAACCCTGGTGAACCGTCCTGAGATTGAGCGGGCCCCTTCCACCAACCTGAACGATTTACTCCGGCACATTTCTTCTGTTGATATCAGACAAAGAGGGCCATTGGGAAGTCAGGCCGACATCAGCATCCGCGGCGGCACCTATGATCAGGCACTAATCCTTCTCAACGGGATCAATCTTACCGATCCGCAAAGCGGGCACCATAACCTGAACCTGCCTGTTGAACCGGAGAGCATCGAAAGGATTGAGGTTCTTCATGGTCCGGCTGCCAATGCACATGGCACCAATGCGTTCAGCGGTGCGATCAATATTATCACAGGGGGCAGCCGACCCGGTCACTTTCATTCTTCTATCATGGCAGGACAATATGGACTTTTCAAAAATATTCTGAGTTTGTCGGATACGCTAAAACGATTCAGCCATTTTCTGTCTGCCGGGTATACTTCTTCCGGTGGTTACACTCACAATACCGATTTATTAAATACAACCCTGTTTTATCAGGCAAAGTACAGAAGCAGAATGGGAATAGCAGATTTTCAGACAGGCTGTCAGAAGAAGGAGTTCGGGGCCAATGGATTTTATTCTATCCTTTATCCTGACCAGTTTGAAGCCATCCGCTCCTCTTTCTTCAGTCTGAGATATGAAACACATACGCGGTTTAAAATTTCGGGAGCAATTTATCTCAGGCGCAGCTACGACCGGTTTGAGTTGATCAGGGGCAACAGCAGGGTACCTTTTAATCATCACCGGACAACAACCGCAGGGATGAATCTGAACCTGCAGCTCAGCTACTCATTGGGAAAATTATCATGGGGAATGGAGTTCCGGAATGAGAATATCATGAGCAATGTTTTGGGAAATACGCTTTATCACGCTGTAAAAGTGCCGGGATACGACTCTGTATTTTATTCGAAATCATTTAACCGGCTGAATACCGGCATGGTTGTGGGGAATTTGCTGACATGGGGAAAATTGAACCTGAATACAGCAATCCTGATCCACCATAACTCCGGAATATCTTCGGTCAGGATTTACCCCGCAATGGAAGCAAGTTACAGGTTCAGGGAGCAGTTTATATGGTTCGCTTCCGCAAATAAAAGTCTCCGGTATCCCTCATTTACCGATATGTTTTATAAAAGTCCCGTACAGCATGGGAATCCTGATTTGAAACCGGAAGAAGCAACCGCGGCCGAAGGTGGATTCAGTATTATCAATCCGGAATGGGAAGGCCGGTTCTCAGCATTTCACAGACGGGGCTATCATCTGATCGACTGGGTCAAAAGTCCGTCGCCCGACAGTATGGTTTGGAGAAGCCGCAACCATGCCAATAACGAGATAACCGGGGTTGAATGTTCACTGCAGATTTTTCCCGGCAGGGATCATCGGGGAGGGTGGATAGAATCAGTCAGAGTCTCATATGCGTTCATAAACGGCTCCTCTGTAGAAGGAGACCTTCTCTCCAGATATACCTTTGACTACCTGAAACACCATGTTACCGCTTCGGCGGACTTCAGGATCACAAAAAGAATATTCAGCTTTATGCGACTGGCATGGCGTGACCGCAACGGAACGTTCCAGGATGCCTCGGGTAAGGTTGTACGCTACAAACCATACTGGCAAGCTGATGCCAGAGTTTCACTGAAAACAAAATACCTGACCTTCTTTACGTCGGCATCCAACATACTCAATGCAAGATACTTTGACTTCGGCGGATTGGTTCAGCCAGGAACCTGGATACATGCCGGAATTGAGGTAGACTGTGATTTCCGGAATAAAAATGTTGCAACCATCAGGACTGATCGAACCGGTGACGAATGAAATGCTTGCTAAATACTAATAAACACTAAAAACATGAAAACCTTTCAATAGATAGCAGGAATTACAACCCTTGCTATATAACCGCCCGGGGAACTACGTCTTGCCTGGGGGGATGTTTTTGCTAATATATCCG
>CAYNBE010000219.1:0-5876 GCA_964395045.1 uncultured Prolixibacteraceae bacterium | reverse complement strand
TTTGAGATGATTTATAGTACAGGATCACTCCTTCCTGACGAAGAGGTGGATTTGTCGTTTGAAACCTCCGGAAAGATTGTCGGCATATATTTTACTGAAGGTTCGAGGGTAAAGAAGGGGGAATTATTGGCGAAGATTAATGACCGGCCTTTGCAGGCACAGCTTCTGAAGTTGCGGGCACAAAAAAAGCTTTCTGAAGAAAAGGAGTTCAGGCAGCGTCAGTTACTCGACCGGGATGCCATCAGCAAGGAAAGTTATGATCAGGTGGCTACGGAACTGCAGGCACTTGAAGCCGACATCATGCTTGTTGAAGCAAGGATCGCCGAAACTGAACTGAGAGCGCCCTTTGACGGGATTGTTGGGCTCAGGATGGTCAGTGAAGGAGCTTTCACGACCACCCAGTCGAAAATTGTCAGGCTTGTCAAAACCACTCCCTTGAAAATTGAGTTTTCGATCAACGAGAAATATGCGGGTGAAATTGCCCCGGGTTTTCCTATCACATTTGCAGTTGACGGGGTAGCGCATCTATTTTCGGCAAATGTTTATGCCATTGATCCAAAAGTAAATACAGAAACCCGCATGATTGCTGTGCGGGCTCTCTATGCGAACCGGAACGAAGAACTGAAGCCGGGCCGTTTTGTCAGTGTGAAGGCACAGTTGTCGGAAATAAAGGATGCTGTTTCTATTCCCACAGAGTCGGTTATTCCCGAAATGGACGGAGAGAAAGTGTTTATTTTCAAAGGTGGCAAAGCTGAACAGCGCAGGATTTCGCTTGGACTTCGCACCGAGTCGCATGTCCAGGTGAGAAGCGGACTGGAATTTGGTGATACTTTGCTGACAACCGCCATTTTACAGCTGCGGCATGGATTGCCTGTTCAGCTTGACACGCTTGTAACAAACAGCTATCAGGAAAAGCCCGCCTTATGAGTATAGCCTCCATTAGTATAAAGCGTCCGGTTCTGGCGACAGTTTTTTCGCTTGTGATCCTCCTTTTCGGGGCAATTGGGATCACCTATCTTGGGGTCAGGGAGTTTCCGAGTGTAGATCCTCCACTTATATCGGTAGATACTTCTTACCCAGGAGCCAACTCAGATGTAATTGAAACCCAGATTACCGAACCACTTGAACAATCGATTAACGGCATCCCCGGGATCAGGACCCTGACCAGCAGGAGCAGCCAGGGGCGCAGCAGTATAACTGTTGAATTTGAGTTGGCGGTCGATATGGAAACGGCTGCCAATGATGTACGGGACAAGGTATCGCAGGCCCAGCGATATCTTCCCCGTGACTGTGATCCCCCTATTGTGTCGAAAGCCGATGCAGATGCCAATCCCATCATGATGATCGCTGTTAAAAGCCCCAAACGATCACTGCTTGAATTATCAGAAATTGCAGAGCTTACATTTAAAGAACAGTTGCAGACCATATCGGGGGTGAGTGCCGTTCAGATCTGGGGTGAAAAAAGATATGCCATGCGGTTGTGGCTCGACCCGGCCAAACTTGCCGGATACCAGATGACTGCCCTCGATGTTCGCAATGCCATCCTGCGTGAGAATGTGGAACTTCCGGCAGGCAGCGTCGAAGGCAACACCACGGAACTGACCATCCGTGCCCTCGGGCTGATGACAACACCAGCAGAGTTTAACAACCTCATCATCAGGCAATCGGGCGACCAGCTGGTACGGGTCAGGGATATCGGACGGGCAGAACTGGGGCCCGAAGATATCAGGGGGATCATGAAAATGAACAGAATTCCCATGGTAGCAACTGTTATCATCCCTCAGCCGGGTGCAAACCATATCGACATCGTTGATGAAGTGTATGCAAGGCTGGAATATATCAGAAAAGACCTGGCTGATGATGTGCAGATTGAGGTAGGATTCGACAATACCAAATACATCCGCTCGTCTATTAAAGAGGTCATGGGAACAATTTACATGGCTTTTGCACTGGTGGTAATTATTATTTTCCTTTTTCTGAGAGATTGGAGGACCACCCTGATCCCCATCCTGGTGATCCCCGTTTCACTGGTGGGCTCATTCTTTATTATGTACCTTTCAGGCTTTACCATTAATGTACTCACCCTTCTGGCCATCGTATTGTCGATCGGTCTGGTGGTTGATGATGCCATCGTGATGATGGAAAATATCTATGTGAAAATAGAGCAGGGAATGACACCGATGGAGGCCGGATTAAAGGGGTCGAACGAAATTTTCTTTGCCATCATCGCCACTACCATCACCCTGGTGGCGGTATTCTTCCCGATTGTTTTTCTCGAAGGAATGACCGGTCGTCTTTTCAGGGAGTTCAGTATAGTAATCGCAGGTGCAGTGGCCATTTCATCGTTTGTGGCATTAACCCTGACCCCTATGCTTTCAACCAAACTGCTGAAAACGAGGCATAAAAGAAGCAAAGCTTACATTTTTACAGAGAAATTTTTCACAGCACTGAACAATGTTTATAAGCGTTCACTTGACAAATTTCTGAAAAATAAAATCTGGGCACTTGTCATTCTTTGTCTTGCAACGGTGCTGATTTTCTTTCTTTGGAAAAGCATACCAGCCGAAATGGCACCTCTCGAAGACCGCTCCCAGATAAATATCATGGTCACCTCACCCGAAGGTTCCACCTATGAATATAATCTTGCATATGTTGAAGATATAGGTGCAATGGTGGAACGTCTCATTCCGGAAGCGGATAAAGTGACCACCATGGTCAGGGGTGGCAATAGTTTTGTACGAATCGTACTGGTAAGTCCCGACATGCGTAACCGTTCGCAACAGGAAATAGCTAACAGGCTGACTGCCGAAGTCAGGAAGAAGACGAAAGCCAGGGCCAGTGTCATGCAGCAATCAACATTCGGGGGAAGACGGGCCGGTTTACCGGTTCAGTATGTTTTGCAGGCTCCCAACATTGAAAAACTTCGTAAAATCCTCCCTGCATTTATGGCTGAAGTTCAGGACAATCCTACTTTTGTTAATGCCGATGTCAACCTGAAATTCACCAAACCGGAAATCCAAATTGAGATCAACCGTGATAAAGCCAACTTGTTGGGGGTTTCGACTCAAAACATCGGGCAGACTTTACAGCTGGCTCTCAGCGGACAAAGGTTTGGTTATTTCATAATGAACGGAAAACAGTACCAGATTTTCGGAGAGCTTGCCAGACAGGACCGGAACAAACCACTTGACCTGAAATCACTTTATGTGCGGAACAATTCAGGACAGATGATCCAGCTTGACAATTTTGTCACCTTAAGGGAAACCACAGCTCCTCCTCAACTTTTCAGGTACAACCGGTTTGTGGCTGCCACCATTTCAGCAGGTCTTGCCGAAGGGAAAACCATCAGCCAGGGATTGGAAGAGATGGACAAAATTGCAGCACGGGTGCTGGACGATAGTTTCAGAACTGCCCTTGCGGGTGACTCCAAAGATTTCACCGAAAGTTCTTCCAGCCTCATGTTTGCATTTCTGTTGGCCATCATCCTGATTTTCCTGGTCCTCGCAGCCCAGTTTGAAAGTTTCAAAGACCCGGTGATCGTAATGATGACCGTACCGCTTGCGCTTACAGGAGCGCTCATTTTCATGTGGTATTTCGGGATCACCATGAACATTTTCAGTCAGATCGGCATCATCATGCTAATCGGGTTGGTGTCGAAAAACGGGATTCTTATTGTGGAATTTGCCAACCAACGGAAGCTGGCAGGGATGAACAAGGCTGAAGCGATCCGGTATGCTTCGGCTGCACGTTTCCGTCCAATCCTGATGACCAGTCTTTCGACGATCCTGGGGATTCTCCCGCTGGCACTCGGTTGGGGTGAAGGAGCCCAGAGCCGGGTTGCCATGGGTACTGCTGTCGTGGGAGGCCTGGTTTTATCGACTTTCCTTACCCTGTATGTCGTGCCCGCCATTTATCTTTTTATTTCGAGTGAAACCGTAAACCCGGTTGAAACACAGGTTCCAGAAGTAATCGGACATGAATAAAATTTGCCTATTCAACCTTTTTTCGCTCCTGCTCCTCTCTTTCTCCATACACGGACAGGGGACAGCAACAATCGACCTTCCCGGATGCATTGCCAGGGGATTACAAAACAATTTTCAGGTTCAGATTGCCCGGAATAACCGTACAATTGCTGAAAACAACGTTACTCCGGGAAATGCAGGATATCTTCCGGAGATTGAGTTGACCGACCGGTTCGGGGGAACCATTCAATCGACACAGCAATCGATAGCCGGTGGAGGTGAGAGCTCATCAAAGGGAATCCACAACATATCGAATGCTGCCAATCTGAACATCGGAATGACCATTTTCAAAGGATTTCAGGTTCAGACCACTTACAGCAAACTACAGGAACTCAGAAAGGTAGGTGTGCTTAATTCACAAATGGCCATTGAGAATCTTGTAGCAGGAATAGCTTCGGAATATTATTATTTTGTCGAACAGCTGAATCTTTTCAAGAACCTTGCCTATGCTGTGACTCTGTCCCGCGAGAGGGTGAGGATCGATGAACAGCGATACCTCCTGGGAGCTTCATCCAAACTTGATCTTTTACAGTCGATAGTATATTTTAATTCTGACAGCAGCCGCCTCGACAGGCAGAAAGAAGTACTCCGAGCCTCCCAGGTCAGGCTGAATGAACTGATGGCATCTGCCGATCTTGGGGAACCAATTTTTCCCCGCGACACTATGATCAATGTGAACGAAAATCTCAGCTACCAGGAATTACTGGAGTCTACCCTGCAAAACAATACAAGTCTGCTGATTGCATCCAGGAAACAAGTGATCTCAGAAATGGATTACAAGATCATCTCTTCACGAAAATATCCCTATCTAACTGCATCTGCAGGTTATTCATTCAGTCAGTACGGATATGAAGCCTCCACCCTCCGCAACCAACAGATACACGGTATGAATTACGGAATTACCATGGGTATCGAAATTTTTGACGGTTTTAACCGCAGGCGGGAACTTGCAAATGCCCGTATTGAAACGGAAAATCTCATTTTCAGGTACGGGGAAATCGAACAGGAAGTTAGGGCCGACCTGCTCACCATATTTTACGGATATGAAAACAATCTCCGCCTGTTGCGGCTTGAAGGACAGAACCTTGACGTTGCCAGGGAGAATCTGGAGATTGCAATGGAAAGGTATAGGCTTGGAAGCCTTGCCGGACTGGAGCTACGCGAAGTTCAGAAAAGTCTTTTGGATGCCGAAGAACGCCTGATATCGGTGAAATATCTGACAAAAATTGCCGAGATTTCACTGATGCAGATTTCAGGCAAAATCATGAACCTGGCACAGAATCTGTGATTTCCTGGGGATCTATAGAATCTCCGGAAAGGAAAGTGGATTTCACGATTTTGAAGGAAGAGTGACTGGAAAGAAGATGATTTTGCAGAAGAGATAATAAAGGGGATCATAAACTGATCAATGAATGTACCTTAAACTGAAATAATTCTTCATTTGGGGATGACATTCAAATAAAATTGTTATAATTGCACCCGAATTGAGCATTGACAGCAGCTTGTGATAATACTTTCATAACTACCGCGTTTGAAAGCCTTTCCTGCCTAACTGTTTTCAACCTCATCACAATTAATTAATTAACATTTTTTTAGTTTAAATGAACATTTACATTTCAAATTTAAGTTTCGATGTCAATGACAACGATTTAAGAGAGTTATTTGAAGAATACGGTCAGGTATCTTCAGCAAAAGTGATTTCAGACAAGTTCTCAGGGAAATCGAGAGGTTTCGGTTTTGTGGAAATGCCAGTTGACGACGAAGGCAAAAAAGCCATTGAAGAGTTAAATCAGGCAGAATATGATGGGAAAGTCATCAATGTATCAGTAGCGAAACCGCGGGAAGACCGTCCGG
>CAYNBE010000218.1:0-6028 GCA_964395045.1 uncultured Prolixibacteraceae bacterium | reverse complement strand
TCCATAATGATAATTGAAGGCGTAAAACTGCAAAACCATTTCGTTTTTCCAGTTTTATCCATTCATAAATAGACAATAATTTAACAATTTTAAAATGACTACCCAGCTGCAAGCGGACTGGGTATCGGAATACAGGTCGCACTGGGCCAATATGACTGCAGTGCGGCGGGGGATGGATCCCTTTTTAAAAAAAAGAGCCGCTCCTGAAGAGCAGCTCTTTTATACCGGGTTTAACCGGTTTATTCGTTCCCAAATTGCATTGCAGCCAGTCGCTTGTAATAGTTAAACCTCCACTTTGCATTCTCTTCGGCCGATTGAAACAATTCGTCCGCAACCTCAGGGAATGATTTTTTCAGGGAAGTATACCGGACTTCGCCATTCAGGAAATCGTGGAACTTTGACCAGTCGGGTTCTTTGGAATCAAGCTGGAAAGGATTCCTGCCTTCAGCTTCCAGAAGGGGGTTGTATCGCCACAAGGCCCAGTAACCACATTCGACTGCTTTTTTCATTTCCTCGTTCGATTTTCCCATAGAATTACGCAGTCCATGGTTAATACAAGGTGAGTAGGCAATGATGATCGAAGGCCCCGGATAGTTTTCAGCTTCTTTCAAGGCATTCAGGAACTGTGACTGGTTAGCTCCAATGGCAACCTGTGCAACGTATACATAGCCGTAAGAAAGCATCATGGCTCCCAGGTCTTTTTTCCGAATACGTTTTCCTGCTGCGGCAAATTTTGCTACGGCGGCGACGGGTGTTGATTTTGATGATTGCCCACCCGTGTTGGAATAAACTTCTGTATCGAGAACAAGTACATTGACATCCTGTCCGCTGGCCATAACGTGATCGAGCCCGCCGTAACCTATGTCGTATGCCCAACCATCTCCTCCGAAGACCCAGATTGATTTTTTAATCAGGTACTGCTTCAGGTCGAGGATATCTTTGGCATATTTTTCTGATTTTCCTTCGAGAACAGAAATTACCTTAGCCGATGCTTTCACCGACTCATCTGCATTGTTTCTGGCAGAGAGCCAGTACCTGAAAGCTTCCTTTTCTTCTTCTGAAATCCCGTTCTGAAGTTCAGCCTCCATAAGGGCGGCAATGCGATCGCGCTGTGCCTGTACTCCTTCAGCCATACCGAAGCCATACTCCGCATTGTCTTCGAACAGTGAATTTGCCCAGGCCGGACCACATCCTGATATTTTGTGCCTGGTGTATGGAGTGGAAGGTGCCGAAGCTCCGTAAATGGAGGAACAACCGGTGGCATTACCGATCATCATTCTCTCCCCAAAAAGCTGAGTGATCAGTTTGATATGCGGTGTCTCACCGCAACCGGCACAAGCTCCGGAAAACTCAAACAATGGTTGAGCAAACTGTGTATTCTTGACCAGTTTTGATTTTTCCACCACATTTTCTTTCAGGGTAACCTTGTTGAAAAGGTATTCCCAATTTCTGACTTCTTCGCGTTGTGAATCCAGTGGCTTCAATTCGAGTGCTTTTGTTTTGGATGGACAAACATCCACACAGTTTCCGCAGCCGGTACAATCGAGAACGCTGACCTGAACCCGGAATTGAAGACCACCAAAGGTCTTGGCAGGAGTTGCCAGGCGGGTTGTCATCCCTTCAGGAGCATTGGCAACTTCTTCCTCGTTCAGTAAAAATGGCCGAATTGCTGCATGGGGGCATACATACGCACACTGGTTGCACTGGATACAGTTGTCAGGAATCCATTCAGGCACGGTTACTGCTATGCCCCGTTTTTCATATGCGGCAGTTCCCGGAAGGAATGTCCCATCTTCGTATCCGACAAATGCCGAAACAGGCAGGTCATCACCCCGCTGTGCATTCATGACATCCACAAAGTCAGTGATGTATTTGGGTCTCAAAGAAATATCAGTTTCTTCCTTCTGAATGACGATGTTTTTCCATTCAGCGGGCACTTTCACTCTAACTACATTCATTCCACCTGCATCGATCGCTTCATAATTCATTTTGACGATCTGTTCCCCTTTCTTGCCGTAGGTTTTCAGAATTGCTTTTTTCATTTCTTCAACGGCTTTCTCATAAGGGATAACGCCTGTAATATAGAAAAATGCCGACTGCATGATGGTATTCGTCCTGTTTCCCAGACCAAGTTCTACCCCAAGCCTCGTACCATTGATGATATAGAATTTGATCTCATTTTCGGCCAGGTATTTCTTCATGCTCAAAGGAAGCCGTTCAATGGTTTCCTCCTCATCCCAGATTGAATTCAGAAGAAAAGAACCACCTTTTTTAAGACCTTTCAAAACATCATAAAGATAAATGTATGCAGGTACATGGCAAGCCACAAAATCAGGAGTGGTCACCAGGTAGGTCGAGCGGATCGGCTTATCGCCAAACCGGAGATGGGAGCAGGTGAATCCACCCGATTTTTTCGAATCGTACTGGAAATAGCCCTGACAATATTTGTCGGTCGATTCACCGATGATTTTAATTGAATTTTTGTTGGCGCCAACAGTTCCATCAGATCCAAGTCCGTAGAATTTCGCCTGATAGGTGCCCGCAGGTGAAAAGTCGACTTCTTCTTTCTGTGGCAACGACTTGAATGTGACATCATCTACAATTCCGATGGTAAAATCGTTCTTGGGTTCTTTCAACTCCAGGTTTTCATAAACGGCGAGAATCTGGGATGCTGTGGTATCTTTCGATCCCAGTCCATATCTGCCGCCGACAATGATCGGGGTTTTTCCGGTTCCGTAAAACAACGAACGGATATCATGGTAGAGGGGTTCCCCTTCCGCTCCGGGTTCCTTGGCACGGTCAAGGACGGCAATCCGCTGCACAGTGGAAGGCAGCACCCTGAAGAAATATGCAGGCGAAAATGGCCGGAAAAGGTGAACGGCAATCAGTCCGGTTTTCTTGCCCTGACTGTTTAGATAATCAATGGTTTCCCGGATTGTTTCAGTAACAGAACCCATTGCTACAATGATGTTCTCTGCTTCAGGATGGCCATAATAGGTGAATGGATGATACTCCCGTCCTGTGATTTCAGTTATTTTCTGCATATAACTTTCCACAATATCGGGAACAGCTTCGTAAAATTTGTTTGCTGATTCTTTTGCCTGGAAAAAAATGTCGGGATTTTGGGCTGTTCCGCGTATGACAGGATGTTCCGGATTGAGTGCCCTGTTTCTGAAATCCCTGATTGCGTCCATATCAACCAACGGAAGAAGGTCTTCCATGGTAATGACTTCTACTTTCTGGATTTCGTGTGAAGTACGGAACCCGTCGAAAAAGGAAACAAAGGGGATTCTTGCCTTAAGAGTCGACAGATGGGATACACCTGCCAGATCCATCTCTTCCTGCACTGAACCGGCAGCTAACATAGCGAATCCGGTTTGACGGGCTGCGTAGATATCACTGTGGTCTCCGAAAATGGAAAGGGCGTGTCCAGCAATCGCTCTGGCACTTACATGAAAAACTGCCGGGAGCAACTCTGCGGCTATTTTGTACATGTTCGGGATCATCAGCAGCAACCCCTGCGAAGCGGTATAAGTGGTTGTAAGGGCTCCCGACTGCAGTGCACCGTGGACAGCACCTGCTGCACCGCCTTCACTCTGCATTTCAGCCAGCCTGACAGGTCTTCCAAACATATTTTTTTTGCCGTTTGCAGCCCATTCATCCACGTTTTCCGCCATGGTCGATGATGGGGTAATGGGATAAATACAGGCAACTTCACTAAACATGTAACTGATATGCGATGCTGCATAATTTCCATCGCATGTAATGAATTTTTTTTGTCTTGCCATAATCAATGTGCTTTAATATCACTATTTTTTTATATATCTGCATTCATCGAAATTAAAAACTCTTCAATGGATTTTGTCTTCATCAGACGATCTTTCATAAAATCCATGGCTTCAAGTGAATTCATGCCTCCCAGGTAATTACGTAATATCCAGATTTTATCGAGGATATATCTTGAAAGCAGCAATTCTTCGCGTCGGGTGCTGGAGGCAGGAATATCAATCGAAGGAAATATCCTTTTATTGGAAAGCTTCCGGTCAAGTTGCAATTCCATGTTTCCGGTGCCCTTGAACTCCTCAAAAATCACATCGTCCATTTTCGATCCTGTTTCGGTAAGAGCTGTTGCCAGGATTGTCAATGATCCGCCTTCTTCAATATTCCTTGCTGCGCCGAAAAATCGTTTCGGTTTGTGCAATGCGTTGGCGTCAACCCCACCTGATAATACTTTGCCGGATGCAGGTTGTACAGTATTGTATGCTCGTGCGAGCCTTGTAATGGAGTCGAGCAGGATCACCACATCGTGCCCGCATTCTACCAGTCGTTTTGCTTTTTCCAGAACCATTCCCGCAATACGGACGTGACGGTCGGCCGGTTCATCAAAAGTGGATGAAATCACTTCGGCATTCACACTTCTTGCCATGTCGGTCACCTCCTCAGGGCGTTCATCAATCAGGAGGATGATCATATAAACTTCGGGATGGTTTGCTGCAATGGCATTGGCAATCTCCTTCAAAAGAACCGTTTTTCCTGTTTTGGGCTGGGCAACGATCAGTCCGCGCTGCCCTTTCCCAATGGGCGTAAACATATCAACAATCCTTGTTGATAAATTATCATGCCCGTTTCCGGTCAATTCAAACTTTTCGTTGGGGAACAATGGAGTTAAATGTTCAAAGGGGACCCTGTCACGAATGTACTCCGGAGTTCTTCCATTGATTTCCAACACTTTGATAAGCGGGAAGTATTTTTCACCTTCTTTGGGTGGCCTGATGGTACCGCGAATGGTGTCTCCTGTTTTGAGGCCAAAGAGCTTTATCTGTGATTGCGATACATATATATCATCCGGCGAATTCAGATAATTAAAGTCGGCCGAACGAAGGAATCCGTATCCTTCGGGCATAATTTCCAGGACACCGGTGTTGGCAACGATGCCGTCAAATTCATAATTTTTGTCAATCCCGTTTTTTTCAGGCAATTTTTCCACCGGACGCACGGGTTTCTGAGGTTGTACTTCCCTTTTCTGTTGCCATTCCTGCTGTCTGAATTTCTTATGAACTGCAACAGGTTGACTCGGAGCGATTTCATCCCGTTTTACCTCCCTCGGTTCTGCGTTTTCCACTTTTCCCGGCATCTCTTCACCTGTGGTCTCACGCTTTCCATTTTCAGGTACCCCCTCACTTGGCTGATCCGTTTCAACAGATGCTATGATTGCATCCATATCTTTTACTCCCTGTTTGTGTTCAGAACGCTGATCAGGTTCTTTTTTGCCCCTGTCACGTGAAAAACCCCGGATAATGGCCTTCAGTTGTTCGTGTCGTGAAAGAGGTTTTGGTTGTTCACTTACAGGTTCAACTTCAGCTTTATCATTTGACAACATGGGAGTTGCAGTATTAATAAGCTGATTTTGTTCGGGAACAGAAACCAGTTTTTTCCCTTTTTTTACCAATGATTTTTCTTCCTGGCGGTTTTCTTTTTCAGCAAACTGCAACTGGGGATTGTTCTCATTATCACCCTTCCCTTTTCCTGAACCGTTTTTTGTCTTGCTTTCATTCAACTGGTTCTTTTTCTCAGCATGCAGAATTGCCTGCGTATCAAGGATTTTATAAACCAAATCCTGCTTTTTATAGGATTCTATTTTCTTGATATTCAATCCTTTTCCAATCTCTCTCAACTCAGGAAGCAACTTTTTGTTGAGCTCAAGAATATCATACATAATATGAATAATTTAAATTGATTTGATTTTTATTACAAAAATGTGGGGAGAGTCTATGATTGAAAGTTTGGCTGCAAAAGTATGCAAAAAACTCTCAATAATCAAGTATCCAGACCCTTTATTATCTCATTATAAAAATGTGCAACAAAACTATGAAAAATTCTGTATATAGATTTATATTTTTAAAAATTCCTGCGATAAAAATAGCCGGGATCAAATAAACATAATCTTTAGGTTAAATATCTGCAGGAACAACTGAAAATCAAAGATTATAACTAAATTCACGGCGACTGGATGCAGAGGGTTCCCTTA
>CAYNBE010000217.1:0-6047 GCA_964395045.1 uncultured Prolixibacteraceae bacterium | reverse complement strand
TGATTTGAATTTGAAATAAATGTTGGTTCATGATGGCAAGAACGATTAAACTCAGGAAGGGGCTCCGGATCAGGATGAAAGGAATTGCCGGACCTGTTCTGAAAGTGGCTCCGACTGCTGATTTCTATGCACTCAAGCCCGCAGATTTTCCGGGTCTGACACCCCGGTTGGCAGTAAAACAAGGTCAGGAAATCAGGGCCGGTGAACCATTGTTTTACGACAAATACGCTCCCGATATTCTTTTTGTATCGCCTGTCGGTGGGACGGTTTTTTCGATCAACAGGGGTGAAAGAAGGAGAATCCTGGAGGTAAAATTGAAAGCCGATCCGGCTATTTCACCGGTCGATTTTGGAAGGGGTGACCCGCTGAAGATGGACCCTGCCCAAATCAGGCAACAGCTGCAGAAGGCCGGGATGTGGCCGTTCATCAAAAGGCGTCCGTACGGGATTATTGCCAGGGTGGATGAGGTACCCAAGTCGATTTTCATTTCCTGTTTCGATACAGCACCCCTTGCACCTGATTACGATTTTATTATGAGGGGGCAGGAACATTCATTCCAGACAGGGATCAATGCTTTGTTCAAGCTGACATCTGGCAAAGTACACCTTGGGCTTCCGGAAACGGGAGGCCAGATGTTTGAAAACATTGAAAATGTTACGATTACCAGGTATTGTGGTCCCCATCCGGCAGGAAATGTCGGAGTGCAAATCCATCACACCGATCCGGTAATGAAGGGGGACGTTGTCTGGACCATCCAGCCACAGGATGTTTTGTTTATCGGACGGCTGTTTGAAACCGGAAGGGTTGACTTCTCTCGGATTGTTGCACTGACAGGTTCTGAAGTGGCAAATCCTTGTTACTATTCGACCTGTCTGGGAGTGAACCTTCCGGTCCTGCTTGCAGGAAACCTGACCAGGGAAAACGGAATCAGGGTGATCAGCGGAAATGTCCTGACAGGAGCCAAAGTCATTTCCGACAATTTTCTGGGCTTTTACGATTCAATGGTAACTGTCATCCCTGAGGGCGACTATTTCGAATTTCTCGGCTGGGCGAAAATCCGTCCAAATAAGTTCAGTATGTCGCATGCCTATTTTTCATGGCTCACCCCAGGGAAAATTTATTCACCCGACACAAACATCAACGGAGAAAAACGGGCGTTTGTGATGACAGGGCAATATGAAAAAGTGTTGCCCATGGATATCATGCCGGTCTTGCTGCTGAAAGCCATTCTTGCCGGAGACATCGACAGGATGGAAAAACTGGGTATTTATGAAGTAGTTGAAGAAGACCTGGCTTTGTGCGAATATGTCTGTACATCGAAAACAGAGGTGCAGGATATTTTAAGAAAAGGGATCAATCTGATGATCCGGGAACTGGGATAATCTGATAACAAGCTATTCAATATAAATGGAGTCACTTAGGAAATTCATTGACAGGTATAAACCGCTCTTTAAGAAAGGCGGCAAGTTTGAGAAGCTGGGATCCACGTTCGGGGCCTTTGAAACCTTTCTTTTTACACCTAACCACACGTCCAAAACAGGAGTTCACATCCACGACACCATCGATCTGAAGAGGACGATGATCGTTGTTGTTATTGCCCTTTTACCTGCCTTGTTGTTCGGAAGCTGGAACATCGGGTACCAGAATGAACTGGCATTCGGAGCAGAGCGGACGCTCCTCGGAAATTTCTGGTTCGGATTTTTAAAAGTTCTGCCCATCCTGGTTATTTCCTATGTTGTAGGTCTGGGGATCGAGTTTGCAGTGGCCCAGATCAGAGGACACGAGGTGAACGAAGGTTTTCTGGTGACGGGAATTCTGATCCCCATGATCCTTCCGGTGAATATCCCGTTGTGGATGGTTGCTCTGGCGACTGCATTTGCCGTTATTTTCGGAAAAGAGATTTTCGGGGGAACCGGATACAACATCCTGAATGTAGCCCTGCTTGCAAGGGCATTTCTCTTCTTTGCCTATCCGGCACAAATGACCGGAGATAAAGTCTGGGTATACGGGCTTACGAAGAATGATCCGGTTGACGGTTATACAGGTGCCACCCCGCTCGGAGAACTGGCACACGGAGCCGGCGAAAAACTGGCATCGTTTCACGATATGTTTATGGGGACTATCCCGGGATCAATCGGGGAAACTTCCACGCTTGCCATCCTAATTGGGGCAGCTATCCTGATTTTCACCGGGATCGGAAGCTGGAAAATCATCCTTTCGACCACTCTCGGAGCTTTGTTCACAGGTACCATACTCAACCTTTTCGCTGTCAATGAATATATGGAGCTTGCTCCCTGGATGCACCTGGTAACCGGCGGATTTGCCTTCGGCGCCGTCTTTATGGCAACCGATCCGGTTACAGCTGCTCATACTGAGAAAGGCAAATGGATTTACGGTTTTCTGATCGGCTTTTTTGCCGTGCTGATCAGGGTACTGAACCCAGCCTATCCCGAAGGGATGATGCTCGCCATCCTGCTGATGAATGTCTCCTCTCCCCTGATCGACTATTTTGTCGTGGAAAGTCATATTAAAAGAAGGCTGAAAAGGGCCGGAAACACAAAAAGCAACGCTTAATTCCGGATATCATGAGAAGTTTTAGCAATACCTACACATTCACCTTCTCCACCCTGATGGTGGTGGTGGTGGCCTTGTTGCTGTCATTGGCTGCCATGCAGCTGAAACCTTTCCAGGAAAAAAACATCGAGGTGGAAAAGAAAAAGAACATTCTTGCCTCGGTCAGGATTCAATCGACTCCCGAAAATGCCGTCCAACTGTATGAAAAGTACATCACCGGCAGTTATGTTTTGAATATCAGAGGCGAAAAAAAAGAGGGAGTGGATGCATTTAAAGTGGATATGAAGTACGAGGTATCCAGGCCGGCTTCGGAGCGTTCCCTTCCGGTCTTTGTTGCCACGTTGGATGACGGGAACCATGCCTATGTGATGCCCCTCCGTGGAAAAGGTTTATGGGGTCCCATCTGGGGTTATATTTCATTGTTGCCTGATATGAATACGGTTTACGGAGCCGTATTTGACCACCAGGGAGAAACTCCCGGACTTGGAGCTGAGATCGCTACTGATTGGTTTCAGGAACCGTTCAGGGGAAAGGAGATTTTCGAAGACTCCGCCCGCTTTGTATCGGTAAAGGTTGTCAAAGGCAAAGCACCCAAAGGTGATCGACATGCAGTCGATGGTATCTCGGGCGGGACTATTACTTCCAAGGCACTGGAGGCGATGCTCGACTCCTGCCTCGTCCAGTACAAAACATTTTTCTTACAGAACCGATCTTCCAAAAACTGACAGCTATGAGTATATTTTCTTCCAGGAATCTCAAACTTCTGGCCACACCATTGAACCTGCAGAATCCGGTAACTGTCCAGATTCTGGGTATCTGTTCGGCACTTGCAGTCACTGTGAAACTGAAGCCGGCCATTGTGATGGGGATTTCCGTCACCGTGGTACTGACGGTTTCCAACCTGGTCATATCGATGATGCGGAACCTGATTCCACCCCGGATACGGATCATCGTTCAGTTGCTGGTGGTTGCCTCCATGGTAATCCTTGTCGACCAGTTCCTGCGGGCTTTTGTATATGATGTCAGCAAACAGCTTTCGGTCTATGTCGGGCTGATCATCACCAACTGCATCATCATGGGACGGCTCGAAGCATTTGCCATGGCGAACAAACCCTGGACCTCCTTTCTCGACGGGATTGGCCACGGAACAGGTTATGCCATCATCCTCATTGTCGTTGCATTCTTCCGGGAACTTTTAGGTTCAGGTACCGTCATGGGCTACCAGGTAATCCCGCAGGCTTTTTACGATGCAGGGTATTTAAATAACGGGATGATGCTGATGCCAACAATGGCTCTGATTCTGGTGGGAGTCATCATTTGGATACAACGTAGTTTCAACAAGGAGCTGATTGAAAAGGAATAAACCCGGAAAAATTTACAACAATGCAGGAAATCATAAATATCTTCATCAGGTCGATTTTTATCGACAACATGGTTTTTGCCTTTTTTCTCGGGATGTGCTCATACCTCGCTGTATCAAAAACGGTGAAGACATCAATGGGCCTGGGAATTGCAGTTATCTTCGTCCAGGTGATTACCGTTCCGGTCAATTATCTTTTACTGGAATTTGTCATGAAGCCGGGAGCCCTGGCCTGGCTAGGGGAGGGCTTCAGGGAGGTTGATCTAACCTTTCTCAGTTTTATGGTATACATTGCCACCATTGCTGCCATGGTCCAGCTGGTCGATATGATTGTGGAAAAATTTTCACCTGCCCTTTATAATTCACTCGGAATTTTTCTCCCGCTCATTGCAGTCAACTGTGCCATTCTCGGAGGTTCCCTTTTTATGGAGCAAAGGGAATACAATAATATCGGCGAAGTACTGTCATGGGGGCTGGGGTCTGGAATCGGATGGGCGTTGGCTATCGTGCTGCTTGCTGCTATCCGTGAAAAACTGAAGTATAACAACATCCCTGCACCCCTGAGAGGAATTGGAATTGCGTTTATAACCACAGGACTGATGGGACTCGCTTTCATGAGTTTCCTCGGCATCAAAATTTGAATTTCAAAAACCGGCTATTATGATTTTAGGAGTATCGACCGTTCTGGTGATCATTTCGGGCATCGTGGCTTTTCTGGTGATTGTGCTGTTATTGGTTACTGCCCTGTTGTATGCACGGGCGAAACTGACCGCGGTGGGAGAAGTCAGAATCACCATCAACGATGATAAGGAAATCAACGTCAATCCGGGGAGCACCCTGTTATCAACCCTCTCGGAGAAAGGGATTTTCCTTCCTTCGGCCTGCGGTGGAGGAGGCACATGCAGCCAATGCCGCTGCCAGGTTTTAGAAGGAGGCGGCTCGATCCTTGCCACCGAGGTAGACCATTTCACACGCAGGGAACAGCAGGATCACTGGAGACTGGGATGTCAGGTAAAGGTGAGGGAAAATATGAAAATCAGGGTACCCGAACATGTTCTTGGTGTAAAAAAATGGGAATGCGAGGTGATTTCAAACAGAAATGTGGCCACCTATATCAAGGAATTCGTGGTAAAACTCCCCGAAGGAGAAACCCTCCATTTCAAATCAGGTGGATATATCCAAATCGACGTCCCGAAAATAGAGGTGGATTTCAGGGATATGGAAGTCCAACCTGAGTTTCAGGCAGAATGGGAAAAGTTTGGAATTTTCAATCTCAAGATGAAAAATCCGGAACCTACTTACAGGGCATATTCCATGGCCAATCATCCTGCCGAAGGAAACATTGTAATGCTGAACGTCAGGATTGCTACACCGCCATGGGACCGCGCCAACAACCGGTTTAAAAATGTAAATCCCGGAATTTGTTCTTCATATATTTTTTCACGCAAACCGGGCGACAAAGTGATGGTTTCCGGACCATACGGAGAATTTTTCCTGAAAGAGAACAACAATGAAATGATGTTTATAGGCGGAGGTGCCGGAATGGCTCCCATGCGGTCACACCTTTTCCATCTTTTCCACACCGTTCAGGAAAAGAAAAAAAGAATTACTTTCTGGTATGGTGCTCGCTCCTGGAAAGAGGTCTTTTATTATGAACAGTTCAGGGATATTGAAAAGAGATTCCCGAATTTCGAATTTCATCTTGCATTATCTGAACCAAAACCCGAAGACAACTGGACAGGGCCAAAAGGATTTATACACCAGGTGATTTACGACAACTATCTGGGCAGGCATGAAGAACCGGAGGAAATTGATTATTACCTCTGTGGTCCCCCCCTGATGAACGATGCTGTCCAGAAAATGCTGTACGACCTCGGCGTACCCGGAGAAAATATCCTGTTCGATGATTTCGGGGGATAACCTTTGCATTACCACCCTTTCACAATAGTGTCACCCTCGACTGTGTATTATCATTGGGCATTGAAACACGAACCCTGAATAAGATGAACACTTACCCTGACCGATCTTATTTCGAATGAAATGAGCATGTATAACTCTATACACAAACTGAGATGATTATATGTTACATGCGAATTCCCCGCCTGCCCTGCCT
>CAYNBE010000216.1:0-6072 GCA_964395045.1 uncultured Prolixibacteraceae bacterium | reverse complement strand
CTCCACCCGGCCGGGCTGACTTTTAAATTGAACGACAAAGCCATTGCGGATATAGACAACATAAAGCGCTGTTTTCCCCTCTATGAGTAGTTTATCTCCCCTTTTCAAATTCCGCGGTATGCAATTCCGGTTTAATAATTCAAGTTCATTTTCGTCCAAGGCAGAAACTGCCTGGGATTTAAACCTGCATCCCCGGCACCTGGCGGATATCTTATCCTCTGAATCAGATTTCGTCATGATGTTGTTCCCTTCCTGACATATCCGGATCATCTATGTTACTGCCTAAATAATCTAAAACTTCATTATCTGTGCATTTTTACTAAAATAACTTCCGAAAGTGCAATGGCAGATATTTCACAATCTGTGATAAATATCACGTTTTTAGAGTTTTTTTCAAAACAATCGACGCATGAAATAATCTAAATTTGAATATATTTTAAAATATTTAAAATCAATATCGAATGAAATCACAAATCCTTCGAAAAATGACGCCGCTGGCATTGCTCCTGATGCTATTCTTTCTTTTTCAATCGTCACAGGTGGTGGAAGATGCAGTTCCCATACAGATTGAAATCCAGGTCAGTCCCAATGTATTGAATCTGCTCAACCAGGGAGAAGTCGTGACCATTCACACCGACATTGCCTATGGATTGGTGGTGGGATCTTCAGTTACGCTGAACGGACTTGAGATCAGCCACTGGAAAGCCGACGACCAGGGAAATTTTGTTGCGAAATTTCTGATGTCGGCAGTTAAGGGGTTGCCTTTGAATATAGGTGGATACAACACCCTGGTGCTTACCGGAACAACAATCAATGGGGACACCTTTACCGGCAGCGATGCAATCAAAGTGGTTTTAAACGTGCCGTCAAAGAAGTAACGGAATTATCGTCTCACAATTCATTCAGGTTCCCTTTCGTGAAGCTCTCCTACGCTTCACGAAGGGTTATTCCTGGAACATCAACGAAAATTTTCAGGTGCAAATGGCTAAGGGCGGTGGTGGCATGCCCTCCTTGACTATTTCCGGTGATAACATATCCGGTTTCAGTTCAAATATTTTCTGTGCCATGGCTGCCCCGGCACCATTTACTTTTTTTTTGACGCTGTTGTCAAGAGAATCCAGTTCTTGTGTGTTCTCATCATACACCTCTATGTATTAAGTTCTGCCAGAAAGAGGATCGATCAAGGAATCCCAGGTCGTTCTATTTGCTGTGAATGCAATCTTCATGAATTGAATCTTTCCCTGAACCGGTTTTGTCGTCCCATGCCGCGCCCCCCGGCTCCCCGTCTCCAACCCAATCTAAGACCTCTGCCGGGGAAATTCCCCGATTGATCTGTTCTCTGGTCTCCTTCCTGCACCTGATTTTCATTCCAGGACCTGCCACCAATGTTGGTGCAACGGCCCTTCCTTTGACCCGTCATGGAACCTTGTCCCATTGGGCCCGACTGATTTAAACCTGGCATAATTACCTAATTTTTAATGTGAATATTTGAAAACAAATCAATCGGAATCTATTAAGGTTTGCTTCAGCATTCCGATGATCTGGCTTATTGTTTTCGTCTGATCGGGAAGAGAAATCAAGTGAACCTGCAATTGGTCGAATGTTAATTTGACACTTTTTCCGAATTCCCCTGAAACCACCTTTTTAATCTCTCTTGCCCTGATCATATTAACTGCGGTTATACCTGCACCTTCCATTCGTTCGCCTCCGGAATTCTTTACAAATTCACAGGTACCGGTGCCGGTATCATAAATGGCAAAATAGTTACAGCGTCCGAAACGCCGGTCAACCAACGACTCCACATTGTCTTCCAAAGAAGTAAGAGCAATTTTCATTTCGACATTCTTTTATTATCAAGGGATTGTCAGTTCCTTTTCCTGCGCAAACGGCTGCCGCAGTTTTCACACACCACATGGCTGCAAGGCATCCCGAAAGGCACCTCCTTTACACGCCCGCACCGGAAACAGACACATTCATGAACATGTTGCTTTTTAGGTTTGTCATCAGCAACGGGAAAAACATTTTCAGCCCCACACAGAGCACATCTAACAGGAGGATTCTGCCTTTCAAAATGGTTAAATTTACAATTGCACGACCTGCACTGAAACCATTCACTTTCACAGTAGAATTTTCCCCCTTCAAACAGGATAGGGCAGCCCTGTACAAAAGCAGTGGCAACTTTTCTCCGGGCTTCTTCATAGATTCTGGCGAACGTCGGCCTCGAAACATTCATGATTCCGGAGGCTTCCGAATGATGATATCCGTCGAAATCGCATAACCGTATTGCTTCGTACTCTTCAAAGCCCAATACAACCGGCTGGGTGTTCTCTTGTAAGTCCACCGGCATAAATCCCCTGAAGTGAGGAGGATTGATTATTTTCCGAAACAACTTCCTTCGTGGCATATCAAGTAAATTCAATGCAAATATAATGAGAATATTCTCTTTTTACAAAATTATGAACGCTTGATTAAATATTTTTTTATGAAAACCTGGCACAGGTTCATTGAAACTCCCCGCAGCAGAGCAGGGGGGAATCCTATTCCGTCAAGGACTTCCTTATTGCGTTGTTCGATTACCCCGCGGCAAAGCGGACGGGGAATGCTTTTACCGGAATTCAAAACATCTGATGTTTCCCTGGCTGAAAGGCGAATGTACCGCTATCCTTCAGATCAGAAATGAACTAAGAAGGAAAGACAGAATTTCTTCAGAATAGAAAGCATCATCCGGAAGCTCCATTTTATTTGTTTCTCCCCTGATCAAAACATGTCGTAAGAAATGGAACATCTCCGTCACGTTTGATTTTCGGCTATACCAGCATTTTAACGGCACCCAGCAGGCCAACTGGTTCGGGGCTTCGCTGAACTTTGTCAGGGATTTCAAATTATAAAAACATGATCAGGGAAGATATTCCTTCCATTTAACCATCAGGCGGCATAATAGAAAAAGTCCACCACAAGGGAGACAGCAGGTCATTCCTTCTTTTTCAATCTCTTAAGTGCCAAAAGCACTAGCAGATACGTAATGTAAATGACCACTGGAAGGCTGATAAGCCATAATATCTCATTTATCATAATGATTTCAGTAAATAGGTTTAGTAAATATGTCCTTCTTTTTCAAGTTCGGCAGGCCCCACTTTTTTGCTTGTCAGCGCCTTCCAGGTAAAAAAGATATATGCCATCACAAAAGGCACCACCAGCGAAACATAGCTCATGGCGGAGAGAGTATAATGGCTTGACGAACTGTTCCGGATGGTCAGGGAATCCTGAAGGTCATATATGGAAGGATAATACGCCGTGTTATTGAAACCCGCCAGCAGAAAGAGGGAAAATACGGTTAGTACAGTTCCGGTGCCGGCCAGCCAAATCCCTTTGCTGCTACATTTCTCAAAATAAAAACCGGTTCTGAAAATTCCTAGCAATACCAGCACCACCCCGAGAACAAACAAAATGGCCACCACCGGCATCGCTGTCAGGTTATGGAAATATTTATAAGGTTCCATATATACTTCACCGGTTTCGGGATTCACGGCAAAACCCTCTTTCAGAAACAGTATGCCAAGAAACATCAGGAAAAAAACCAGAAAAGGAACAGCATCGTAAAAAAGCTGTTTCCTGGCCCTTGAAATAATATCGGTGTGATCGACATTCTGAATGAAAAAAAGAACTGCCAGCGTACGTGACAGAAAGAAAACTGCAAACCCCAGAGCAAGGTTCTGAACATTCAGCGCAGCCTCAAGTCCATGGAACGGGGTTTCCCACTGGGAAAAATTGTAGTCGTTCACCGAAAAAAGCGAGCCGGTAAAGAAGGTGGAAACAGCGGTACCCAGCAGAATGGTGCCTACCAGCCCGTTGACGAACAGGAATGTCTCAAAGGTCTTTTTCCCGAGAAGATTTCCGGGTTTACTCCTGAATTCATAGGAGACTGCCTGAATGACAAAGGCAAACAGAATCAGGATCCAAACCCAGTAAGCCCCTCCAAAACTGGTACTGTAAAAGAGGGGGAACGATGCAAAAAAAGCTCCTCCGAAAGTGACGAGCGTAGTAAATGTGAATTCCCATTTTCTTCCAAGTACATTCACCAGAATGGTCCGTTCCGTTTCATTTTTTCCCAGGCGATAGATCAGTGTTTGCCCCCCCTGGACAAAGAGCAGGAAAACAAGCAGGGCCCCAAGGAGGGAGACGATCATCCACCAATATTGCTGTAATGCCAGATGCGGTAAATTTTCAAACATGAGTATTTCCTCCTTCCTTTGGTCCTTTTTTGATTTGTTTCAGCATAATTTTTATCTCGGCAATAAGAAGAATGGTGAATGTGATTGCAAACAAGACAAATGTCAGTTTGACGGAGCCGGTGGCAAGCCTGGACACCGCTGCCGATGTAGGCATTACATCCTGGATGATCCAAGGTTGCCTCCCCACTTCCGCAACAATCCATCCGGTCTGGGTTGCAAGGTATGCAAGGGGTATGGCAAGAATTGCCGTATAATAGAACCATTTTTTGTTTTCGGTCCTGTTTGTCAAAACAAGCCACAGCGAAACGATAAAGAGAAGCACAAACAACATCCCCAGTCCCACCATGATCCTGAACGAGTAAAAGGTGAGCTTCACGGGAGGGATGGTTTCAAATTTGTCGCTTAGAAAGCCATATCCGAAATAGTGAAAATGATTTTTCAGTACAGCCAAAGAACTGTCGGCTTGTGCCAAATCTCCCGATTGTTTGGCCGCTTTGTATTCTTTCAGGGCATGTACTGCCAGTTTTCCTTTTTCCATTTTCCCGGAAACCGGCTCGATATTCCTTTCAGGATTTCCGTGAATGAGATCTTTCATTCCCGGAACAAAGGCATTCGGGTCGAGAAAAGCCATATAAGAGAGAAATCCAGGAACTTCGATTTTAAACAGGAAATCCTGCTTTTTGGGTTCCGAAGCATCTTTGCTGTTGCGGATCATACCAACCGCTACCAAAGGGGCATTGGTTCTTCCTTCATAGAGGTTTTCCATTGCAGCAAATTTCATGGGCTGGTATTTGGCGATCAGCCGGGCCGACAGGTCGCCGGTAACAATGATGAATACCGACATGACCAAGCCGAAAACCGATGCAACCACCATACTCCTCCTGGCCAGAAGGGTCTCCCTCTTCTTCAGCAAATACCAGGCGCTGATCCCGACCACAAACACCGAGGCAAGCACAAATCCCGACTGGACAGTGTGAAGGAATTTGTTGATCGCCACCGGTGAAAAAAGTACTTCCCAGAAATTCACCATCTCATTCCGGGCGGTATCGGGATTGAAATGCATCCCGGCGGGATACTGCATCCATGCATTTGCCACTAATATCCAGAGAGCCGAAAGATTTGCACCGACAGCCACCAGCCAGGTTGAAACCAGGTGAAACTTTTTGCTTACCTTGTTCCAGCCGAAAAACATCACGGCAATGAAGGTGCTTTCCATAAAGAAAGCAAGAATACCTTCAATTGCCAGGGGAGCCCCGAAAATATCGCCCACGAACCAGGAATAGTTCGACCAGTTGGTGCCGAATTCAAATTCAAGAATGATGCCGGTTGCCACGCCAATTGCAAAATTGACCCCGAACAGCGTCATCCAGAATTTGGTGATCCGTTTCCATGCTTCATCCCCTGTTTTGACGTAGATTGTCTCCATAAATGCGATGATGAAAGAGAGACCCAGGGTAAGCGGTACAAAAAGCCAGTGATACATGGCTGTCAAGGCAAACTGTGCCCTTGACCAATCGACAAGAGATACATCCATCTTTATGGTAGTTTATTGGTTAAATCTTCTATCACAAAATCTGATTTTGCCTCCTCGCTGTCAAATCTTGAATTCAGATAATCGGGAAAGAAGAAGAGACGAAATACGGCAAATATGATGAAAAGCTTGATCAGGATAATCATCCACAGGCTTCTCCCAATGGTCATGCCCCTGAATCCATCCACATAAAACCTGAACAGTTGTCTGAGAAATTTCATAGGTGTCAAGAATTTTTAAATATAATTTTTTTTTTAATTGGCAAGATAAAAAAGTTGAAATTGATTTATTTTTAGCGAAGTTTATTTA
>CAYNBE010000215.1:0-6088 GCA_964395045.1 uncultured Prolixibacteraceae bacterium | reverse complement strand
AGGCATTTTGCACCGTGCCTCAAAACTCCCGTACTGATATCTGTTGTGTATCGAATAAATTTCTGCTGTTGTATAATCGCTTGTAAACCCTCCTGTCCAGCAGTTCCGGTCTATATTGCCGGGATCATACCGGGCAATCAGTTTCAGGGTACCTTCGCTAACCCGAATATTGTCGCTGTTCCCTTCGTTGTTAGTTGCAATATTTCCCCTGCCCCGGCATTCATCTACATGCCAAACCGATGTATTGAGGGATTCACCATCGAACGGGTCCTCAAAAACTTTAAACATATACGCGGTATCCCGAATCCGGGGATCAGGAACACTTTGAAAAACAGTATCCGATGCTCGGGCAGAAAGCGTGAGGCAAATGAACAGGATTTGAATATTCTTTATCATTTCACTATATCATTTTAATAAATGCTTCCGGCACAAACATAAAGAAGTCCCGATCACCGGAGATCATCATTACAATTTTAGGAAAAATATGCATTCCATGAGTCTCCGTGTTGGTTCAATATTGCAGAATCTGCCTGATGTCTGGCGACTGGTGACTGCCGCTTCCTACTCTTTGCCTCCCGACACTCCTTCATTGGTCAGGAACTGCGGTCTGCCTGGGTCTGTGCCTATGCCTTTGCCTACCTGATCAGCACCACCTGACCCAGTCTTTCATGCACAAATCCCTGGATGTCGGTGTAGACGGCTTTCCACACATAGTTACCGGCAGGGGCTTTGGCTCCGTTTTTCAGTGTACCGTCCCATGGATATCCGGTATCCCTGGTTTCAAAAACCTGTTGTCCCCACCTGTTGAATATCATCATGTGGAATTTGCGGGGATCGACTCCAATTGTAAATGGCATGAATACCCTATTGCCTGCGATGGGACTTTCAGGCCTGAACGCATTGGGTGTGGCCACATCAAAAGGCAGTATCCGTACCATCATTTCGGTTGTATCTCTGCATCCGAAATCCGATTCAGCAAAGAGAATTACCGGGTACTCACCAAGGTCGGTAAAACGGTGAACAGGATTTTTTGCGTCAGAAAATTGACCATCGCCGAAATCCCATCTGAAATCTTCGGCCAGGATGCTTTTATTGGTAAAGCTAAGTTCCGACTGGCCCAGAATCGCAACCGGAAAATTTACATCGAAAGCGGCAACCGGCTTCGGGTGCACCCGAATCCAGTCGTTTTTCACAACGGTATCCCTGCAGCCAGTTTCAAGGGAATGGGCAGCAAGGGTGAAGGAGTGAGTGCCATCGCGGGGAAGAGAAAACTGACTCTTCTCTCCTTCCAAAACCAGGGAATCTTTCATCCAGGTGAAATCAATGAGTCCATCCCGGGTAACCGCCGTAACCTTCAGGGTCATCGGCTGACACCCCTGAAGGGTATCGGCAATGAAATCAAAAACAGGTTTTCTTTTGACTGTTGTTTCCACAGGCTGGCTCTTGCACCCATATTCATCCACAATCAGCCTGATCACTGCCACAGGTTTTTCGGCCACCACAAGGATTGAATCGTTGCCGTTCCCGGCCTGGTGTGCACCTTCAAAATACCAGAAACATTGCGAAGAATCGATGTTCGAGGGATAGATGACCTGGATGGTGTCGCCATAGCAAAAAGCAGGATCGGTGGATATTCCTGCGACAGGGGTTTGAAATATTTTCACCATATCGCCGATGGTGAAACCAATCTGGCAGCCAGTGATTCTGTTTGTAATTTTCAGGCTTACATCGTAATATCCCGGTTTTGAATATAAATGAACCGGATTTTGTTCCATGCTTGTACTGTTGGCTGAACCATCCCCGAAATTCCATTCAAACTGCAACTGGTTATCCGGCACATTCAGCTTTCCGGTAAAAGAGATTTCAGCAGAATCACAGCCCCTGCTTTTCCGCGTATCCATGGTGAAATCGGGATAAGCACCGACCGGGATCCTGGAGGTATCACTTATACATCCGTTCTCTTCCACAAACAATGAAACATATGGATTTGAATTGACAGCACCCAGGGAAACCAGTCTCGATTTCCAGTCGGGTTCCCCGATCAGTCCCAATCCGCCGAAATCCCAATGCAATGTGGCATCTGGCGATGCATTTCCGGTATAGATAATTTTGCGGTTATATTCTCCGCATTTCCCCGGATCGGCAGTTTCAATATTTGAGGTAGGAGTCTGAAATAAAGCTGTTCTGAAAGTATCGGTGGCAATACACCCGTCGGCGGTCCTGAGGGTGTATTTTATTTCAAATTTCCCCCATTTGGCAACACTGAATCCTGCAGAGGTCATTCCCAGCTGTTCAAATGCAAAGATACCAGGCTGGGAGGTAGTCCATTCCACAACTCCCTTTTGCCAGACTGAGTCACTGGTCCCGGTCAGTTTTACTTCGATCTCTCCCGATTTGCTGCCGCAGATCAGTTTTTCACCTGTAATCGTTGCATTCGGGACAGGGAAAACTGTGAAATTCATGGTATCGGCAGCCTGACAACCAAACTTGTCGAATACTTTCACCGAATACAATCCCGTCGAGTCAACGATAATTTTCCTGGTGGTCGCTCCCGTATTCCAGGAGTATCGCACAAATCCATCCCCTGCATCCAAAGTTTTTGAGAAAGGGGGGCAGCCGGAAAGGTCCCTGCCGATATCAGGCCGGGGGTCATTGACCAGGAGGTATATAGAGTCTGACTGAATACAACCGTCGATTGTGGATGCTGTCACCTGGTACCAGGATTGTTCTGATACAGCAATAGCACGTTCGGTTACACCGTTTTTCCATTTGTATGTGTCAAAGTAAGGCCCGGCATCCAGCTTCACCGACTCGCCCCGACAGATCGCCAGGGTGTCGCCTTTTTCACTCAGGTTCAGCCATTTCTCCAGACCTTCGCTGAGGTCGAGCAAAAGGCTCAGGTTGAATCCCACCCCATATCCATATGCCTCATTTCCGCCGAAGGCATACACATAGGCAATGAAACCACCATCCGGATTCAGGTTCCTGAGCCGGTGTGTTCCTGAAGAGATGGGAACCTGTGCATAGGAATAACGCAAATCGTCGGTGAAGGGGCTGAAATTTCCGATCAGATTGCCATCAAGTTCGATCTTTCCGGCTTCGGACGAAGGAACCACGATATTCACAAAATATACCTTGATGATGGTGGATGTGTACGCTTCGAATGTCACATCTTTTTTGGCCTGGCTGACGGGGCTCAGGATGATCATAAACCCATCGCCGTTGGTAACATTGTCGTTATTTCTCGACTGGCTGTACTGTGAAACCAGGATTTGCTTATCGGCGAAGATTCTGGCCGGGGTATTCAGTGTAAACTCATAAAACCTGCCCCGGTTGAGGTACACGGAGCCGGTTCCAATGGTTACCCGGGTTGAATCCTGTGAGGCCATAATCCTGAAATAGTCCTTGCTTCTGGTCAGCAGGGGTACTGTGTAATATTCCCTGCCCCATGTATTGACCGGGGGCATCTGCTCATACATGTGATCCCATCCGCCGGTGGCTTCAAAGGGAATGGTGGTGCTCAGCGAGCCGGCATACACTGCCACGGGTTTGTCGGAAACAATGTGGCTACCGGTCAGGTCATCCCTGACAGCCTGTACCTGATAAAGCTCTCCCTTTCCAAGAGTTATCGTGAACGGGACATTGGCAGCATGGGAACCGTCGGTAGTCTGGGTCGGGGTGATAGTGACCTTTGTATTTTCCTGCGAAGCCACGATCACAAATTCGCTGTTCCGGCCATGTTCAGGCCTGGTTGTATCCAGATGCGGCTTATAGCACATAGTAAGGTATTCGGTACCCAATGATTCCACAGGATAGATCACAGCCACATCCGAAGAGTTGTTGTCATGGTTCAGGGCATACACGTTGACCTTTCTGTCTGCAACAAGGTAAATCCCCATTTCCTGAATCCGCTCTGACCCCGTGGGTTCAACCATTCGGTAATCAAGCCTGATCCGGGTGGTACTGTTTGCTTTGACCGATGCGGTGTACGCAGGCTGGGACGACTTTCCGATGAAAACCCTGAAATTTGCATCCTCCTGCGAAGTTACCGTGATTTCCACATAATGGTTGCTGGTATTCCGGCCTTCCATAAAACCAAAACGGAATTCCGTGCCTTCCGTGGAATGGTGGCAGGGATCACTCGACTGGCTCCTCACTCCATAAGAAACCAGTAAAAGGACACAAACGGATATGCAGGCCGGAATCCGCAAAGTTATTATGATTCAGGACACGAATATTGGCTTTTTTTTTAATAACTCCATTCCGGGTTGGGTAAAAAACACAGTTCTGTTTGGAAATATTCCTCCGGGACTTGTGCCTGTTTCGAGTTTTTTGTTTATTTCACAGAAACATTTAACAGCGATACATGTCACTGACTGCCCAATCGCAGGGAAAACTTTTACAGATTCTGACAGTAGGTTCGGCAACGCTCCTGATAGTCAGCAGCGTGATCGGTTCAGGTATTTACAAGAAAGTTGCCCCCATGGCTGAAGCTCTGCAATCGCCATTGCTGGTCCTTTTGTGCTGGTTGCTTGCCGGCATTATGACTCTTTTTGGTGCCCTGAGCAACGCAGAAGTGGCCGGAATGCTCGCCGATTCCGGAGGGGAATATGTTTATTTCAGGCATATTTACGGCAGATTCATGGCATTTCTTTACGGATGGAGTATTTTCACCGTAATCAAATCGGCATCGATCGCATCGATCGCATATGTCTTTTCCCAGTCGTTCAATTCCATCATCACCCTCCCTACCCTTCCGGAGGCAACCGGCAATATGGAGCTGCTCGGGATATTCAGGCCTTTTGAAAATGCCGGTGTAAAAGGTTTAACGATCTTTGTGATCATCATCCTGACGTTGCTTAACTCACGCGGTTTGAAATGGGGTTCTTTCCTGAGCGGCAACATTTCAAAAATGATCCTCGGAGGATTGCTGCTGATTGTTTTTTCAGGGCTTTTCCTGGGTGGGGGAAGCATGAAAAACATCACAACCCATGCGGCTTCGTACACCCCCCGTGATTGGTGGGACTTTGGCCTGGTCAAAGCCATGTTCGGGGCGATGCTGGCTGCTTTCTGGGCTTATGAAGGCTGGAACCTGATCGGATTTGTCGGCGGCGAAATCAAAAACCCCAGGAAAGCTTTACCGGTCATCATTTTCAGGGGAATGTCGACCGTCATTGTTGTTTATCTGCTCGTCAATTTCAGTTACCTGTTCGTGTTGCCTATTGACCGGATGATTGAGGTCAGCACCACCCGGAACGGTATCGCTGCCTTGGCAGTTGTGGGGGAGTATGCTCCGGGGGCCGGTGTATTGGCCCTTTCGGTACTGATTTTGTTCACCACCCTGGGGTGCACCAATACCACCATTATCATGCCCCCAAGACTTTATTATGCTATGGCAAAAGACAGGCTTTTCTTCAGCAGGGCCGCTGATATCCATCCACGATTCAACACACCCTGCAAAGCGTTGTGGATACAGTGTGTCTGGACATGCCTGCTTGTACTCTCGGGAAGTTTCGACCAGCTGACTGATATGCTCATTTTTGCGTCTTTCTTCTTCTACGGACTGACTACCCTCGGCCTTTTCATCATGCGGGTGAAAGAACCATCCCGTGAGAGGCCCTATAAGGTATGGGGCTATCCCGTCATCCCTGCGGTATTCATCCTGTTCTGTCTTTCCCTGGTCGTCATCACTTTTTTCACACGTCCGAGGGAAGCTTTCCTGGGAGCAATCCTCATGTGCGCCGGAATTCCAGTTTATTTCCGGATGAAACTTGAAACCAGGAAAAATCCGAAACCGATTGTCCGGGATATGTAATAAAAACAAAAATAACCTAATAAGGTTATGGGGGATTGGATATCCCGAGGGATAAATATTGAAAAAATAAATGGATATTTTTACCTCTATAAAGGTAAATATATTGGATAATTTTACCTTTAAGTAGTGAAATTTATCGGATTATTACTAAATTTGTTTTAAAACCGAAAATTATGATTCAAAGAAAAATGTTTAAAAGTCTTATCGCTCACCTTCCGAGGAAGGAATTCAGTATTATTACAGGCGCAAGACAAACGGGGAAATCAACTCTAT
>CAYNBE010000214.1:0-6135 GCA_964395045.1 uncultured Prolixibacteraceae bacterium | reverse complement strand
CTGAAATCAATAAAGCTCCGCAGCTAGTTCAGAACCCAAATTATTAATATAAACAGAGGCTGGTCAGAGTGAACCAGCCTTTTTTTTTAAGACAAGACTTTTTAACTACACTACAATCTAAACATTTTCTTTCAAACTATGAGATGATGAATTTAACCCTCCTGGATGAGGGCAGCGAATTATTCTTTCAGGACACTGAAAAATAGGTGTGAAGGGTCATACAATTGTAATATACTTGTTGTTTGTCAGGAAGGTTCCGGAAATTCCACACCCAGAGGGTTCGGCGAATTGCACCTGTTTTTAAAGATATTCGATTTGTTATATATCTAACGTGAGTTCGACCTAAGCGGATAAACAAGTCTGCTCATTATCAGCGATTTCCAGATTTAACGATGGTTTGTTTGGAAAGAATGAATATGTAATTAATCTTGCCATCAGATTTGTTATGGAGTTTTCAAAAGAGCGATGCCTGGTTTTGGGATCAAACTCAACTGGAAATAGGTGGGATTTATATGTCAGATAGATAGATTCGATGCTGCCTGGAGTTCGGTTGGAAAGAGGAGGGACAGAATTTACAATTTCTTCTCCCGAAGAACAAGGAATTTGGTAACTCCTTCTTCCGGACGGGGTGGTCTCCTCGGTGGGACTCGAACCCACGACCCGCTGATTAAGAGTCAGCTGCTCTACCAACTGAGCTACGAAGAGAAACGGCGCAAAAATAGTAAGTTTTTGCATTTGTGGTGCAATTTTGTTTTGTTACCTCAATTTTCCGTGAAAAACATAAAAAAGAGCCTAAAGTTTGAAATGAAATCCGACTGTTTATTAACAGGGAGCGGGGCCTCGATGCCTGAGGCATTAAAGTCCGATATCCATTGCCGTACCCGTGGCTGATCCTTTGGGTGATGAAGGCAGGCCAACACCGGAGGTGAAGAAGAAAATCGGATTGCGGGGGCATTAAATCAAATACCGGCCTTCAATCCGCTCCGGGGTAAAAATTAATCCGTGACCACCTGTTGCATCAGAGTTATCCGTGTTCGATTCGCTGCACCGTCCTACGGGCTGCAGGAAACAACAGGCCGGGAAGGGGTTTGTCATTTGTCCTCCGGTTCAGCTGTCACTCCACCGGGGGCTGTCAAGAGTGCGCCCCTTTAAGGCTTGGGCGGACTGCCGCTGCCTGCCTTTTCTCTGCCTTTACCTCTGCCCTGTGCTCCCCGGCTCAGGGAATGTCGGTCTTGACGACGGCCCGAAGGGTATTCCTCCCGTTTTCAAAATAGTAATCCACACTTTTACACCTGTTTCTGATGATGTTCAGTCCGATCATGTCACCAAGGGCCCCCTCTTCCAAGGGATTGAAGGAAGAACCTGTGCTTTCGCAGAGAAGTTCCACATCTCCCGCTTTTTCGGAGTACGACAGGGTGATGTCGATGTCATCGTAGCAGTTCTGAAGGATCAATACCTCCTCAGCTACCTGTACCACATAACCGGTTACTTTTACCGGCAGCATGTGTTTTTCGCAGAAGGATTCTATCTCTCCGTTCATGGCGTAGAGGTCAAAATCACGGCTTGAGATATGGAACCTCAGGCTGCGGATTCTGTGGATGAATGCCCTCGTTTTTTCCCGTTGGGGATTCACGAAGATTTGTTCCGGGGTGCCTTCCTCATAAATGATGCCTTCATCCATGTAAAAGACCCGGCTTGAGATATTACGGGCAAATTCCATTTCATGGGTTACAATGACCATGGTCATTCCATCCCGAGCCAGTTTTCGGATCACCGCCAGCACTTCGCTTACCATGGTCGGGTCAAGTGCCGAGGTTGGTTCGTCGAAGAGAAGGATTTCAGGCTCCATGGCCATACAACGGGCAATAGCCACCCTTTGCTTCTGCCCCCCCGACAACTCGTCCGGGAAACTGAGTAGCTTTTCTCCCAGGCCAACCATTTTCAATAAATCTACAGCTTTTGCTTCGGCTTCGTTTTTTTTCTTTCCGAGAAGTTTTACAGGGCCCAGTGTGAGATTTTCCAGAACGGTCAGATGTGCATAGAGGTTGAACGACTGGAACACCATTCCCATCTTTTGTCTGATTGCGGGCACATGGGTTGCTCTATCGAGAAGGGGAATCCCGTCGATGAAGATGCTTCCTCCCGTTGGGGTTTCGAGTAGGTTCAGGCACCTGAGAAAGGTGCTTTTGCCGGTTCCCGATGGGCCAATAATGCTGATAATCTCCCCTTTATGGATTTCGGTGCTGATATCTTTTAACACGATGTTATTGCCGAAATGTTTCGACAGATGCTGCACGGTGATCATTTTTCGGTAGCTGTTAATCTGGTTAATTTCTTTCTCTTTGGATCAACTGAAATTTCGATTCTTTCAAGTCCCCACGACAGGAGCCATGCCATGGTAAGGTAAAGGACGGCAGCCATGATCAGCGGAAAGAATGCATCGAATGTCCGGCTCCGGATGATGTCGCTTGCCTTGGTTAAGTCCTGAACGGCTATGTACCCGACAATGGAGGTCATCTTCAGAAGGGAAATGAACTCTCCTTTGTAAACCGGGAGTACACGACGCAAGGCCTGTGGCATGATGATGAAAATAAAAGTTTGGATCCTGGTAAATCCCCCGGCAATACCAGCTTCCTGTTGCCCTTTGTCGACACTTTCGATCGATGTCCTGAACATCTCCGAAACATAAGCCCCGAAGTTCAGTCCGAAAGCCAGCACAGCCACCACCGAGGGGTTGATATTGACCGAAGCGAATACCACGTAATAGATAATCATCAGAAGAACCAGTACAGGGGTACCCCGTAAAAGGGAAATGTACCCTTTTGCAGCAGAGGAGAGAATTCTCCTTCCCGACATTCTCATATAGCAGACCAGACCACCCAGGATAGTCCCCACCAAAGCGGCAAAAATGGTAATGAGGATGGTGAGTTTGAGGCCGTCGATGATCAGCAGGTACCTTTTTTCGAGAATGATGTTGTTATGGAAGCTTTCCGAAACAGATTTCAGAAATGATTTTCTAACTGGTTTTTCTTGTACCTCCTGGTATGCAGCCAGGTTTTTCCGGGCCGCCACTGCTGTGGTCCGAAATTCGGTATAAGGATCAGAGAAATCGATTTTCCGGGCCCGTTCGGGTGTGATGGCAATTCCGTCGATGATCAGGTCCACCTTTCCTGATTCAAGGGCGGGAATCAGGGAAGGAAAAGGGATGATGACAAATTCGGCCTGATAGTTGTATTTCCGGGCAAAAGTCAGGATCATTTCAATATCGAAGCCGGTGAATTCGCCGTTTTTAACGGCCACATAGGGGAGAAAATTGACATTTGTCCCCACGGTAAGTTTTTTTGCAGAAGGAACATTCCCAAAAAACGGCATTTCGGCTTTTTCAGGATCTCCCTGAAACCAGCGGCCCAAAATCTTATCATAGGTTCCGTCCTTCCTGATTTCAGACAAGAAGGCATTGAACTGTTGCCGCAGTTCCGGGTTCGATTTGCTGAATCCGACACCGAGGGGCATCCCGAAGAGATCATCGGCCAGGACTCCCAAATTGGGGTTATTTTGCAGGATCAGCCTGGATGAGCGTTGTTCCATCATGGCTACATCAATCTTTCCCGAGCTAACTGCGGTTACCAGATCGGTGGCATTGTCGAACCTGGATATCTCGGATTCCGGATATTTTTCAGCAATGAACCGGTCCTGTACGGTCCCAGTAAGAACTCCCACTTTTTTCCCTCCGATATCTGCGGCACCGGCCATTTTCTTGCTCAAGGGAATCTGAATATTCGATTTCAGGGCAAACAGGCTTACTCCCGATTCATAATAGGGATCTGAAAAGTCAACCTGTTTCTCCCTTTCCTCGGTGATCATCATGGAACAGGTTGTGAAATCAATTTTGTTGGTAGCCAGTGAGGCGATCATGCTTCCGAAGGGAATGTCGACAGGTTCATAGGTCATTCCCTGCGATTCGGCAAACCGCATGGAAAGTTCGATGTCAAATCCTGCAAGTTTCCCGTTTTGCATCACTGTGAAAGGCAGTCCGATGTCACTGACAATGCCGTTCCGGAGAATTCCATTCGTTCCGCGAATATTGATAATGGGCATTTCTGTCATTCCCTTGTCCATCCATCGGGAAACCATGTCATCGTATACCCCGTTTGCTTTGATTTCCTTTAAGAAAACATTGAATTTTTCGCGCAGTTCATCTCTTTCTTCGTTAAAAGCGGCTGCAATCGGGATCACATATAAATTGGCTGCAAAGAGTCCCAATTCAGGATTTTTGTCAAATATCTCTTTCAGTCCGACATGATCGGCAAAGCCTACATCGACTTTATTCGATTTCACTGCCGTCAGCATATCGGTGACATTCTGGTACTGCAGGATGCGTGCATCCGGAAAGTCGCGCTTGGCAAACATATCCTGGATGGATCCCATCAGAACACCGATTTTTTTGTCGCGGATATCTTCGGTATTTCCAAATCTGATTCCCGGTGATGTTTCGATGTTCTTCTTCAGTGCCATGATGCTTGATCCGGTAATAAAATAGGGATCTGAAAAATTGATCTCTTTCTTTCTCTCTTCTGTTATGGTCATGGCACAGGCCGCCATGTCAATTTTTCCTGTCCTGAGGGAGGCCAACATACTGGCAAAAATGAGATCGACAGGAACAAATTCTTTGCCGAGACTGGCGGCAAATCGCTTAGCCAGTTCGACATCCATTCCGATCAATTCACCGTTTTCAACCAGGGCATATGGCATCCCCATGGTTTTATCAATACCAACCTTCAGTATCCCATTTTTGTTTGAGACTTCAATAGAGGGCATTTCCGTTATCCCCTTTTTTACCCAACGTTCAATCATGTCATCCATAATTCCGTTCGACTTGATCTCTCTCAGGAAGGTATTGAATTGATTTCTTAGTTCACTATTTTCCTTGTTGAATCCGGTTCCCAGCTCATTGGTAAAAATTCCTTTCTGAAGAATACCTATCTGATCATATTTCTGCAGAATCTCTCTCATGGATGCATCGCTGAACAGGGCTACATCGATTTTCCCGGTCACCAATGCAAGGGTCATGTCAGAAACGGTTTGATATTCAAACAATCTGGCAGTGTGATAATTCTTTTTTGCATACCTGTCGTGTACCGAGCCTAACAAAACCCCTATCGTTTTATCCTTAATGTCATTTTCTGACCTGAATTTCGTAGCTGTGCCTTTCGCTTCCCTTTTCGGTGCCCGTTTTACCAAAGCAGCAATCCCGCTTGGATAGTAACTTTCCGTAAAGAGGACCTTTTTTGCCCTTTCCTCCGTAATGGAAAGACCTGCTCCGATCATATCGACTTTTCCGGAGATCAGTGCAGGAATCATGGCACCGAACTCCATATCGACGATTTCAAGTTTCTTATCAAGTCTGGATGCAATGCGGGAGGCAAATTCGATGTCAAACCCAATGATATCACGGTTTTCTCCGACATACGACATTGGTTCTGTGACTGCTGCCGTGCCGAAACGCAAAATCCCGCCTTTACCATTGTTTTCAATGACTGGCATCGGTCCCGGGCTTCCTTTTTCAGGAAACCATCGTTCCATCATTTCGGCGTAAGTACCTTCTGATTGAAGCTCCTTCAGTACTTCATCCGCTGTTTTTTTCAGGTCCCGGTCCTCCTGTCTGACTGCAAAACCATATTTGTCATCAAAAAGGAGTTCGGAGAGGACGGTGATCTCATCGTATTTTGCCGCAAGGTTTTTCAGAACAGGCAGGTCATACGAAGCGGCATCTGCTTTTCCGTCCCTGACCGCAAGGGCGCAATCCAGAATGGTATTAAAGTATTTGATTTTTGCATCCGGGAACCTCTTCAGTACCAACTGATCGGCTACGGTCCCGGTAGGTACGGCAAAAACCTTTCCCCCTTCCAGCATTTTGAGATTTGTGATGGTTGTTTGCCTTGACCCACATCCACAGAGAAATGTCAAGAGAAGCAACAGTAACAGATCAGTCCATTTTTTCATAAGATTGTTCTTAACATTTTCAATTGACCTGGTTTTCCGTAACAAATTCCTGCTCGGTTGGGCTAAGGTTTCAGCAACTCTAAAGCTCGTATTGCGTGGCAAACAACAAATTTCACACCGGAGGATTCCAGT
>CAYNBE010000213.1:0-6178 GCA_964395045.1 uncultured Prolixibacteraceae bacterium | reverse complement strand
GTGTGGGCTATGTGGAGATCATACCGGGATTTTGGAAGCGGGAATATGGGCGATTGGGGTGCCCACATGTTTGATCTGGTTCAATGGGCCTTGGGCAAAGACGACAGTGGTCCCTTGTCTGTTACACCTTCAGGTAAAAAATATGAGCATTTGACCTATGTATATGATAATGGAATTCGGGTATTGTTCGAGGATTTTCACCGGGGGCGGGGAGTTCAATTTATCGGTTCGGAAGGCGAGTTAACCATCACGCGCGAATTTTATGAAACAACCCCGGCAGAATTAAGTTCCTATTCATTCAAAGCGAACGAGATAACAGTGTATAAAAGCGAGGATCATTATCAAAATTGGCTGGATTGTATTAAATCACGTAAGCAACCTGTGGCAACAGCGGAGATTGGGCACCGGACAGCAACCGTTTGTCATCTAGGAATTATTGCCAATCGTTTGCAACGTGTCTTACAATGGAATCCCAAAGATGAAAAGTTTATTTGCGACGATGAAGCTAATAAATTGATTTCGTGTGATATGAGGGAACCCTGGTCTTTGCCAAAAATATAAAACAAGTGTACCGGTTAAATAAAACTTAATTTTTGATTATGAAGAAGATAAGAGTAGGATATGTATCATTGGCAAAAACAAGTTTCGATATGGAACTTGCCGATGAATTCCGATCAAAAGCACTAAACCTGCTAAATGGTTTCAGCAATGTAGAACTGGTTGATGCCGGTCAATTAATTACCCTGGAGCCTGAAGCAGCCAATGCTGCGAAAATGTTCAAAGAAAAGCAAATTGATGCCCTGGTTATCCATTATTGTGCTTTCTCTTTAGGGGCTTTGACCCCGGCTATGGTTGCCAGTTTAAATGTACCGGTGATCCTTTTGTCAACCCCCGAGGTTGATTTTGAAGGGGACAGGTTACGTTCCAATTCGTTTTGTGCCATGAACCTGAATTCCTTCACCCTGTATCAGATGAAGCGAAAATACAGGTACATCTTCAAATCGCTCGACGATAGCTCAATTGTCCGGGATTTCCAGGTTATTTTTTCCGCATTGCATACCCTTAAAAACCTGCAACATGCAAGGGTAGGACTCATAGGGGCCAGGGCACCGGGTTTCTATACTTCAAATTTCGACGAGTTGAAGTTATTAAACGAGCTTGGGGTCGAAGTTGAACATATCGATATTTCGAGGGTTTACAGCAGGGCCGGCAAACTTAGCACGAAAGAAGTACAGGACGAAAGTGAAATTCTTTTAAAATCAATTAATTACCAGACAAAAGTTACCGTTAACCATCTGGAGAATTTAATCAGGACACGTACTGCTTTTTCTGGTATTTCTCAGGATTTTAACCTTGATGCGCTTGCCGTAAAATGCTGGCCCGAGTTTCATGGCGACTACGGCACACCAGCCTGTGCAGCCATTGGGATGTCGAACAGCAAACTGCCCACTGCCGCCGAAGGCGATGTTTACGGAACGGTAACCATGCTGATGCAAAGGTATATTACAGGCGAGATACCATTCTTTTCGGATTTTATTTATTCCGATACAGAAAAAAACACAGGGATATTCTGGCATTGCGGTTGTGGTTCAATGGAACTTGCCGGGGACAAATCGGAAATCATCCTGGACAATTTTCCCGGGAAGGTAAAAGGTGCACCCGAAAAAGGTTGTGTCATGACTTTCCAGATTTATGCCGAAAACAAAAGAGCTACGGTCAACCAGTTTGGAACCGGTTGTGATGGAAATTTCAGAATGTTGGATATTACAGGCGAAAACGTTAAATCCGACAAGATAATACGCGGAAATTATTGCCAGTTGAAATTCGACAGCAGTGCGGAAGCAATCAGAAAAGAAATACTGGACAATGGATTTGGCCATCACTATTCTTTAGTGTTGCAAGATATCTCTGATGTTATGGCAGAAATTGCTTTTTGGAAAAATATTAAATTGTATCACATATAAAACATAATGAAATGGAATATCTAAAGAAATATAAGGAAGGGATTGGGTTAAAAAACATTGTGGCTTTACAAGAAGCAGGTTTGAAAAAATCAAAATTTGATTTATTGAAACTTAAAGCAGGTGAAAAATATGCTGGGAATACCGGAAACCTTGAGTCGGCCTGCGTTATTTTATCAGGTAGTTGCAGCATAAACGGAGACGGTTTTAATTTTGAAAATATTGGCAGCCGGAAGGATGTTTTTTCCGGCAAGCCCACAGCCGTTTACCTGCCATGCCAAACGGGCTACGAAGTAGAAGCTGTTACAGAAACTGAAATAGCTATCTGTTCTGCTGAATCTACATTAAAATCAAATCCGTTATTAATCAGGCCTGAAGATACAAAAGAAGTAGACTTGGGTGTTTTGAACTGGAAACGAAAAGCATTTTTTATTATCGACCAGGGGATCAATTCACAAAAGCTGTTTATTGGGGAAACTTACCTGGCTCCCGGGAAATGGGCTTTCCCGCCTCACCGTCATGACAAGGACAACTTACCCGAGGAAGTTGATATGGAAGAAATATATCATTTCAGGATCAATCCCCCGGCGGGTTTTGGAATCCAGCTATCGTATACCGATGACCGGTCGAGGGATAACGCTTACCTGGTCAGAAATGGCGACACGGTAATACTTCCTGACGGTTATCATCCTGCCTGTGCATCACCGGTCGATTCATTGTACATGTTATGGTTCATGTCCGGAGACAAGCGGATGTTCCTTTCGCGGCCCGATGATGATTACAAATGGGTACCCAGGTGTGAAGCGCTTTTAAAATCAGTCACGAATCCCTGAAAAAAAAATTCAGGAACCATGATAAACATTGAAATAGGAGGATTGGGGTTTTGCTCAGTCGATTACCTGAGCATTGTTCCCTATATTCCGATCGATGAAAAAATTGCTGCCATCAGCAGACTGGTGCAGGGGGGAGGCCCTGCTGCCACGGCAATTGTGGCTGCATCGCGTCTCGGTGCTACAACGGCCTTTATTGGTGTTGTCGGTGACGACCAGGCGGGAGAGGAAATTCTGCGGGGTTTCCGGAAGGAGAATGTGGAGACAAAGTATATACGGGTTAAAGTCGGCAAAGAGTCAGCAGTAGCTTATTGCTGGGTCGAGCAAAAAAGCGGCAAAAGAAGCATTGTCTGGAGCAAAGGAACTGCCATGCCTCTTGACGAGGAAGCTGTAGATACGGATTTTATTGCCTCCTTAAAGCTTCTGCACCTGGACGGACATAATACTGAAGCTGCCGTGAGGGCTGCCGAAACAGCAAAAGCAAACGGGGTGATTGTATCTCTTGATGCCGGAAGCATTTACCCGGGAATGGAAATGCTGGTCGGATTGTCTGATATTTGCATTGCATCTGAGTCATTCGCCAGAAATTTCACCAAAGAAGACAACCCTGAGAGAGCAGTCGAAAAATTATTCATGAAAGGGAAACAGGTGGCTGCCGTAACCCTGGGCGATAGAGGAGTGGTTGCGCTGACAAAGGAGGGGTTGATCACAAAAAGTGCTTTCAATGTACCGGTTGTTGATACGACAGGGGCCGGCGATGTTTTTCATGGCGCCTTTGCATATGCTTATATACAAGGCTGGGAGGTGGATAAATGTTTGGACTTTGCCAGCGCCACAGCAGCCATCAAATGTACTGGTTTCGGAGGCCGTACGAGCATACCTGTGGAAAGAGAGGTAATTAAATTTTTAAATGATAAAGGTATTTCAATATGATCTCTAAAAAAAAAGAAAAACTAAAGATCGCTTATGTCCCTTGTGCAAAGGCTAGCTGGCTTGATAAACGGGTTTATGATATTCAGGAACAAAGTCTTGAAATATTAAAAGGTATTCCTGATGTGGAAATCATATACCCCGGTTTTATATTGGTAACAGAGGAAGATGCCCATAAAGCAGATAAAATATTTGAAAGTCACCGTGTTGATGTCTTGCTGATACATTTTATTACCTTCTCTCTGGGGACAATCGTTCCTGTATTGACCAATTCACGGGAAATACCGGTAATCTTATGGTCAATGCCGGAACCTCCGATGCAGGGAGGGCGTTTAAGTTCCAACTCATTTTGTGCCTCAAACCTGAATGCCCATATTCTATGGAAACAGGATAAGAAATACAGGTTTGTATACGGTAATCCGGAAAAGATCAGGGATTTACTGCAACCTGTTGTAAGTGTCCTATCAACAATAAAAAACCTGCGGAAGATCAAGATTGGCCTTCTGGGCTACCGTGTTCCTGGCTTTTTTACCTCGAATTTCAAAGAATTGGAGTTGCACCGGGTAATGGGCATAGAGGTACATCATGTGTCGCTGCTGGAGTTAGTGAATGAAGCAGACAATGTACAGGCAGATGATCTGGCCAGGGCGATTGAACGGTACGACTATATATCCCGTGAAACGATAAGCAATGACGAGTACCAAAAAGGCATCCGGTTGTACCTTGCGTTTAAGAAAATCAGCCTGAAATATAATCTTGACGCATTCGCGGTAAAATGCTGGCCCGAATTCGGTGATATATACGGAATAGGCGTTTGTGCTGTTTTGGGACTTTTGATCGACGACGGCCTTCTTTGTGGCTGCGAGGGGGATATGTATGGCACTGTAAACATGGTTATCGGGAATATGCTTACAGGAAAATCTCCCTTCTTCTGCGATCTGATTTCGTTTGACGAAACGGAAAATACAGGTATTGTATGGCATTGCGGGGCAGCAGCACCCAGCCTGTGCAAAGACGGGTGCAGTACTGCATTTTGCAAACATTCGATTATCGATGTTGGTGGTGTCAGAGGGATCACCCATCATTTCCCCCTGAAAGAGGGTGCAGTGACCTTCAGCAGGATCGGGGAAGGAAAAGATGGTTTCAGAATGCTGGTGGCAACAGGCAGGGGCCTCGATACAACTCAGGTATTGAAAGGAAATCCATTGAATATCAAGTTCGACTGTAGTATCAGGGATTTGACCGGAACAATTATTTCTGAGGGTTTTGAGCACCACTACGTGGTTATTCATGAGAATATTTCCAGGGAATTGATAGAGCTCTGTTACTGGCTTGATATTAAGGCGGTTGAGCCATAAAGGGATTATGAATCAGAATCATTCATAAATTCAGTGGTCTGTCTCACAAGCGATATGAAACTCTTAAAAAAGTCCTTCTCCACGATGGAGAAGGATTTAAGATGAGGTATTAAAACATTGATAAAGATAGAAGTACAAATCATTTGATTTTTTTAAAATTACAATATGCCTTTGGTAAAGTTATCAGAAGCACTGGCTATTGCAGAGGAGAAAGGGATAGCCATCGGAGCATTTAATATTGGCAACTATGAAAGTTGTAAAGCAGTGGTTGAAACCGCCAATGAATTGGATTTGCCAGTCATCGTTCAGGTTTTTCGAAGGTTGTTTGACAATGGCAAGGCCCGGGATTTGGCCGCCCTGGTGAAAGGAATGGCGGCAGATTCGGACATTCCGGTTGTAATGCACCTCGATCACGGAAGAACAACTGAGCAGGTTGAAAAGGCCATTCACTATGGATTTACCTCTGTGATGATCGATGCCTCCGATATGCCTCTGGACGATAATATCCAGATAACCAGGGAGGTTGTGTCTCTGGCACATAAAATGGATGTTTCCGTGGAAGCCGAACTGGGACACGTATTGCCGCAGGATGGCGGCAACAAAGCCGACTTTCTCACAGTTCCTGAGGAGGCAGGGGAATTTGTCGCACAAACATCGGTCGATGCCCTGGCAGTTGCGATCGGGACTGCCCATGGTCATTATAATGAGATTCCGATTCTGGATATTGAAAGATTGAAGCGGATACAATCTGTAGTTTGTACCCCGCTGGTTTTGCACGGAGGCTCCGATACGCCAATTGAAGATGTAAAAAAGACAATCCAATACGGCATCCGGAAAATCAACATCGCAACAGAACTTCACCAGGTATATCTCGATGAACTGCTCATTCAATCAGAGCTTCACCGGGGAAAGTTTTTACCTATCGACGTGTTTATGCACCCTGTTTATGAGAAGATGAAGAAACTGGTGAAGGAAAAGATGGAATTTTTTGCTTTGCAGAAATAATTACGATAGTATAATTTCTAAATAATGAAGAAACTATTTAAAATCACTATTGTCCGACTAACTTGTAAATCCGAATTTTTCAAGCCGTAATTAC
>CAYNBE010000212.1:0-6178 GCA_964395045.1 uncultured Prolixibacteraceae bacterium | reverse complement strand
TCCTGGTTGGAAACATTAAATTGTTGGTTATATTTGCACATTGATTTGATGAAAATGTTTACAATGAGCAATTTCGGGTATTTTTGGTTTTATTATGACGGTTCTTCAGCCGGTACCGGGAATTGATATTGTGTTAAAAAATTAGATATAAGTAACAGGTCCCGGGGTTCCGGGGCCTTTTTTTTTAATAGATTATGGTTATTTCAGTAATAGGATTGGGGCTTATCGGGGGTTCTATGGCAAAAGACCTCCGTGCTTCGGGATTTGCAACAGAAATCATAGGGGTTGACAACAATCCCGGGCATGCAGAGGAAGCGCTCCGTCTCGGGATTGCTGACCGGATTGAATCTGTAGATTTTGCAGTCAGCTGCTCTGACATCGTAATTCTGGCAACACCTGTTGACACCTTGATGGAATTGCTTCCTTTCATCCTGGACAGGATCAGTCCCCACACAACGGTTACTGATGTAGGGAGCACCAAAAGGCAGCTGACCGGAATTGTAAGGAACCACCCGAACAGAAGAAATTATGTGCCGGCACATCCTATGGCGGGTACCGAAAATTCTGGCCCGTCAGCCGCCATTGAAAACCTGTTCCGTGGAAAAATCGTCATTTTGTGCGACCAGGAAGAGAGTGGCCCCCAGCACATCGCACTGATCGAAAAAATGTTTTGTGCGCTGGGTATGGATATAGCCTACATGACCTCTGATGAACAGGACCACAGCACCGCTTATGTATCACATCTTCCGCACGTGGCTGCCTTTGCCCTGGCCAACGCAGTTCTCGACAAAGAAGACAGGCAGATTATTTTTGATCTTGCAAGCGGGGGTTTTAACTCCACCGTGCGCCTTGCAAAGAGTTCCTGCTCCATGTGGAATCCGATTTTTGAACAGAACAGCGATTATATGATTGAAACGCTGACTGTGTACATCAAACACTTGGAGCAATTTAGGGATGCACTTCAGCGAAAAGAAAGCCAAACAGTAGCTAATCTGATCCTGAATGCCAACAAAATCAGGGCTGTATTGGATGGTGATAACCACCAGTTCAGGAAAAATGAAGAAACCATTGTTAAATATTATACAAAGTAAAATGTCAAAAAAGTTGGATATCAGACAGGTGAAGGAATGGTTGCCTCAAATCAACAATCCCTTGCTGATTGCCGGGCCCTGCAGTCTGGAAACCGAAGAACAGACCCTCACCACAGCGAAGCTTCTTTCAAAGGATCATCGCGTGTTTATGTTCAGGGGGGGATTGTGGAAACCCCGTACCCGTCCCGGAAGTTTTGAGGGCATCGGTTCTGTCGGATTGACATGGCTCAGGCGGGTGAAAGAGGAAACAGGATTGCCGGTTTGTACCGAGGTGGCCAACACACAGCATACCGAAGAAGCTTTGAAATCAGGGATCGATGCAGTTTGGATCGGTGCAAGGTCAACAGCAAGCCCTTTTGTGGTTCAGGAGATTGCTGAAGCGCTGAACGGAACCGATACCACCGTATTGATCAAAAATCCGGTCAATCCGGATATTCAGCTCTGGATAGGGGCCATTGAAAGAATCAACAGGGCAGGAATCCGGAATATCGTTGCTATTCACAGGGGATTTACACCGTTTATGGAAACCAAATACAGGAATTATCCCAATTGGCAAACAGTGATAGAACTCAAACGCCTCTTACCTGAAGTGCCGGTGATCTGTGATCCGAGCCACATTGGAGGTAAGCGTGAATTTTTGTATGAAATAGCACAAAAGGCATTTGACATGGGACTTGACGGCCTCATGATTGAATCGCATGTGAATCCGGAATCTGCCCTCAGCGATAAGGAACAACAACTTACTCCGTCCGAACTCGGTAAATTGCTCGACAAACTGGTCATCCGGCACCAAAGCGCAAACAATCCCCTGTTTGAAAATAAACTGGAAATGCTTCGGAGCAGGATCGATTCGCTCGATTCCGAATTGCTTGAAGTACTCTCATCCAGGATGGATATTGTCAGGGAAATTGGCAAGTATAAAAAGGAAAACAATGTAACGGCCTTACAGATCAACCGGTGGGCACAGCTAATGGAAGACCGGGTAAAACTGGGGCAGAAACTGAACCTGAACAAAACCTTCACCCAGATTTTGTTTCAGCTCATCCATGAAGATTCGGTAAGAATGCAGACCGAAATCATGGACAATCATACAGAAGATTAAAGGCTTGAATATCAGAATAGAAGAATGAAACTGGGTAGACTTTGCGTATAAAAATAAGGAAAAAATTTAGGACACAGGACACAGGATGCAAGAAGAATTTCTCATTTATTCGACGGAAATCAGTCTGGATTTAATGTCATTTTGAAGTTATAGAGCATTTTCTGGATTTTCTGGATTTTGTCAAGGTATGAATTAAGCATATCCTCTGTAATATATTCCACGTCGTAACAAAGAAATAATTGTGTCTCTGCCTCAAATGCAGAACCACTGGCTATGTCAAGAAACCTATGAAAATCTTTATCGGAATTTCTTCCTGCACCTTCTGAAATATTTGATGGTATTGAAATCGAAGTTCGCCTCATTTGTGTTATTAAACAATAAAGTTCTTCCTGAGGTAGTTTTTTTGTCAATTCGTAAATATCTTTCACATATTTACGACTCAACTGCCAGACTTTTAATTCTTTAAAATTATGCATAGGGAATATAAAAATTTTCGAATATGTATGATTCAAATATATGTACAAGTATCCTGAATTCTGTCCTGCATCGTGATACTTGAATCTTGTCATTTGTCCTGTTGTATTTTAAATCTCCATGGCATGCTGATCCAGGGTTCTCCAGCATAATGAATGCCAATTCGGGGCAGGGAAGTAAAAGTTGGTTTGTCATCTGTATCTTCAATCCAGATTCGTTGGCTGCTGCCCAGGTCCTCCCCATAAAACGAACGGTCGAGCTGAAGGATCTTTCCCACTCTGCCCGGGCCATTGATTCCATCCAAACCACGCACCAAGACAGCTGAGGCATCTCCTGACCGGCCTGTCACGAAATTGAGCATCCAGTGCATCCCATAAACAAAATAAACATACACCAGGCCGCCTTCCCGGAACATCACTTCATTCCGTGGTGTTTTACCCCTGCTTGCATGACAGGCCAAATCATCCCCTCCCCGGTAAGCTTCTGTTTCCGTGATCAAAAACCGACGAACCGTGCCGTCGTCAAATACACGGACCAGCTGTTTACCCAAAAGCGCAGGAGCTACTTCGAGAACATTACGTAGAAAAAAGGTGTTATGTAACCGCTTTGATATCAACTTCTTATTAAATATTGTCATTGGCACTTCGTGCGTCATTGGCCTTCATGCGTTATTCATTGTCTTTTGAGACAAGAATTCACCCCAACAGTCACCAAGCCGCGTAGCGGTGAAATTTCTTCATGATCACTCATGCCATTCAAACAAGGTTCTATCATCATATTTCTACCTCATTTTTCCGAAGACCATCCGGATACCCTTCCCTGAAAAGTCTTTTTCAATGATGAGCAGATTGATTAAGAATATATTTCAAAAAAATACTTTTCCAACTCGTTGTGGTGAATTTCGGATTTTGCATTTGCTTTTCCCTAGTCTGCAAATACAATCCGGACATACATTTGGGTAAAGGCGTTTGCCATGGTAGCACAACTTTATTTCACGGCCACGCCGATTTGTTCCCTGATTAAACCGCTTCCTACAAAGATATTGCGGCTCTGCCGCATTTCAAAGTCCGATAGGTTGATAATTTCAGTATTCTGCTTGCTTCGCTGGTGAAAGGCCGATGAATACCCTGATTGACGTGAGTGAGACTTTCAAACATTTTATAAACCTTTATGAATTCGAATCCAGGCATGTGATTATAATCACTTGCTAAACTTTAATAATTAAGAATACACTTTCATGATGGATGCAGCGTAAATGATTTTTAGAGATTTACATATTTTTCTTTCTGTATTCAAATATAAAATATCCTGCCAGAGCCAGGATCAATAAAATAGACCCTGCCATTGATACTTTGTTTCCGGTATAATAGCAATTCGGATGGAACCGGAACTCGATGGTATGTTCACCGGCAGGAACGACCATAGCCCGCAAAATGTAGTTGGCCCTGAAATGGGGGGTTTCCCTGCCGTCGACAAACGATTTCCATCCATCGGGATAATAGATTTCAGAAAACACAACCAGTTGCTCCTTCGATGTCAGGCTATTGTATTTCAGATAATTAGGTTTGTATTCCGTCAGTGTGACTGTTGCGTTTGTGTCGCGTTCAAATTTTTTATTTTCGAGATATTGGGAAAATCGCTGGTCAATCAGGGTTATTTCTTTGGGGTTGATTTGACTGAGGGCTTCAATTTCCTCATCAGCATTGGCAACAAACCGGAACCCGGGTGAAACCCATGCATTGCCAAAGGCTGAAGGATTTCGAAGGGGGGCGCTGTTCAGGTCATAGATAATGTATTTTGTATTCAGCATATTGATTGCTGTGAGATTGCTGAAAACAGAATCGGGAGATTTCTGACCCTGAAGATCTTTCACCATTTGTTCAATCTCAGGGGAGAAGTGGTGATCGATCATTTCCTGGAATCTGCGCAGTTTGGCTGCACTGTATCCGCCAAGGTTTTTATGGAAATATGAAGCTCTTGAATCCTGCCAAGGGTTCTGCAAAGGAAGTACCCTGTAGCTTAAATCCTGGTCTTTCAATATTTCAAAATCGACCGGGGAAGGGAGATTTTCATTCTTTGCCTCTCTTTTCGACTGGAAATTGTCATTGTTTAAAAAACGTTTGTCGACAAACCACAGGTCGACAACAATTAAAAGTGAAAGTCCGGTAAAAAAGTAACCTGTTTTTAACTTTTTACGATTCCATAATAGGAGTAAGCCTGCCGAAAGGGTAATAAAAACGAGGGAGCGGAAGGCATCCCCACGCAGCATGGCCATCCGGTCGTCCTTTACGGCTCCCAGCAACCAGTCGGGGTATGAACCATCGAAGGGTGCTGAAAAATCACCGGCGAAACCTGGAAAAACGGAAAACAAAAGGCAGATTCCCCCGGTTATTCCGAAAGACCATTTCAAAGCTTTGATGAATTCCGTATTTTGAATTTTCCCTGTCAGGATATCTCTCAGTCCTAGGAATCCCAGTAAAGGAATGGTGAACCCGGCGATCACGAGGGTCATTTCAGGTGCCCTGAATTTATTGTACAGCGGGAGATAATCGAGCAGGAAACTGGTGAGCGGCATCACATACTTTCCCCAGGACAGTATAATTGACATGATGGTGGCAGTAAGAAGCCACCATTTGTCAGCACCTTTCACAACGAAAAGCCCGAGTAAAAACAGAAAAACCACGATGGCCCCTACATAATATGGACCACTGGTAAATGGTTTATCGCCGTGATACAGGATCACCTGCCGGATCACCTGTTTCGGATTTTCGATGCCGCTTTTCTGCAGGGCTTTGTAACTCTCCGAATCAATTCCGGGATTTGTCGTATGGCTTCCTCCCATATAGCCCGGGATTATCAGGGTAAAAGTTTCACTAATTCCCTGGCTCCACTGAACCACATAGTCTTTGTCGAGTCCTGATGTCTGGTTAGCGGCATTGTGTGTCAGTTCCGACTTTCCGCGTATGGTTTGTTTGGAATATTTGTACGTGGTATAGAGGTAGGAGAAATTGACAGCCACCGCCAGCAAGGCAGCAACGACCAGCAATCCCGTGGTTTTCAGGAAGGCGGGGATTCTTTTTTCACGGATGGCATATACCAGTTCAGTAATGCCAAAAACGACAGCCGTAAGCAATCCATAATAGGTTATCTGGGGATGGGAGGCCAGAATCTCGAATGCCAGGCCAACAGATAGGATGACAGCCCCTTTCCACCGGTTGTATCGGTAAGCCGTTAATATTCCGGCAAATACGATCATCAGGTATCCGATGGCCATTGCTTTTGTATTGTGTCCGGCAGGGATGAGAGTGAGGAGATAAGTGTAAAACCCGAAAGCCAAAGCTCCTGCAAAACTTAGCCATTTCTCAATTTTGAGGCTTGAGAGGAGAATATAAAACCCCACCATGTACAAAATCAGAAATGCAGCAACAGAGAAAAGGGAACGGAACAGATTTTGAATATAATTCAACAGGTTGCTGTTGAAGGTGACGGAAATCATATATCCAGGCATACC
>CAYNBE010000211.1:0-6184 GCA_964395045.1 uncultured Prolixibacteraceae bacterium | reverse complement strand
AAATATTCCTGGCACGAAGCAACCTGTCGGAATCTGTTTCCGGAACATATCCGAAAGGACCCTGTATTTTCCGGATAAGGTTCAGTTTACCTTATGATAATTTTCAGGCCTGCGTACCGGAAATTCATTTTCTTTGCAGCAACATCTGATCATCATATCCGGATGGAAAAAAGATTGCCAAATCTCTGGACCGGTAATTTTATTTTAATATGCCTGGCTAATTTTCTGATGGGTTTCGCATTTTACCTGCTGATGCCCACCCTTCCCTTTTTTATCTCAGGTAAGTTGATGGTCGATAAATCATTGACGGGGGTTGTTTTATCGAGCTATGTCATTGCGGCACTTTCAATCAGGCCCTTGTCGGGTTTCTTGGTTGACAGTTTTTCCCGGAAGGCCATTTACATTGTCTCCTATTTTGCGTTTGTGGTTTTGTTCCTTGGCTATCCTTTTGCAGAATCGTTCTTTTTTATGATTTTGCTCAGAATATTGCACGGTCTTACCTGGGGAACCATGTCCACTTCGGGAAACACCCTTGCCATCGACATTTTGCCCTCTTCCAGAAGAGGGGAGGGTATCGGTTATTTCGGCCTGACTTCCACTATATCCATGGCCCTTGGCCCGTTGGCAGGGATGTATATTATGGAACATTTTTCGTTTGATCCGATTTTTTATACCGCCGTTTTCACGGGTGCAGCCGGACTTGCAACCGCACTGGTGCTGAAGGTCCCTGCCAGGCCGCGGACGCTGCACAGTACCCTTTCGCTCGACAGGTTTATCCTTGTAAAGGGTATTCCCATTGCAATCAATACCCTCCTTTTTGCCACTCCGTATGGGATGATGATCGCCTTTGCCGCGATGTACGGAAAAGAGTGGATGATCGATAACACCGGGATGTTTTTCACCTCTCTGGCAATCGGTATTGGTGCCTCAAGAATTTACAGCGGCCGGCTTATCGACAAAGGAAAAGTCCATGCGGTTTCAACCGGGGGATTATCTCTCCTGGCTGTCAGTTTTTTGCTGTTTTCCCTCTTTCATTCGCCGTTCTTCTATTTTTTGTCGGCCTTCCTTATCGGTACCGGTTACGGAACCATTTTCCCGGCTTTTCTGACACTTTTTGTAAATATGGTGCCCCACAACCAGCGGGGAACAGCAAATTCGACCTGGCTCACTGCCTTTGACCTGGGAATTGGTGCCGGTATGATCCTTGCCGGAAAAATCGCCGAATTTTCAAGTCTTTCTGTCGCCTTTGGCAGCGCTGCTTTTTTATCGGCAGGGGCTGTCATTTTTTACAGGAAAGTATCAATGGCAAGTTTTGAAAGGAATAAATTGCCGGATTCAGAATAGTTCCTGACAACATCATTTTCCATTGCCAGGAGTCCCGGTAAACAGGAACCTGTAAAATCTGGCCCAAAGGAAGTCCGTTCCCGCAGTTTTGAAAATGAAAACAGTATAGATAACTGGCTGGGTGGAATGGTGTTCCGGATTCGGTTGCAGAATTTATGCCCGGGTGTTAAAAGTATTTCAATTCCATTTGATCATTTTTATGCAGGTTCACCGTCAGAAAACTCCCTGTTTTCAGGAACACTGCTTTTTTCCCGTTGATGGTTACCAAAAGGTTTTTCACATACTCGGGTATTTTTATTTTGAAATCACCCGTTTGATCTGCCTTCAGAGAAACCCGTTCCAGTTTTTTTTCTTTCCATTTAGCGGCGACAGTGCCGCCCCCTCGCACACGCAAACCATTGAACGCACCATCGCGGAACTGGTCGGGAATGGCCGGGATGATATGAATGAAACCGTCGTGGCTTTGCAGGAGCATTTCGGCAATTCCGGCGCATCCGCCCCAGTTGCCGTCGATCTGAAAAGGAGGATGGGCACAAAACAGGTTGGGATAGGTTCCTCCCTTGTCTGAATAGTTAAACTGGGTATCAAATACTGGTTCAAGCAGGTTTTTCAGTAGGGTGAAGGCATGGTTGCCGTTGTATAACCTGGCCCAAAAATTGATTTTCCAGGCACGTGACCATCCAGTTCCACCATCGCCCCGGGTTTCAAGGGAGCGGCGGGCAGCTTCGGCCAGTTCGGGGGTCAGTTCCGGGGTAATCTGGTTCCCGGGATAGAGGCCGTAGAGATGGGAAATATGGCGGTGATGCGGGTCCTGTTCTTCATATTCTTCCAGCCATTCCAACAGTCGTCCGTCGCTTCCAATCCGGGTGGGGGGCAACTGCTCACATGCTGAGGTTAACTGCCGGGAAAAGGCCGTGTCGATTCCCAGAATTCCTGCCCCTTTGACTGTATTTCCAAACAGCTCCCTGATTAGCTGATTGTCTATGGTCGGTCCCATACAGATATTGACCGGTTTCCCGGTCACAGGCATCAGAAATGCATTTTCGGGTGAAGTTGACGGCGCTGTCACCAGCCATCCTGATTTGGGATCCCTGACTAGCATATCGAGGAAAAACAGGGCAGATCCTTTCAGTACCGGGTATATATCTGTCAGGTATGAAGTATCCCTGTTAAAGTCGAAGTGATCCCAAAGGTGGCTGCAAAGCCATGCCCCACCGGTGTTGGTGGCCCCCCATGAAGGATGTTCCCCCGGAGCTGTAAATCCCCAGACATTGGTCATCATGTGTGACACCCATCCTTCTGCCCCGTAAAAGCATTTTGCCGTTCTGGTACCGGGAGCCACCAGGTTCCGGGTAAGTTCAACCAGGGGCTTATGCATCTCCGGAAGGTTGGTGACTTCGGCCGGCCAATGATTCATTTGTACATTGATGTTCAGATGATAATCGCCGTTCCAGGGTGTCTGGATGGTATTGGCCCATAATCCCTGCAGGTTGGGAGGAAGGATTTGTGCACAGCTGCTGCTGATAAGGAGGTAACGGCCATACTGGAAATAGAGGTTTACCAGACCGTTGTCATCGGGATTTTCTGCAAATGCAATCAGCCGTTCGGGTGTGGTAAGCTTTTCACGCTCAGGATTGACCGGAAGGTTCAGCTCCACCCGGTTAAAATAGGATTGGTAATGAAGCTGGTGTGCCTTCTTCAGTCTTTCGTATTTTATGGTTGACGCGCTGATTAGTTTTTCCCGGGTGTCCATCCTGAAAAGAGGATTTTTATAATTTGTCCCTGCAGAAAGATAAATCACCGCTTCGCTGGCCCCGGTAACTTCGATAGTCTTGCCTATGGAAGAGACGGAGCCCTCTCTGCTTCTGACTGTAGCAAGGACCTGGTATTGCATTCCTTTTCCATCGGTGCCGTTTTCCAATTGTCCTTCCATCTTCAGGATGTCGCCTTCAGCGGATGTCTCATATTTTTCAGGCCGGTCGAGCCGGATAGTGAAACTGACTTTACCCTTTTGACCGGAAGAAAGGCGGATCACCCCGACATCGCCGTTGAAACTGGTGAAATATTCCCGTCTGTAACGAACCCCATTCAGGGTAAAGTCGGTATGTGCAACAGCATCGTCAATGTTGAGGCTGCGTTCATAGTTTTCAGGCACGGCGGTTGTGTCGGTTTTGAAATCGAGGTGAAGATTCCCCAATATTTCGTAACTGCCGTAAGGCACCCGGCTACCTTTGCCGTGACCCGACCCTGCCCCCTTACAGACAAAGGTTTTGAAAATCAGTTCCTGTGCTTTGTCGTTTTTCCCCTCAAACAGCAGGTTCCTGATTTCAGGCAGATATTTAGCGGCTTCCGGGTTGTCGGCATCCTGGAATCCTCCTGACCAGAGGGTGATGTCATTCAGCACAATGGTTTCTTTCGTAATTTTTCCATCGGGCATCATTCCGATGTGTCCGTTGCCCAACGGGAGCGTGGCTTCCCAGTTTGCAGCCGGTTCTTTGAACCAGATTCGGTATCGTGGTGATTCAGGAGAGCAACAAACAGCCAGGCCAACCCCAACTAAAATTAAAAGAACGGAGAATCGTTTCATTTGTTGAATTCAATCAGTTAACCGAGGTACCGGAGCGTTCGGACATCAGGGCACCCACGCCACTGCAGGGTGAACCTTGGTCTGCAAAACCTTCAGGTTATTTGTATACTGGCATTTTCCATTTCTCAATGGGCAGGTATTTACTTTCGACTGCCCAGAGAATTCCCCGTTTGACCATTTCGAGTGCTTCGGGAACCTTGAAATCGACCATTTTATGCCCGAGCGAACAGTAAAAGACACGTCCCTTTCCGTAGTACTTTTTCCAGGCGACCGGAATGACGCATCCTTCGATCCAGGCGGCGTGTTCTCCCGTAAAGGTAGTGGTTGCAAGCACTTTTACATTGGGATCAACATGCATGTAGTACTGTTCGGAATGCATGGCAAAATCCCTGAGACCTTTTGTGACGGGATCGTTACGGTCGGTGACTTTTACCCTGTAGTCGATCACCCCTCCAGGGTGGGCCACCCACTGACCACCAATCATAAACTGGTATTCCACATTGTCGCGGAAAGAATCTCCGGTTCCCCCGTGCCAGCCGGCCAGGCCGGCCCCGTTTTTGACAGTTTTGAGCAAACCGGCCTCCTGTTCCTTGGTGATCTTTCCCATAGTCCATATTTGAATCACCAGGTCGACCGAAGCCATCAGTTTTTCGTCGAGGTAACTGTCGAGGGTATCCGAAACAACTACTTCGGCTCCTTCTGATTTCAGCCAGGGGACAAAGATTTCGACCGATTGTTTGGGCTCGTGGCCGTCCCAGCCGCCATGAACATACAGGATTTTTTTCCCTTTCAGGGAATGATTTTCCTCCCTGATTTCTCCGGCGACGCTGAGACTCCGGTTTACAAGCACTGTGGCGGCACCGGCAGCAACAGCAGTAGTTACAAATTTTCGTCTTGAAAAGGTTTGCATCACCCTGTATTATTAAAGTTGGTATCCGTTTTGATATTCCCGGTGGAAAAATTTCTCAGCTTCGGGTTCGTTGACAAAATATTGTTCCTCAGGTGACCAACTGACGGGGCGTTTCAGCTCAATGGCAATGTTCCCGAGAATGCAGCAGGTGGTGGTGCGCTGGCCCACTTCCACGGGGACGATGGGATCGATGCGGGAACGGACGGAATCAATGAAATTATTGAGGTGGTTTGAACTTTTAACATATTGCATCTCTTCGGTATTTTCATTTTTAGATGGAAGAAGCGCTTCATCCGAAGCGGCTATGCTACCCCGCGAAACCTCAATCCAACCGTCGCTGCCCCAGAATTTAATTCCCAGGGTATTCTTTTCATCGTAAGGCTGATTGATCATTTCCAGACCGTTGTCGTATACAAATGTCAGGTATTTGGTGTCCTGGTATCCGGGTGGAATGATCTTTACCGGGCCGCTGTGGTCTTTGCCCAGGCCCCACTGGCCAATATCAAAGTTATGTGCTCCCCAGTCGCAGGTAAATCCACCACCTGTCTCCTTGAAATAGCGCCACTTAGCCCAGTATGTTTCGTTTTTCGGCGGATCAAGAGAAACCGGTGGATTAAGTACGGAATTAAAATGAAGATAAGGAAGGGGGCCAAGCCATTGTTTCCAATCGAGATCTGCAGGAATCTTTTCTTCGGGCATGTTGTAAGGATCGGGTCCCGGTCCAACATATGCGTAAACTTTTCTAAGCTTGCCGATGGCTTCCCTGTGTACCATGTTTACAGCCACCTGGTAATTTATATCAGAACGTTGCTGGCTGCCGACCGCGAAAATCACATTGGCTTTTCTGACAGCTGCAGCAACCTTTAAACTTTCCTTAATGGTGAACGTGATGGGTTTTTCCTGGTAAATGTCTTTGCCCGCACTGCAGGCATCAAGGGCCATCATGGCATGCCAGTGGTCGGGGGTGGCAATGATCACCGCATCAATATCTTTCCGATCGAGTATTGCCCGGTAATCCTTGTATGTTTTAACATCAACTGTCAGATTTTTAGACTGGTAGAAATCTTTCAAACGTTTTTCAAAGCGTTCCCGTTTTATGCCGTATACATCTGCTCCGGCAATGATTTGCACTCCACGGATATTACCGAATCCGTTCATGAGGTTCATTGCCTGCTGTCCCAGACCAAGAAAACCAATCCGGATGGTGTCGTTGGCACTTACCCCGAAACTCTGCAAGAGAGGGAGAGCTGCGATCCCGGCAGCACCGGTCACTGTGTTACGGATGAACTTCCGGCGTGAAAATTCTTTCATAATTCTTTTTTTTTCAGATTGTTATTTTTATA
>CAYNBE010000210.1:5734-6185 GCA_964395045.1 uncultured Prolixibacteraceae bacterium | reverse complement strand
GGGGATTCCCAGGTTCAAAACCTGGTTGATGGCGTCGTATTCGTGCGGCAGCAGGGCGCCCGAAAGTCCTGTACTGTAATCCCACCAGCATCGCCAACGGAAAAAGCGCTCGAGTGAAAATTCGTGCCAGGGGGCCTGTCCGATAAACTGCTTCCAGTCGATGGTCTGAGGATTCGCATCTTCGTGGATCGGGTAGACCCAGGCACCATTCGGATCGTTTCGATTGGTGGTGACTTCGATGAGGTTTACCGGACCCAGTACGTTTTTTTCTATGGCTTCCCTGGCTTTCCTGTAAGCATCGGTTTGTCTTCCCTGATGTCCAAGCTGAAAAACGATCCCTGATTCCTTGACTGCTTTTCTGACTTCGTATGTTTCTTCCACCGACCATGTTAGTGGTTTTTCACAATAGACATGTTTACCGGCGCGGGCGGCTTCAATGGTCATCGGGCCG
>CAYNBE010000210.1:0-5699 GCA_964395045.1 uncultured Prolixibacteraceae bacterium | reverse complement strand
TGCCAGTGGTCAGGTGTGGCAATCACAACGGCATCCACATCGGGAGCAGAAATTAAATCCTTATAATTCAGGTATCTTTTCACAGGCTCACCCTGTTTCCCTGAACTGCCTTCCCGGTTTGTGTTGGCACCCGCTTCGCAGGCCATCTTTGCGTATGTGTCAAATATATCACACACTGCCGTAATGCGTACATTCAGGTTATCCTGCATTCTGAAATCTTCATATCTCGAATCATCTTTGTTTGTTTCACGGGCTTTTATCCAGTCATCCACTGTGCTGGGATGGACGAATCCGAGAGCTTTGGCAAGTTGTTTCCCCCTGATTCCAAACCCAATGAGTCCGATCCTGATTTCCCTACCCCCGGACACCGGAGGGACAGCGGGTTCGTCGGATGACATATTCAGTTCTCCGGTAATTTCGGCTTTGAGAAACCTGTCATAGGTCGTTTTTTTATAGATGCCATAGGCAATTGCCCCCAATGCCGGCAATGTTGCAATACTTTTCAGGATGTCACGGCGGTTCACCCTGTTTCCCTTCCTGTTTTCTTTTTTCTTTTCCATGGTTCAGTGATTCAGGTTATTTTTTCCGAAAATGAGCCGGTCTATTCCGATCAGGTGTCCTGTGGGAAAAACCGCAAGAACCCCAAGCGCAAGAAATTCTATGACAAGCTTATCGACAAGGAAATAGCTGCCTTCGTTAGGAAGGGCATAGTTCAATCCACCCAATGGCGGATGAGAAAGATAATAGAACACCAGCAGAGCCATTCCTGCCCAGGTGGCTGGCTTTGTAAGACAGCCCGTGATCAGGCCCAGACCAATGAGCAGAAGACCCCACTCGTTTAAAAATCCAACCACTCCGAGCAGTTTTGGATTGGAGGCAAGTGCATAAAAAAAAGGGGCAAAAAAACCTTTTGAATCCATCAAGTATCCAAAAGGAGACCAGGCAGGATTGAAAATCTTGACCAGTCCTTCAAACATAAAATGCCAGCCAATGGCAACTCTGAGAAGGACAAGCCAGGCAACCCGGCTGTTTGAAAGGGTAATCTGTTTCATATTTTTCACATTAAATTTTTTCCGGCCACTTCCTTGCAATGTGTGATGCTGTTAAAATAACAAAATGTATCGGATTGTCAGAAAAACCACTAAAAATATTGCATGAATATCATATTTCTGTCAAATATTTAACATGAAGCAGGAATTTAGGATATGAACCGGTCGTATCACGTTTGAATCCACATCAACCAAATCGGTAAAGATTCTATTCCAGGCTGTGAATAATCAGTCCGGAGCGTAGTTTTGGTTCGAACCAGGTTGTTTTGGGCGGCATAATATTACCGGAATCAGCAATATTGATCAGCTGGTCCATTGAAACCGGGTAAAGTGCAAAAGCTGCTTTCATATTTCCGGAATCGACCCGGCGTTTCAGTTCTCCCAAACCGCGAATTCCTCCCACAAAATCGATCTTTTCCGATGTCCTGAGGTTGGTGATCCCCAGGATGGGTATCAGAATCTGCTCAGAGAGGATGGTCACATCGAGAATGCTGATCGGATCGAGGTCGTTGTAAGTTCCGGTCCGTGCTGTGAGCCTGAACCATTTTCCACCGAGATACATGCTAAACTCATGGAGTCGTGAAGGCTTGTAAATTTCACTCCCCATTTCCTCCACGATGAAGCTTTCAGAGATGCGTGAAATGAATCCGCTTTCGGAAAGGCCGTTCAGGTCGCTGACAAGCCTGTTATAATCCAGTATCTTCAGTTGGGAATCGGGGAAATGGACAGCCATAAAGAAGTTGTATTCTTCATTCCCGGTATGATATGGATTCAGTGAGCGTTTTTCGGCACCGATCCGGGCTGCTGCTGCGGTCCGGTGATGACCGTCGGCAACATATGTAAACGGGACCTTTTCGAAAAAGAGCTTCTCAATCCGTTCAACAACGGGAGGATTGACGATCGGCCAGAAAGCATGCCGGAAGCCCTCTTCTGAAGCAAAATCATATTCGGGCGGCTGGTTTTGCACAATGTTTTCGACAATTTCGTCCAGCTCGGGCAGGGCTTTATAAGCGAAGAAAACCGGTTCGATATTGGCATTCAGGTGACGTGTCAGTACCATCCTGTCTTCTTCTTTATCGGGTCGGGTCAGCTCATGTTTTTTTATGATCCCGTTTTCATAGTCGCTGCAGGCAGCACATCCGACAATCCCATATTGGGTGCGTTCCTCCATGGTTTGTGCATAGATGTAGTACCCTGGTGCAGGATCCTGACGCAACCATCCTTTGTTGCAGAAATCACGATAATTCCCGAGAGCTTTGTTATACACTTCAGAAGAATGCACATCGGTTCCCGGTGGGCAATCAATTTCGGCACGGGTAACGTGAAGAAGGGATTTTGGTTTTCCGGAGGCCATTTCCGCTGCCTCCGCACTATTCATAACATCGTAGGGCAGGCAGGAAAGCTCCTCTACGATCTCCCGAGGCGGGCGAATTCCGCGAAAAGGTTTTACAACAGCCATTTGAATATGGTCAGTTTTCCTTTTCGAAATCCTGCATCACTTCAACCAGTGCTTTTACACTTTCAACCGGAAGCGCATTGTAAAGAGAAGCCCGGAAACCACCAACCGAACGGTGTCCCTCCAATCCGATCATTCCACGCGATTTGGCATAGCCGATGAAAGGTTTTTCGAGTTCGGCGTAACCGGGGTTCATTACAAAATTGATATTCATCCTGGACCTGTCTTTGGGATCGGGAACAGTGGCCATGAAAAGCTTGTTGCGTTCAATTTCTTCGTATAACAAATCTGCTTTTTCGCGATTGATTTTTTCAATAGCACTAATGCCTCCAATATCCCTGAGCCAGATCAGTGTTTGAAGGCAACCGAAAACCGGTAAAGTGGCTGGTGTGTTGAACATGGAACCGTTTTCGATATGGACTTTGTAATTGAGCATGGTCGGGATCGGACGGGATACTTTTCCAAGGACTTCATCTTTGACAATCACAACGGTAGCTCCCGAAGGCCCGATGTTTTTCTGGGCACCTGCATAGATCAGGTTGTATTTGGATACATCTACCGGCCGGCTGAGAAAATCGGACGACATATCACAAACCAGGGGCACCGGTGAAACAGGGTCTTCAAATATTTCAGTTCCGTAAATTGTATTATTGGAAGTATAATGGAAGTAATCTGCATCTTCAGGTATGATGTAGGTTTTCGGGATGTAATTGTAATTTTTATCTTTTGAGGATGCTACTTCCACCACCGGTCCTACGAAGCTGGAGGCTTCCTTCATGGCCTTCGACGCCCATACGCCTGTATTAAGGTAGGCAGCCTTTTTTTCAAGAAGGTTCATGGGAACCATCAGAAACTGAAGGCTTGCCCCGCCTTGTAAAAATAAAACCGAATAACCTTGGGGGACTTCAAGTAACTCCCTGACAAGCTGCCGGGCCTGGTCCATAACTGCGACAAATTCTTTGCTCCGGTGTGAAACCTCAGCGACCGACAATCCGGTTCCTGCAAAATCGAGCATGGCTTCAGCTACATTCTTTTTAGTGAACTCAGGCAAAATGGACGGGCCTGCATAAAAATTGTGTTTTTTCATATTTTGAATATTTGTAATTGATTGAATTATAATCGTCTTATGAGGCAATTTTCCGGAGTGGTATCCGGAAACCGGTTAAATAAACGGCATTTTCACGACCTCTGCCGGAATTTTTTTATCCCTGATCCCAACATAAATCGTCGTACCAAATGCGGTATATTCTTTGGAGACATAACCCATTCCGATCCCCTGGTTTAAGACCGGTGACATGGTCCCTGAAGTGACATGGCCTATCAGGGATCCTTCGGCGTTGAAGAGCTGATATCCGTGCCGGGGTATGGCTTTTTCTTTCATAACAAAACCGCGCAATCTTCGTGACACGCCCTCTTTCTGTTGCATGGCCAGATATTCACGGTCGATAAACCGGCGGTCGCCGTTAAATTTCGTGATCCATCCCAGTCCGGCTTCAATGGGAGAAGTGGTATCGTCGATATCGTTCCCGTAAAGACAATAGCCCATCTCGAGGCGAAGGGTATCGCGGGCTCCCAGTCCGACGGGGAGAATCCCTGAACCAGAACCTGCCGAGAATATAGCATCCCAAATCTTATGTGCAGCATCGTTCTGAAAATACAATTCAAAGCCTCCGGCACCGGTATAACCAGTGGCCGAAATGATTACCTCCTTCACGCCTGCCATTTCACCGGTGGTGAAAGTATAATATTTCAGGGCCGAAAGATTGACAGAGGTCAGTTTCTGAAGAACGTTCACTGCCTCCGGTCCCTGGATAGCAAGTTGGCTGACTTCATCAGAGGCATTTTCCAGCATGGCCCCCTCCCTGTTTTGTTTGTTCAACCATTCCCAGTCCTTCTCAATATTAGAGGCATTAACAACGAGCAAATATTCTTCGGAAGAAAAACAATAGGTTAGATAATCATCCACAATACCTCCCCTGCCATTGGGGAAACAGCTGTACTGTGCCTGTCCGGGAGTGAGTACGCCGGGATCGTTTGATCCTACTTTACGCAGAAGGGCAAGGGCATTTTCCCCTCTGACCCATATCTCACCCATGTGCGAAACATCAAATACTCCGACCCGGTTCCTGACAGCTAAATGTTCGTTCTTTATTCCACTGAATTCAACCGGCATCTCAAAGCCTGCGAATTCAACCATTTTCCCACCTGCTGCCCTGCAGAGTGAATGAAATGCTGTTTTCTTCATACCCGATTTTTAAGAATCCAAAAATAAAATTTGCCAGTGAGGAATATTGTATGATCAAACATTTTTATCCCGGGATTTTTATTTTTTTCGGCCCAAAGGTAGTAATTTCGTTATTGAAAAGTCAACGTACCGAAGGCATGGTCGATATTAATTATCTCCGTGAGATTTCTGACGGGGATCAGGAATTTATGGTTGATCTGATCGATACCTACTTGCAGCAGTTTCCAAGGTTCTGCCGGAATATGAGAGAATTTGCCATATCGCGCAGGTATGCCGAGCTGGAGAAGGAAGCCCATACTGCCAAATCATCGGCTTTAGCCTTGAATCTGAAAGATTTATCCTTGCTCCTTTTGGAAATGCAGGGAATTGCCCGAAACGAAGCCTCTCCCGAAACTTGTTCCGGAATGCTTGATAAAATAGAAGCTTGCTTTGGTCAAACTGCCGAAGTGCTTGTCATTCTGAAAAAAAAGGGGCGATAAATGCTTCATTCGGTATCCTGCTGATCAAACGGGATCAAGGAATTCATTTCCCAGAGATCACTGCCATTATCAACCGGCGCAGAAAGTGTCCTGCTGTTAGGATGATATGGTCGGTTGCCGTGGTATAAATCCATAACTGACCTTCGGTTTCAGCATTTTAATCCCTTTTCCGGCTGATGGAGAGAGATATTCATTGAAGGATTTTTTCACTCCTTTTCCGCGAACGGCTGGTTACAATTTTTGTGGATCGCTATAAACGAATCAGACAGGATATTGACTTTCGGTGAACGCATTCCCCGTCGGCTCTGCCGCTGGGTAAGCGAACAACGCAATAAGGAAGTCCTTGACAGAATCGCCTGCCCGACAGTCAGGCGGGGATTCCCCACTGTTCTGCTGCGGGGAGTTTCAATTCAATCTTACTCAAGTTTCGCACTTGAAAAAGGTTACTGAAAATTAAGGTTTTGCGAAAA
>CAYNBE010000209.1:0-6289 GCA_964395045.1 uncultured Prolixibacteraceae bacterium | reverse complement strand
AATCACCGAGTGAAGGCAACCAAGGTCCGAGGGCTAAATGGACCGGTGAAAAATAACTGATCCGGTTAAACAAATCAGGAACATGAAAAAAAATGTGAAATCCATACAATCCGAGGAGAAATGTAAAAGTCAGAAATAACTTTTCCCGGACAACCAGTCGGGTTTTTGAAATCCGGTTTTTAATAAATACAAGGATCAGTGCGATCCCTGTAAGGTAAAACAGGAAAGGCAGCCAGGTCCGGGCCGAATCCATCCGGTATTCCCCCAGGGGGACCAGGGAAAAGACAGCTGTTCCACTCAGGTCTGTAATATTGAATCCATTTTCACTATTGGAAGGAGCAAGAGTATATTGGTCAGGCAGACTGAAATCTTTTTGAAATGAATTTTGTAAATACTGGTTTTCGTGTGCGTAATTGTTCTTGATAAGAATCAGTCCAATTATTTTAAATGAGTCAACCGTCAATGAATCAGCCACGTAATAACCATTTGGCAAAAATACGACAGATGGACAGGGATAACATAAAAAGGAGAGGGTATCGTTGAAGGCAATTTCCCTGTCGGACCAGTAAAAAAGCTTCCGGTTTCTGTATATCAAAAAGCCGGTACCGTTGTTCTCAAGCGATTGATTATATGCCCGCAGTTCATTGAGATAACTATCTGAAAAACCCCGGTTCCTGGAGATTTCCCCGATGGCTTCCAACTGGTTTTTCAGAAGTTTTTCCTTTTCGGTCAGCTTTTTCTGAAATTTTGCAATCAATTCAGTTGCCTGGCTTTTCTCAAAGAACCTGCTTTCAAAAAAGAGAGCCATCGCCAATGCTACAAGCGCAAAAACAGGCAATAAATATCTCTGAAGTTTTCCTGCCATATTCAATCGTGATGATAGGATTCTCCTTTTATGATTGTGAAAGCTCTGTACAATTGCTCCGCAAGCAATAAACGCGCCATCTGATGAGAAAAAGTCATACGCGACAAAGAAATTTTTTCAGGTACCAGCTCTCCGATTTTAGGGGAAAAGCCAAAAGGGCCCCCTATGACAAAAGTAAGTTCGCGGCAACCCTGGTTCAATTTTTTCTCAATCAGCATTGCCAGTTCCCTGGAAGAGCATGAACGTCCCCTCTCATCGAGCAAAAAAACATCCTGTTTCCCTTTCAGGAGAGTGGCCAGCTTCTGCCATTCCTTCTCTTTCAGGTCATGCTGTGAAAGATTTCCGCCATTTTTAGGCTCCGGAACCACTATCAGCTCAAAGGGAGTATAAAATTTCAGGCGCTGAAGATAGATATCCAAGCCTTCCTGTATCCATCCCGGGTCGGTTTTACCCACAACGATCAGCACAATCTTCATCGTTTGAAACAACAATAAAATTCTTAAATTTACACTAAAATCCGGGGGCAGAAATTCTTTTGCACAGTTTTTGCATGAATAATAGTACAATATTTGATATGAAGTATATCATGAAAGCTTTCAGGAACCGTTGTATTGTTCAGCCGCTGTTTGTGATTTTTGCATTATTCATTACAAATCAGTCGGTTGCACAAATACCGGACGATATTATTCTTAGTCTAAAATCAGGAAATGCAAAAGTTCTGGCATCTTATTTCAACCAGAATGTCGAGCTTGTGATTCTTGATAATGACAACGTTTACAGCAAGGCACAGGCAGAGCTGATTGTCAGCAATTTTTTCACGAAATACCAGCCTGAAAGGTTCAGTATCACTCACCAGGGAGGAAAAGAAGGGGCACAGTACGTCATCGGAAACCTGTTTACAAAACAGGATACATTCAGGGTTTACTTTTTGCTGAAAAAAACAACCGGAAAAAACATCATTCATCAATTGAGAATCGAAAAGCAGGTATAGTATGCACCATCTGAAAGCGACGCAGGAATGGGGTCAAAGATTTGTCGCGAAGATCGCATCATGGACAAAAATGGTGACATTGCCCTTTCTGGACGGAGTACCTGTTTACAACGTGGCAATTTTCTTTTGGAGAAGTATTGTCGACGGGGCAATTACCACCCGGGCCTCTGCAATTGCTTTTAATTTTTTCCTTGCCCTGTTCCCTGCCATTATCTTTTTATTTACACTGATCCCCTATGTTCCTATTCCCGATTTCCAGGATGAATTGTTTTTCCTGATCAAATCGGTGGTACCAGCAAGTACCTTTGATACCATCGAAGAGACACTCGAGGATATCATTACCCGTCCGCGCGGAGGGTTGCTTTCACTGGGATTTTTTATGGCCCTGATCTTTGCGGCCAACGGTATCCAGTCGATCATGTCGGCATTCGACTCTACCATCCACAGCATCAACCGCCGCACCCTGATCGGCCAATGGCTCATATCAGTTGTTCTCCTTCTGATTATGTTGGTACTGCTGGCTGTCGCCATTATCCTTGTAACCGGGGGACAAGCCCTGCTCGAATACCTGGTCGGACACATCGCACTTCTCGACCGGTTTACCTATACCCTTCTGAATATCGGTAAATGGGTAATTATTGTCGCTTTGTTCTTCTTTGCCTATGCATTTCTCTATTACATGGCGCCTGCCCGTAAAACAAAATGGAGATTCATTTCAGCAGGAGGAACAGTTGCCACTCTCCTGAGTATTGCCACCCTTTTCGGGTTCACCTTTTATATCAACAATTTCAGCCAGTACAACAAACTCTACGGATCGATCGGTACACTTCTCATCATTCTGTTGCTGATCTATTTCCTCTCACTTGTTCTGCTGATCGGATTCGAACTGAATGCAAGTATTTACCAGGCCCACCGGGAAAGTTCCGGAGACGGTTCGCTCTTTACCCGCCTCCGGAAAGAAGTAGTCAGAAAACGTAATCTGACCGAAAAAGCCCCTGAGAAACCATAACAATTCTTGTTCCTTTTCTCCATCTAGGTTAAAAATATTAACTTCACAATGATAATCAGACTATTCAACCAGTTAAACCGAAATCGCATGAAAGTCAGACTTGTAATCCCGGTTATTTTGTTGCTGCTTGCTTCTGCTTGTACTATTCCTTCTTCCAAAGAATCCTACCTGACCAATTTCGAGAGGTTTATCAGGAATGTTGAAAAAAATGCCGAAAAATTTACTTTCCGTGACTGGAACTGGTCAAATAAAAGATTCTCAAAATACAGCCACGAATGGTACGACAAATTTGAGCATGACCTGAGTTTGGATGAAAAAATCAAGGTAACTGAACTAAAATCAAGGTACCTGTCGGCAAAGGCAAAGAGTTTTGCTGGGAGTATTTTGAATGAAGAAATTAAGAAAGATGTGGAAAAAGCCGGTAAAGAGATCAAAAAGTACCTGAATGAAAACCTAGAGAAAGACATCCGCGAAATTTCAAAAGGAGCAAAGGAGATAGGTGATTCAGCTGTGAAAGTGATGGAAGATATCCTGAAGGAAATCAAGAAAGAGAAAAAAGCTCCATCCGACCAGTGAAAAAATATCTTTCTATGTGTGTTAAACAGGCAAAGCCATCCGGTGGATTTACCTCCGGATTCTGTTTGTTTTATCGGTTTTCCCGCTTTATACCGGTGAAAGCCGCAAGGTGCTGATGTCGGAGATTATGGCCGTCAACAATTCGGGGCTGAAAGACAAAGGGTGATTATTCCGACTGAATTGAAGTTCTCAATCCGGCCTCTTATCCGGTTAACCTAAGCGGCTGGCACTATTGTCCTGTTATTTATCCGTGAGCTGAATCCCCGATGTTGGCAAATTAAAGCTTGATGGGAACTCCGTTGTAAAAATCCAGGATTTTTGTCCGGAAAATATATTCATATTTAGCCTGAGAAAGCTGGGACTGTGCTGCTGTCAGGTTGTTTTTGATCTGGTTGTACTCCACCGAAGTAACCATCCCCACGTTGAATTTTTCCTCAGTGTAACGGAAAGCCTCCGCAGTCGACTTCACTGCTTTCTCACTTGACAAATAGCGTTTTAAAGCGGCCAGGGCATTCGTATAAGCCTGTTCAATATCCTTTTGCAGGGCATTACGCGAATTCTGCAGCCGGTATTCATAATCTGCCACCTGAATTTCAGCATTTGAAATGCCGTTCCTGACCTGGAACTGGTTGAAGACAGGAACACTCAGGGTAAAACCGAAACCATAGCGTTTGTTGTTTTTCAGCTGGTCAGCTAAAGGGATCACTTCGGTTTGAAGCGGATTTGCATTGATCACACGGGTATAATTGTCATTGTAATTGTTGTAATAGTTGGCCCCGAAACTGAGTTTGGGCCAGCGGGCACCCCTCACCTGGTCAAGTTGCCGCCTGGCACTTTCCACACGCATCTGGGAGGCAAGAATTTCAGGCCTGGTTTGCATGGCTGATTTGAAAATTTCCATCGAATTGTAATTCAGAGCCATAGCCTGAAGTTCCGGGAACCTCGGCTTTTCAATTTTAAATGATTTGGATGCCGGAAGTTCAAGCATCTGATAAAGATTCAGATAGGCAAGTTGTAACCTGTTCTGATCGTTCACCATTTGAAGTTCTTCATTGGCCAGCTGTGCTTCAATCTCGAGGAGCGATCCTTTGGCAAGACTGCCGGCTTCGACCAGTTTTGCAGTTCTTTCAATTTGTTGCTTTGTTACTACCATCTGGCTTGAATCGATTGCAACCAGTTCGGTATCAAACAGAATCTCAAGATACATTGCAGCCAGGTTCAGAATCAGGTCATCTTTCGCTTTTTGCAAATCCTGGATGGTCGCCTTCAAATCTAGCTCACGCTGCCTGATCGCATTCTGCAACTGAAACCCGTTCCAGAGAGTGACGTCTGTTCCGAGATACCCGGAAATGCTTGTTGAGTTTGTATTCTCGTAAGTATTCTGATAAGTCAGCGAACGTCCGTAATTGTAATTGTTCCCAAGTTGTCCGTTTAAGTTGGGAAGGCGGTTGCTTTTAGCCTGGCTCAGCTGGTTGTTCTGGTATTCGACAAGCAGTTTCTGCTGTTTGATCTGGATGTTGTTTTCAAGTGCATATTGGATACATTGCTCCAACGTCCATGTTTCCTGGGCAGTAAGGGTAAATCCGTACAACAACAGCAGGACAGCAATCATGATTGTGGCCGGTTTTTTCATATCCTTAATTTTCAAAGTGATAAAAATACGCAATCTGGGTAAAATAAAAACACTGCTGAATTATGCACATCTAACTTTTATTTTCTGAAGGGGTTGCAGCTTTTTTGGGGTCGATTTTTTCGCCTTTCACCTTGTCACTCTTTGTCAGCCCTTCGGTAATCTCAATGTTGATCCCATCGGAAATTCCGGTTTTAACAAATCTCTTTTCAAATTTCTGTGCACCTGTTTCTACTTCCACATAGGCTGTATCGTGGTCAAATTTCAACATTCCTTCCGGGATGGTAAGTACACTGTCGCGACGGTCAAGCACAATGTTGGCATTTGCGCTGTATCCCGATCTGATAAACTGATCGTCCTTCAGGAGCAGATCGGCTTTGATCTCAAACTGAATAGCGCCATTTTCAATTTTGCCCTTCGGTGCGATGTATTTGAGGATAGCATTAAACTTTTGGTCGTCAATGGCACCAATGGTCAGTTCAATGTTCATTCCTTCCCTGATTTTCCCAACTTCGGTTTCATCCACCTTTCCAATGAAAATCATGTCGTTCATATCGGCGACAATGGCGATGGTCGTTCCGGCATTAAAGGTGTTGGCCTGGATCACTGAAAAACCTTCCTTGACGGGGACATCGAGAACCATTCCGTCGATGGTCGACCGGATCAGTGTATTGGTGGTTTTCGCCGAAGCCTTGGTCACCCCTTTTCGGATGAGTTCGAGATTATTTTCAGCAGCCACAACCTCTTCGTGGGCTGAATTGTAACTTAACTGCGCTTTTTGATACTCTTCCTTCGAAATCACATCTTTTTCGAAAAGGCTTGTTTGCCGGTCAAACTGGATCTTTGCGTCTTCATAATTCAGCCTGGCCCTGTTCAACCTCGATTCGGCGTTGTTCAGGTTCACCATATCGGGAATGATGTTTACCCTAGCCAGAACATCCCCTTTCCTGACCATGGTACCGGCTTCAATAAACAATTCCTCGATGATCCCCGATACCTGAGGTTTAATTTCAATTTCCTTTCGCGGCTCAACTGAACCGGTTGCTACTGTTTTTTTTACAATGTTTGTGATTTCCGGGGTTTTAACATCAAATACCTCCGGTTTGGGTTGTGATTTTTTATATAAAAACCCCAGGGTTCCAATAAAAATCAGTCCCAATAAAACCAATACCGCAATTTTAAAAAACTTTTTCATGGCTGTTTGTTTATTTTTCTGTT
>CAYNBE010000208.1:0-6333 GCA_964395045.1 uncultured Prolixibacteraceae bacterium | reverse complement strand
ACGGTGCAAAATGCCTGCCGGAAAGGGGCTTTTTTTTGCCTACTGGCTGTGGGGGAAAGGGGATAAGGATGGATTTCCAAAGGATGAATGGGCTTCAGAAATTGATATAGCAGAAAACATTTTCAATCGTGTCATCCACGCGTTTCATTACTGGCCCCCTGAGGGGCCTGAGGTGGCTATCAACAAAGGCCAGAAACAGATATGGAGGTATCCGTCCGGGTGGCACCTGTACAAAGTTGTCTGGACACCTTTTCAGGTGGAGCTTTTCGTCGACGGAAAAAAAACATGGGAGAGATTTAAATATTACAATGGCAGGGATACCGGGAGAAAAGGTGTCAGGGCTGATCAAATCAGGCCCAGAACGGTTTACGGAGTTAATGAGTGGTTCCCGCGCCATGCCTGTGGTACGGTTTTCCAGATGCAGCTAAACAATGACATTGCAGGGCATGAGGCGGAATTGCTCCCGGCAGTCATGGAAATTGATTACGTGAAGGTAAAGCAGTTTTTCAAAGCACCTGTAATTGTTTGTCCGGATACTATGTCCGCTGTTTCGGTTGCTCTCCTTGATGTGGATCCCCGGGCTACCGATATTGCATGGAGCGTTCGGCCGGAAGCGTTGTTTACCGGGAAAACCTCAGGGAGCGGAACAGCCGCCGTACTGAGAACAAATGGTAATGGTCTGCAGACAGGTACAATAGTCTGGACTTTCCGGATGCCTTCTGGAGAACAGTTCTCTGCTAAAAAGGTTTTTCTTACAGAAATCATCCGGTAATCCTCTCTTTTGCTGATTTCAGAATCCTAACTGTCATTTTGTGTTCGGACTGAGGTGGTGAGCTTTTACCGGGACGACATCCTCAAGGGAGTCAACGATCCTGCCGGATCATCCCCCTTAGAAAAAGAGCATGTTCCGATTTAGCGGAAGGTTGGCAACCCGGGGATTGAAAAACCGGGACAGCGTTCGATTTTCCCAGACAAACAATCAAAATAATCCCCATTCTTTTTTCTTATAATTTCGGAAAGCTACTTTTCTGCAAACAAATTTCCGAATATTCCGGAAAAATTTAATTTTCCAAATGAAATATATCGGATAAAATTCATTTTCTAAATGAAAAATAACTATTTTTGATCTAAATATCTGATAATGAACAAACGAAAACTCTACTTTTCTGTAATTAGCCAGTTGCAGGATAAAGAATTCTGCATTATTACGGGGCCAAGGCAATCCGGAAAGACTGTTTTATTATCTCAAATTGCTGAATATCTGAAGAACAGCGGTGAAAAAGTACTCAATATAACACTCGAAGATCCTCTGATTTTAAAAAGGTTAAATGAACACCCCGAAAAAGTGTTTGATTATATTATCCCTGACCATAGTAAAAGGCAATTTTTGCTGATTGATGAAATTCAGTATCTGAATAACCCCGCAAATTTTCTGAAATTGCTTTACGACCTTCATCAGCCCTGGTTGAAAATTGTGGCTACAGGGAGCAGTGCATTTTATATCGATAAAAAATTCGATGATTCCCTGGCTGGACGGAAGCATCTGTTTGAGCTTTTTACACTTGGATTTGACGAGTTTCTCGAATTTAAAACAGGGAACAGGGAACTTACTTCCGAACTGGAGCAAATCAGGAATAGGAAGGAATATGCATCATTACGGTTCAATGAGATAGAAAACTATTTCATGGAGTACATCACCTATGGCGGATATCCTGCGGTGGTACTTGCTCCTGACAGGGAAAAAAAAATCACAATGCTGAAAGAAATTTTGAATTCATATGTGAAACGCGACATCACAGAGTCCGGCATAAATGAAACTGAGAAATTTTATCACCTTATGCTTCTTTTATCACACCAGACCGGCAGACTCGTTAATATGAATGAGCTTGCCAATACCTTGCGGTTATCAATAACCGCGGTTGTAAACTATTTATATGCACTCAGAAAATGTTACCATATCCAGTTCATCCGGCCTTTTTACATGAATCTCAGGAAAGAATTGACAAAGATGCCCAAGGTTTATTTTAACGACCTGGGTATAAGAAATGTATTGATGAATCTGTTCAGTCAGGTAGATCAAAGAATTGACCGGGGTGAACTAACAGAAAACTATGCCTATATCCGGCTGAGGGATTCCCGGGCGTACGATTCTATGTTTTACTGGCGGACTTCTGATGGGCACGAAGTCGATTTTATCATCAGGGATTCACTTACTTCAGGTGAGGCCTTTGAAATCAAATACGATTACAATTCATTCAATCCGGTCAGATACCGGAAATTCAGGGAAGCATATCCCGGTATTCCGCTGAAGTGCTTTTCCCTCACTGGTACGGTCGGGAACCATGTCCTGAAACTGTGAATCCGGGAAGTTGGGCTGATCAACTTTCCAAAGTCTGCACCAAGCGGTTTTATGATATCTTTGTTGCCGGGCTGTTGCCGTGAGGACTCGGATCAGCATGAACCTTAAAATCAGATCATTGGAATGAAAACTAGAAACCCATTTGTTTTTGCCGGATTTGTACTTTTCTTCTTCTTCTTCTTCTTTTCTGGTTGCTACAGGAATCAAAATATTCCTTCCTGTTTTTATCCCGACAAACTGAGCTGGGCGGAACGAAACCATGAACTCCTCGGTAGGTTCATGAACGATTACGGGAAGTACGGAAAGAATTATAACCGGAGCAAACCTCCCTATGCGGTTTTCGACTGGGACCAGACCTGCATCTTTTCCGATGTGGAAGATGCCTTGTTTCATTTTCAGACAGAATTCCTGAGATTCAGGATGACCCCTCAGCAATTCCGGGACCATATCCTGAAAGACACCATCAACGGGATTACGTCACTGTCAACGGAATATCACAGCATCATCCTCGCTGATATTCACCGTGACCTCGTCGCTGATTATGAATATTTGTATCACCATTTTTCGGGATTAGCCGGGTCGCTCCCTTTTGAACAAATCAGGGAGACTGTGCAGTATGGCGATTTCGTGGCAAGGCTGCCATTTCTTTATGACGGTTACTGCGGTACTTCGGGAATCGGTGCCGAATATGGATATCCCTGGGTACTGTACCTGTTGTCGGGGTATACCACCGCCGAAGTCCGGTTGCTTACAGAAGAAGCGATCAATTGCGAACTGGGGAACAAAATTGGCACCCGGACCTGGCATTCCCCTTCAGGTTACACTTCCTGTTCAGGGGAGGTGAGTTATACCTTCCGTACGGGATTGCGTATCAGCCCGGAGATGCAAAACCTGATTTCCACGCTTGCCGTGAACGGGATTGATGTGTACATTGTATCGGCCAGTTACAAACCGGTGGTGGAGGTATTTTGCGGCATCGCAAAATTTGGGTACAATATTCCCGCGGAAAGGGTAATCGCCATGGAACTTGAAACGGATGTGAACGGCATCATTCAGCCGCTCTATAAAAACGGATGGGTCAGAACATACGGACATGGAAAAGTGGAAGCAATAAACAGGGTGATCCGGACCGGGCATGGTAGGGATTGGTATCCGCTTTTCTCGGCAGGCGACAGTGATGGAGATGCAGCCATGCTGACAGGTTTTCCGGATACGAAACTTTCGCTTATCTGGAACCGTGTCAAAGGGGGAGAGATCGGTGAACTCTGCAAACAGGCTGTGGCTGAGATGAACTCTCCAGATCCCAGGTATATTCTTCAGGGAAGAAATGAGAATACCGGACTGACATTTCCCTCCTCCGGGTCGGTCCTTTACGGGCAAACAGAACCAAAACTACTCCCGTAGTGAGAGGAAGCGGAGGCATTCCCAAGTTCCTCCCAGTATTCCACCGCACGCCGTGTATGGGGAATGACAATGGTACCTCCCACCAGGTTGGCAATGGCAAAAACCTCAAATATTTCATCTGTGGTGATCCCCAGCTCGTGGCATTTACCCAGGTGGTACCGGATGCAATCGTCGCAGCGAAGCACCATGGAAGTGGCCAGTCCCAGCATTTCCTTCGTTTTTGCCGGAAGGGCACCGTCGTTGTAAGCAAGCGTATCCACGCTGAATATCCGCTTCAGCACCTTGTTGTCGGCTGCCAGGATCTTTTCGTTCATTTTCTGCCTGTAACTGTTGAAGTCGTCGATCAGTTTTGCCATCATGCTATCATTTTTCGTAAATAGTCATCCAGTAGTAACTTGCCCGGTTGCGGTCCTGATTAGTTATCGGGAGACTTGATCAGCAACCAGGGTTGTCTGCGTGTATCCGGTCACTGTGGCCTGTACCAGATCGCCCGTTTGATGCCCGGCACGCGGAAAGACCACCACCTTGTTTTGGGATGTTCGTCCGAAAAGCATGTCATTCGATTTTTTGGATATTCCTTCAGCCAGCACCTCGAATTGCTTTCCGACATCAGCCCTGTTCCTTTCAAGCGAAATCCTGTTCTGTAAATGAATTATCTCGGTAAGCCGTCTCTTTTTTACCTCTTCTGGTACATCATCGGCCAGGTGCCGGGCAGCATAGGTGCCGGGCCGTTCGGAATACCTGAACATAAAGGCAGTGTCGAATTTCACTTCTTTCATCAATGTGAGCGTGGCCTGATGGTCTTCTTCCGTCTCGGTGCAGAAACCGCAAAAAATGTCGGTCGTGAGGCCGCATTCCGGGATGATCTCCCGGATGGCCCTGATCCGGTCGAGGTATTCCTCCCGGTTGTATTTCCTGTTCATCAGCTTCAGAATCCGCGTACTTCCTGATTGGACCGGAAGGTGGATATGTTTGCAGATGTTGGGATATGCTGCGATGGTACGCAAAATTTTATCGGTCATGTCTTTCGGATGCGAAGTTGTGAACCTGATCCTCATTGCGGGGAAAGATTTTGCTATCATTTCAAGCAGGCCGGCGAAACGCACCGGTTTCCGTTCTCCTTCGCCAAACCATTTATATGAATTGACATTCTGCCCCAGCAGGGTGACCTCCTTGTAGCCCTTTGCAGAAAGGTCGGTTACTTCATGGATGATATCAAGCGGATCACGGCTTCGCTCACGTCCCCTGGTATAGGGGACGATGCAGTAGGTGCAGAAATTGTTGCACCCGCGCGTGATGCTGACAAAACCGGAAATCCCGTTATCATTAATCCTGAAAGGGGTGATTTTGTCATAGGTTTCTGTATCATGCATCCGGGTCCCGGCTGCTTTTTCACCTGCTTTCACCTTGTCGATCAGGAACGGGAGATCGCGGTATGCATCAGGGCCTGCCACCAGGTCAACGGTCCCGTGTTCCAGAAGTTTTTCGCCAAGACGTTCGGCCATACAGCCAATGACTCCCACAATGAGGTCTTTTCTTTTTCGTTTGTAGCTTCTGAACAGGTCAAGCCGTCCAAATACGCGCTGTTCGGCATTTTCACGGACAGAACAGGTGTTGACCAAAATGATCCCGGCCTCATCTGCTGATTCAGCAAGTGTATAATCATGCTCCCTGAGGATGGCAGCCACCACCTCACTGTCGGCCACATTCATCTGGCATCCGTACGTTTCGACATACAATTTTCCGGACATCGGTGTATTCAGGATAAGACGACAAAAGTAGCGGAAAAAACCGGAAATCCCCGTTCTGGCATTTTTTATGTTAATGTAAATATGGCAGGACGGAGACTGAGAATTGGATGCAGGTCTGTGAATTGTATGTATATTTGTGCTGTGAAAAAAATGCCCTTCATCGGTTCCTTTCTTTTGCTGCAGTTGCTGCTGGTGGTTTCTCCTGTCACTGCGGGGGGGCAGATATTCCCGGAGAACAAACCCGATGGACTTGAGGGCGATATTTTCCGTCGTTTGAAAATTAACCAGGATCCCCGATTCGAAGAACTTGTAAGGCTGCATATCAGAAGAAACCGGCAAGCCAATGGAATTCCGGGATACAGAGTAGAAATTTTCTTTTCGTCCGAGATTAATGCCAGGCAGAAAGCGCAGAGTATCAAAAGCGAGTTCATGGTAGCATACCCCGGGTACAATGCATATATTACATTTGTTTCACCCGATTTTAAAGTAAGAGTGGGTGATTTCCGTTCGCGAAATGATGCCATCCGGCTGATGAAGGAAATTCAGGGGAGGTTCCCGAAGGCTTTTGTAGTTCCTGACCTGATAGAGATCCCACGATTGTTTTAAACTCAAGGAATATGAGCGAGATGATAAAACACGAATGTGGCATTGCCCTGATCAGATTGCTCAAACCCGCATCCTTTTACCACGAAAAATACGGAACCTGGCAATATGGCCTTGATAAGCTTTACCTTCTTATGGAAAAGCAACACAACCGGGGCCAGGATGGTGCCGGGATTGTGAACATCAAAATCAACCTCGCCCCGGGTCAGGAGAATA
>CAYNBE010000207.1:0-6359 GCA_964395045.1 uncultured Prolixibacteraceae bacterium | reverse complement strand
TTTATTTTTGAGATTTACGCCATTATGAAGAAAAAAAAATAAGGCCTCAGAACTACTTTTTACATGACTCTATTCCAGGCATTACTACTGGGTTTGTTACAAGGATTGACTGAATTTCTGCCTGTTAGTTCAAGCGGTCATCTGGAACTTGGGAAGCATCTGCTTCACACTGCACAATGCGACAATCTTGCGTTTGCCCTGACGGTTCATGCAGCTACGGTTTTGAGCACATTGTTTGTTTTCAGGGAAGATATTAAAACCCTTTTTGCGGGCATATTCAGGTTCAGGATGAACGCAGAGACTCAGTATGTTTTGAGGCTCCTGCTTTCAGCGGTACCGGTAGGGATCATCGGTATGTTTTTCAGGGAAGAAGTGGAATGGACATTCAGCGGGAACCTTCTTCTGGTGGGAGTGTGTTTGCTCCTGACTTCCCTTCTCATTGCCCTGTCGCATTTTCTGAAAACCAGCGGAAAAAAAAGAATTACCTATTCCCATGCGTTCATCATAGGCATTGCCCAGGCATGTGCAGTTCTACCCGGGATCTCACGGAGCGGATCGACCATTGCCACCGGCCTGTTGCTTGGAAATGACCGGAAAGAAACAGCCCGTTTCTCATTTCTGATGGTATTGCTGCCTGTTTTGGGTGCTTTTTTTCTCGATCTGTTCACCGGAGATTTCAGCACTGAAACCCCAACGGGGGTCATTCCCCTGCTGACCGGATTTGTTGCCGCATTCATCACCGGCATCCTGGCTTGTAAATGGATGATTAAAATTGTCAGCCAAGGCAAGTTGATTTATTTTTCGCTGTATTGCCTTGTCATCGGTCTTGTAGCCATTGTCCTGGCATAATTCAGAGCATTTCTGGCAAAAATCTTATAAGCATACCAAATGATTGCAGAATCCGACAAAGTATACGATTTCATTCAGGGTGAAATATTGTTGTTTGACAAACCCTATGGATGGACTTCGTTCGATCTTGTCGGAAAAATCAGGAATATTCTGTGCCGAAAACTGAAGCTTAAAACACTTAAGGTAGGACATGCCGGAACACTCGATCCCCTGGCCACTGGACTGATGATTGTTTGTACCGGTAAAGCAACCAAACAAGTAGAATCGCTGCAATTGTTTGAAAAAGAGTACCATGCCACCATGAAAACCGGAGCCACCACTCCGTCGTTTGACCTGGAAACCCCCGAAGATGCCAGCTACGGAACAGAACACATCAGCCGGGAACTCATTGCTGAGACCCTTTTATCGTTCAAAGGGACCATCAGCCAGGTACCCCCTCTCTTTTCTGCTGTCAAAATTGAAGGTAAAAGGGCATACAAACATGCGCGGAAAGGCAATGAACCGGAGTTACAACCAAGAATGGTGGTGATCCGTGAGATTGAACTTCTGTCAGAAACTTTACCCGAAATTGAAATAAGGGTGGTGTGTAGCAAAGGAACCTATATCAGGGCCCTGGCACGCGATATAGGAGCAGCATTGGGATCAGGGGCTTATCTGACTGCTCTCCGGCGAACCAGAATCGGTGATTTTTTAATTGACAATGCATTCAAAGTGGAAGAATTTGAGGAATTAATTGAATTAATAGATAGAAAACGCTCTTTTTGACATTACATTTATCCCTTATTTACGTCTTATTGTGAATGAAAAGTTTATCAGGAATAAGTGAAAACAATTTAACTCTGCACATAAAATGGCTGAAATGAAATTATCCAAATTCAAGTACAGGCTTCCTGACGAAGCGATCGCCCTTCACCCTGCCGACAACAGGGATGAATCAAAGCTGATGGTACTTGACCGGAGGAAAAACACCATCGAACACCATCAATTCAAAGATGTACTCAATTACTTTGATGACAAGGACGTTCTGGTTTTCAACGATACAAAGGTTTTTCCTGCCCGGCTTTATGGAAACAAGGAAAAAACAGGAGCAGAAATAGAGGTTTTCCTGCTGAGAGAGCTCAACAGGGAACAAAGACTTTGGGATGTACTTGTGGACCCTGCCCGCAAAATCAGGATAGGCAACAAACTTTATTTTGGTGAAAATGACCTGTTGGTTGCCGAAGTGATCGATAACACAACCTCCCGGGGCCGTACCCTCCGGTTCCTGTTTGACGGCAATTACGATGAATTCAAAAAGACCCTGTTCAGCCTCGGGGAAACTCCCCTGCCAAAATTTATCAACAGGCCGGTGTTGCCTGAAGACAGGGAAAGGTACCAGACCATATTTGCAAAAAACGAAGGTGCCGTGGCCGCACCCACAGCCGGTCTCCATTTTAGCCGGGAACTGATGAAACGGCTCGAAATCAAGGGAATCAACTTCGCATACGTAACTCTGCATGTAGGCCTCGGAAACTTCAGAAGTGTCGATGTGGAAGACCTTACCAAACACAAAATGGATTCCGAACAGATTTGGATATCGGATGAAGCCTGCAACATCATCAATAACGCAAAGAATGAACACAAAAATGTGTGTGCAGTTGGAACAACCGTGATGCGGACACTTGAAAGCTCAGTCTCCACCGATGGTTTTCTGAAGCCTTTTGAAGGATGGACCAACAAATTCATCTTTCCGCCATACGAATTTAGCGTTGCCAACAGGATGATCACCAATTTTCACCTGCCACTTTCCACCCTTCTGATGATGGTCGCCGCTTTTGCTGGTTATGATTTTCTGATGGAAGCATACGAATTAGCCATCAAAGAAGGATACCGTTTCGGAACCTACGGCGATGCCATGCTGATTATATAATATTCAAACAGGTGATCCCCCGGGGCTTCAGGTATTGCACCTGAATTTCAGGACATATAAATCCCTACCATATTTAAAATTGCGATCACTTTGAAACCAGCGTACGACGATGGTCCGCTTTGCCCGGTTTGTGGGAAGCAGGATTTCAGAACAGAATTTTCCGTAACCGATTTTTTTGTTTCAGGAGAGAAGTTTCCAGTCATCCGGTGTTTAAATTGCGGATTCAGGCTGACGGGAAAGGCCCCGGGACCCGGAGAATCGGGTCGTTATTATCAGTCAGAATCCTACATTTCGCACAGCAATACACGGAAGGGAATGGTGAACCGGCTTTACCACATTGTCCGCCGGGTTATGCTGAAAAAGAAAGCAGAGTTTGTGAAAAAAACCACCGGACTTTCAATTGGGACTCTGCTCGATATTGGTGCCGGTACCGGACATTTCCTCTATGTGATGCAACAATCCGGATGGAATGTTTCGGGTACCGAAAAAGACACAAAAGCAAGGAAATTCTCCTCAGAACATTGGGGGATCGAACTCTTGCCGGATGAGGGATTGTTCTCCCTGCCTGATCAGTCGTTCGATGTAATCACCCTTTGGCATGTTCTGGAACACCTCCATTCTCCCCTGGACTATCTTAAAAAAGCATCCGCATTGCTGAAACCTGCCGGATCTCTGATCATTGCACTTCCCAATCCTGCCTCCTTCGATGCACAACATTACAGGGAATATTGGGCTGCATGGGATGTTCCCCGCCACCTGTGGCATTTCCAGCCCGAAAACATAGAGAAGCTGGCACTAAAAGCCGGATTCTCTCTAAAACGAACCAAGCGGATGCCGTTCGATGCTTTTTATGTTTCCATCTTGAGTGAAAAATACCGGCAATCGAAAGCAGCCCTTCTGAAAGGGTTATTCTACGGAAAATTGTCGTGGCTGCTGAGCCTGGTTTCCCCGAGAAAGTGCAGTTCCCTCATCTATGAATTCAGGCTTCAGAACAACCTGTAACAACCGGCACTTTCCCCGGAGTTAGATGAGGTTAGTATTTTTCCGTCACTTTTCCATCTTTCTTTCCGCCGATTTTAATGGATAACCGGCTCTGGGAAATCCCTTCTGAAAGGGACCATTGGTGTTGAACAGATAAATTTTGCCCATGCCGGGTATGGCATCCCCGGTTTTCACCGATCCGTCATTATGAGATTGTTTCAGTAGTGAAACCGGCCGGCGAAACAAATGGTCAACCAGGACGAGGTAAAAAATCAGAACCGGATATTGTATTTGATTTTCATCCTGATGGAGGTGTTGTCTTCCAAAAAATTTCCCTCTTTCCTCACAAAACCCGATGTCCACACCAGCATCACTTCTCTCCCTGGCTTCAAAATCCACTGGAAGCGGGACTGGCAGCCAAGGTTTCTGCTTGCATTGTCATACTGAAGATAATTATATAATGTGACTTTCGGGCTGAAAAGCAGGTTTGCATTCATCTGGACGATCGAAGCTGTAAAATTTCCTCCCGGTAAGCTGACCTTGTTCATAGTTACTCCTGCTCCCAAAAAAAACGGGACCGCAACCTTCCAATTGACTTTTGCGGTTAAATCGTTGCTGTGGCCATCGTAGTAACTGCCTGAACTGAAAGTGCCTTCACCCCAGATTTTCCGGGCGCCCTTGGTTTTAAACTGGATGGAGTGCCGCCACCATTCATAGCTTCCCTGTGGTATAACGGCTGTACCGAATATCCTGAAATCACCGGGAAGTTGTTCGAACAGGTTCAGAAAGGAAAAACTGATTTCCTCACCCGACATAAACCGGCATCCCAGGGGCTTCAGCCTGATTTCCCGGTTCTCCGGCTGATTGGTCCCGAGATTGTTGATTATACTGAAATCGATTCCGGCCTGGAACTGCATAATCCCCCATTTTTGGGGCCTCGGACCTATCCGGAACTGTCCGTACACTTCCCGGATGTCGTGCCTGGGAACAAAACCGATTCCGGCCTGGAAATTCCGTCCGATTTCATGATATCCCAACCTGGCGTATAACAAATCGTTGGGATAGAGTCCCTGAATCCCCCAGGCGCTGTTTCTGGTTCTGATTCCATCGGTCACCGATTGAAGTCCAAACAGGAACAGCGATGCGTTCTTGTTGCCTCTGAAGTTTGATGTCGATAATTTCAGGTCGCACCCTGTCACAAAATTATCGTCCGGCCCCAGAGCATTTCCCAGCGTTGAAATCACTCCTGCCGATGACTGTTTGCCGATGTGACGCGAAACCCTTGCTACCGAATAAAGATTTCCAGAGGAATTGTCGTCGCTGATCACCATGATCCCGGTATTCCATTTTCCTGCCTGTCCGATCAGTTTTCCCCCATAATGGACCGGGATCGGCCTGTTTTCCGTGTCAAGACCGATTCTCCGTGAAAAGAAGGGAATGATCCTCTTAGCAACCGGACTTTCCTGGTCGCCCTCGATGCCAAACTGGAAATAGTTGGCACCATCGAGAAAAAAATCGCGTTTCTCGGGAAAATGAAGATTAAAACGGGTCAGGTTGATTTGCCGGTCATCGACTTCTGTCTCGGCAAAATCGGTATGGATGGTCAGGGATGATTTCATACTCGGAGTAATCTGGTAGAAAACATCCATTCCCCCGGTCAGCTTTTCGCCTGTCTTCCTTCCCCGTTCAGTGTCAATCCCGGAAAGAAGATAGGGGGAAATATCAAGGCCTAAACCCTGGTTGATGTTTTCGATTCCGTCGAGTATGCCGGCATCGGAAACCTGGAACCGGAGGTTGTTGACGTTGGCATCGGGCCAGAAGGAGAGCTCCAGCCTGCTGACCATGTTGCGGATGAATTTGATTCCCCACTGTTTCTGGTTTTTATCAAATCCCAGTGTTTTGAAAGGAATAGTGATCTCAGCTTCCCAACCCCAGTCGTTGATTCTGGCTTTTCCTTCCCAAAGGCCATCCCAGTCCTTGTTCAGAACAGCTCCGTTTTCACTGACAATGGCATCTCCGATCGATCCGCGCGGGCCGATCTGGAACCAGTATCCGTTCCGCTTGTCGAAGAAAGTATCGAGAATGATCTGAACACGGTCGTCGTTGTTCAGACTCACATCCCGAGCCATCTCCTTGGCCGTAACCCTTCCGGGCTCGTCCCAGCAACGAACGCCGAAATAAAGATTGTTTGAATCATAACAAACCAGAAACTCGGTTTTTTGGGAAACAGGCTGCCCAGGATCCGGTTCGCGCTGGAAAAAATCGGTGACGGAAAAAGCCTTCTCCCACGTGGCATCGTTGACAAACCCATCCATAACAGGCGGTACTTCAACCCTGACGGCTTGTATCACCTTCTGTCCGCTGGTTGTGATCCAGCAAAAGCACACAACCGCCATAAAAAATGCCTGTTTCTCCCTCATCCGATCCATGATTGCCCGAAAATATAAAAACCTGGAAACTGTAGACAAGATGCCGTAATGAATTTTTTTATGTGCATCTTCCTGTCCCTACCCGGGAGCAGGAGTTACCCAACTCCTGTTTTTTTTCGCTGAATCAATCATACCCGTAAAAGATTAACAATTTGTAAAAGCAGAAAGCCCGGTCGATTGGCCGGGCTTTC
>CAYNBE010000206.1:0-6381 GCA_964395045.1 uncultured Prolixibacteraceae bacterium | reverse complement strand
TCCAACTCCGATTGATAATTTATTTAAAGCCAGGTCTCTACCCTGGCTTTTGTCATATCAAAGGTATTGCTAAAGTTATTATTCGGAATGTACTTGCTTTGGAAAAAATAAAAACTTATCAACTTGTAAGTGTTAATTGATTGTGTTTCTGCAATATGGTGTATTTTTACCTTTAAAAAAACACTCCCTCCAAGTCCTGAACATGTTCCTGTTCACCGTGCGGATAAAATGTATTGGCAAGTGAGTCGGACCAGTCGGGCGACCGGTGTATTCTCTGCTTTATTTCCTCTTTCGGCTCAATGATGATTGATCCGTTGCTCTGAAACTTCCATTTTATCTGGGTCAATTCCTCGGTCAGTTCATCACAAGATGGCAAACATGCTTTTGAATTGTAAGCCGGGTTCAACCAGTCGCGGATGGCCCAGAAAAGGTAAGCACGCATATTCGCAAACTTATACACCCCCGTGATGTCGGTCAATCCATCAGCCGATTCAGAAAACTTGCAGGAGATTGCATTCTTGTAGTTCAGTTCAACCAGACGGGAATAAACTCCGGCACCCTCTCCGATGGTATCAATGTATGCCTTGTTTCTTCGGTCGTTGTTCAGATGAACGGCAATTTCACCGGCCACGGTCATATGATCGGCTGTTCCTGCTTTACCGACACGGTTGAACCCTTCAACAAAATAATCGTACCGCTTGCAGAATATCGAATTGTCGCGCCCCATACCGGCCACATCGACTCCGAGGCCCAATGGTTCCTTCCTCGGTTTGTTTTCTTCGATCCATCGTCGTTGTGCTTGTTCAATCCATTCGAGGGGGATCAACGTATCAGACGAAACTTCGGGGAACTTACCGAGTACTTTGACCCGGAACAGGTCGTTTGGCCGGTACCAGTTTCCTTCCCACTGAAAATCTGATTTATCAGGTGTGATTTGATTGGCAGGAATCATTGTGCACCAGGATTCGACCTTGTCTTTCACCCACTCATAATCGACCTGGCCGGGAATGACAATCCGGCGTTCAATCACATTTGGCGATGACAGGGAATTCAGCCTGAATTTCTTCCATTTCGGAGAGGTCTGACTCCGGGCTGCATATCCGGTCGGACTGTTCGGATTGAAAACAATCAGCATCCGGGAGTTTCCCTGAAGGTTCCCTTCAATTGCGTTGAAAATGGTTTCTTCGATCCCTGATGCCTCGGTGACGATGAACATGGTGTTTACAGCGTGAAATCCTGACCAGGCTTCGTGATTGTCTTTGCTGGCCCGGAACCCGGTGAGAAACCATTCTTCCGATTCAGTGCGGATATCGTAACCTACCAACCTTCCCGGGAGGATTCCGGCACGGTTGAAAAGACGGGATATTTCGGGGAACATGATGTTTTTTACCTGTCGGTCGGTCGGTGCTGTCATGGCGACCTTCGTGTTTTCAATCAGTTCCTTTTTTGCATTCCAGCGAGGAGTCAAATACAAAAAACAAATGGCCGCAACTGCAGCCACAAAATCTTTTCCCCGGGAGGTACCGGAACAAACTGAAACACGAGGATGGACCTGAACGGAATCAAGTATTGCCTGCTGCTCCGGATCGAGGTTCACTTTCAGGACATCCCTTGCAAATTTGTTCCAATCGTTCTGCCATGCTTGCCAAACCGATTTATAATCATTCATGTTCACTGGTTGCTGTTTTCATCAGTTCAAGGAACAAATTACCCTGGAAATCGTGCTTTGTTGGAGCATTGATCCCAAGTATCTTGCATCGCTGCTCAATGCACCATTGAACGCCATCGAGGAAACGGGGATCGCCCTGGCCGGTTTCTTCAAAATCCCTTTTTTCGACTTTATCGACAGATGAAGGAGACCCGTGTTTTTTTACTTCCGACTTCTTAACACTCTGAATTGACCTTTCCCATGCTTCCCAGTATGTTTTTTCGAGCCTGTTTATTTTTTCAAGTTCGATGGTTTTATGGTAGTCGATGAGCTTCTCCCTGTCTTTCTTCCAGATTTCCAGAATATGCTTTACATCGTTGAAGACTGTTACGTGTGTAATATTTCGGCCATGCTGCTGGTTGACCTCAAAAGAGATTTCCCTGAATGATTTTCCTTTCGTAAAAAGTTCAGATATTAACTGCAAATCATACTCCCGTTCTCCCTTTGTCCTCAATTTTGCCATGACACCTTTTGTTAAGACTGATTGTTAAAAGTACTTTTCTGGTATGCAGCCAAAATTCGATCAACAAATTGGTGCCTTTCGCCTCCAGGCAGGGGAAGTGAAAACTCAAAAGTCAATGCATCAATTATCTCCTGTTCGGAAGGAAGTTTCTCATTGATAGTTTCAACCTGATATGAAGAAGCTTGAAGTTCACCAGAAGGTGAAGGAACTCCCCGGTCAAAAATTGAAAACTGGTCAGAAAAATATTTCCTGTTCAAACTCTCAATTTCATCCCTCCTGTGGTATTTCTGAAAATACCATTCACCATAACGGTAGTTACCTGTAAAGCCATTATCATCAAGAAAAGCCGATGATTCTTTGTTGTCAAAAGTATTTTTCCTGTCAATATGTCGCTTTTTAAAGTTGATCGGGATCCCTGACCAGAAAATAAAACCACCTTTTTTGCATAGCGCAGCCAACGTGATTAAAACTGAATTCTGAGCATGTAAGGTATCAATTGAATTCATGACGCTGTCGCAAACAACAAAATCGAACTGGCCATTTACAGATAGGTGCCTTTCGATCTTTGCAAAATCACGGGATATTTCATCCATCCAAATAACATCGGCACCAGGACGCCGGAGATAAAATTCAAGGGTAAAAATCCGGTACCCTTTAGCGCAAAGCATTTTTGCATAGTCACGCTGGCCAGCGCCAAAATCAAGCACACTGACATCTTTTGTCAACTTCGGAATAACTACCTTCTCATAAAGTGTACTGTGGGAATGTGAATCGCTGCGAAGTCGGTTTTTCTGGGCCAGTGACTGAATATAAGTTTTTCTCGCAATGTGCTTGTATGAAAAGCTCCCATACTCCATTGAGAAAAAATTCAAGGCCATCGATACTTTTTCGGCAGGGAGGCAATACACCCACAAATCATATCCAAGCAATTTCACTGCTTTGGTATATATGGCAGAGATAATAACTTCACCCTGGGGATTTATTACAGCATTCGCAAATTGGCCATACCTGAGTATCAATTTTGATAGCTGATTGACAGACTGGTTCTTTTCACCTGGTGAAAGGATTTCAATGACTCTGTTCTTTACAATCGAAAATTCTCCTTCCGGATGCTTCGATTTAATGATTATCCTGGGAGCCTTTTCTGAAACTTCACACTCAGAAAGGTTATGAAGCTGATTAAAGCGGACTTCATCAGTTGAATTGACATCGGAAAGGAAAAACCCCTTTATCGATGTCCGACCAATCAAAGTTGCAGACTTTGTTCGCTGGTGGCCTGCCAGGATGGTTCCATCCTCTTTACGTACAATAACCGGTTTGATGATTCCAAGCTGCATGATACTTTCCTGCAAAAGTGAAATCTTCTCATCAGTAATTTCCCGTGGATTGTAGCTGGCGCCTTTGATGGTCGCAATGTCAATATCAACAATCTGATTCATTCCCGGGCAATAAGTAATTTACAAATCCAATTAAAGTTCCGTTTTCAGACATATAGCTATCAATAGCGGCCTGCAACTTCGATTCCTCCAGATCAGAAAGAGGTATCCTGTAATTTTGAAAAACAAGATATTTGAGGTGCGCTGTTTGTTCATATTCATCATTGACAATGCTTTTCTCATTATCAGAACTGAATTTTGAGAAGTCAAAGTCAACACCCCAGTTTTGAGCAAAAGCGAGATCCCAACCATTTTCCTGAAGCAAAGAATAGTCCCATTCTCCAAATGAACCATTATCTTTAAGGAGAATCCGTTGTTCGTCTTCCTCTGTCAGTTCCGGTATCACTGCAACTGGTGCCGAGTCGAAACCTAATTTTGAAGCAGCCAGAAATCGTTTTTCCCCGGCAATGATGACAAGGGTACCGGTCCGGTTTGAACAGATTATCGGCCTTGTCTCGAAATAAAGCGGGTCTTCAACAATTGACTGGCAAAGCTCCTGCAGGCTGGATTCAGTAATTGTGCGAGGATTATTCGGATACTTCTGTAAATCGGATAATCTGACATAGGAAACCTTTATTGAGACTGAATTCATATCGATTTCATTTGGCTGTAAAAATGATCAACCTTTGTTCTGAAATCGGGATATACCTGGTAGTAATTTTTGACATTTTTTGAATTGTACCAAATTTTCTTCCGGTTGCAGGCAAAGAGGTTGGCAAGCTGGAATTCGACTTTATGCGGGAGGCGCACATTGAACTGAAAACAGTGTGGGTCGGAAACCATCATCACAACAGCAATAAATATCAGTTGAGAATCCTGGTAGTTCCTCAATAATTGATCGTGGGAGAAACCTGAAATATCGACAAAGTTGCCGTGTAACTCTGATATGAATATTTCCGTTTTCAGTGAAACCGGTGCAAGGTCATGAACCACAAAAGGGTATTTTGACTTGCAGTTACGGTAGAATTTCTTGTAGTCAACTGTCATAACTTCTCATAAATGAAATTGTTGATAATGAAAGGCTGTCCAACCGTGAAATTTTCCAGGAATCTGCCGTCAATGTGATTGTTCATCAGTACCATCATTTTGTAATTTGCAAGCCAGGAAAGGATTCCCCTGTCGGTTATGCGCCTGATGATATGGTCGTTGATAAGAAAAACCAGCTCCTGGTCGGTCCAAATCAGTGAATATGAATTGAAGGTTTCGGCAGGATTGCCTTTGAATACTTTTGCCAAAGGAGCCTCGGGTTCACCTCCTTTCAGGTTCCACTCGTCCCGCAAATGAAGACAATTGAGCACTTTGTATTTGCGTTTGAACAACCGGTTATTCGAATAATTATTCTGTCGACTGTATCCCTCGAAAATGTCGATTTCGGGAGGCCAGTCGGCTGGCGAATACATCCAGAAGGCAGGCCAGGTTCCGGTACCGGTTGGAAGCTTTGCCTCGATGGTGAACTTTCCGAATGAAAAATCATCCGTAGAACATATCTGGCCAGTACCAAAATATGAGACCCCGGATATCTGGGAAAAGTATTTCGGATTGTACCGGACCGACAGGGCAAGCTGATTGTTTTCGAGGATGTGGATGCATGAAGGATCGTACCACACCCATTTTTTATTCGGGTGGATGCTTCCCCAGCGTTCGCGGGTCCACCACCAGTAACCCATCCAGTGGAATTTTTCGTCGATGATTTCTATTTCCATATTCCATTTTTAAATAAAAAATCCCGCCCGGCCCCGGGTGAAAACATTTCGAATATCCTCTGTTCATCAATCCTGAAAACAGCCTGGTATAAATACGATGTGCGAAACAAATCGGAGATTTCGCCAATCCGAAAAATTATTTCATTTTCACCCAACATACCCAGGTACTCAAGTTCGCGGCAGAAGTGACCCAACAAACCGGTAAAATCGCCAGGATATATTGTTTGGTGACAAATACTTACAGGAATGATTTTCAACTCACTTTTGATAATGTCACGGTCAAAATGAATATACCCACAGCCCTGGTTGTTTGAAAAAATTGTGAATCCTTCCATCTCCTGGTTACGATCTCAATGATTTCCCGTTAAACGCCACTCGTTTTGTGGTTGAAACAATCCGGTCAAGTACCCTGGAACCATAGCGGTCCTTGATCTCATCCTGCGAAAGGTTTGTGGTAACGATCAGTAGTTTTCCATCCTTTTCGGCACTGTCGATGATTTCAGGAAAAGCCATCCTGCGCTCACCAAACCTGACTGATTCCGATTCAGTACCGACATCATCAATCGAAATGATTTTCTTTTTCAGAACTTCATCCAGTTGTGCGTTGACTTCGAACATGTCGTAAACAGCTACAATTTTGCGGCAATGTTTCAAAATGATTGCCGGAAGTACATACCTGGCCAGGAGAGATTTTCCCCGGCCACAGTTCCCAAACATGAACAATCCCCTTCCCTGGTTGTCGTTCAACCATTCAATGACTTTTTCATATTCAGGGAGGAATTCCATTTTTCTGCCTTGAAGGCTGAGAAAGTACTCCAGGGCTTTTCCAAGGTTTTCTCTCGGTTCCGGGATTCTGATTGATATCCGGTCTCCGGGAATTTTCATCCCCGATTGTACCATGATGCTGGCTATCTCACTAAAACTCGGCATACGTCTTTTTTTCGTTTTTAAAGGTTGTAGAGGGATGCGATTTCTTTTCCTTTAGCTCAAAAATCCCGGCCCAGTTATTGGCCATGGACTCATCGATGATTTTCCGGGCGACTTCGGGATCGTTTCCTGAAAGGTTTTTGA
>CAYNBE010000205.1:0-6421 GCA_964395045.1 uncultured Prolixibacteraceae bacterium | reverse complement strand
GAATCAGTTCAAACTCGAATATCTTTCTTATTACCGGACATAAACTATGAACAGAAATTCTTCAAAAAAGGAAAATTAAAAACCTGAAGGGGTTCTTGTATTTAAATCCTGGTGTGGGTAGTCAAGCATCACTGTTCCCGACATATAAGTGACAGCTTTTCCACCGATCTTCACCCTGTCGGGCAGCAACTCACAGTGAAGGATTCCGCCCCGTTTTGATATCTGATGCGCAACCATGCTATTCTTAACCAATATCCTGGACCAGTATGGAATCAGAAGGGTATGGGCGGAACCTGTGACAGGATCTTCATCAATACCCATGACTGGGGCAAAAAAGCGGCTCACAAAATCAGCCGAATTGCCCTGTGATGTAGCAATGATTCCGTTAAACGGAAGTTTTTGCAGTACAGGGAAATCGGGATGTATCTTCTTGATCTCGGATTCGTTTTTATATATTGCCATCAGATATTCTCCGCCTGTAAACACCTCAAGAGGACGGAGTCCCAGCCCTGATGTCAGCTTCTGGGGAGTGGGGATGTTTTTTATATCTGAAACAGGGAAATCGAGAAATAAAAGATGATGGAGCCTGCTGACTGAAAGCTTTCCGCTTCGGGTTCTGAATTCAATCTGTTCACCATCGAAACCGAGGTGGTTAAAAAGGATATGTGCTGTTGCAAGGGTTCCATGCCCGCAAAGATTTACTTCCCTGGTCGGGGTGAACCACCTCAGGTGAAATCCTTTTTCTTCCGGAATGAAAAAAGCCGTTTCCGACAGGTTGTTTTCCATGGCTATATTCTGAAGTACATGATCAGGAAGCCATTCCTTCAGGGGTACCACGGCTGCCGGATTGCCGGCAAAAAGCGCTTCGGCAAAAGCATCGACCTGAAATATGGTAAGTTCCATGTTTGGTAATCTTTATTCAGGTACCTGAATTCTCATGAGATAAATATACCAACGAGTTCCTCAGATTTACGCACCAAAGGTCTGAAAAGAATGAATTTTACAAAAAAATTCACATTGGACTCATTACGGACTTTTCAGAAAGTAATAGCCATTTTTAAGTTTATCTTTCTTGCTGTCAGGTAATTGGGGACGGCAAACATGTCTCCGTAGGTGCTCGAAACCCAAAAATAGGAGATGGTGTTGTTGATGTTCAGCAAATTAAATACTTCAACACTTACCGACATGCTTTTCAGGTTGTTCATCCATCGGCTGTGAGGCCTAAGCGATTCGCTGATCAGCACCTTCGAAATGCCCAGGTCAACCCGTCGGTACGAAGGCATCCTGAAAACATCCTGCCACCGTTCCGAATTGGGAGGTCCCGTTGGCAACCTGGAGCCGTAAAATGCAGACAAATGCATCTCCCAGGTCGGATTACCTGGAAGGTAGTCCTGGAAAAAGAGGCTGAAGTTTACCCTTTGATCTGTCGGACGGGGTATAAATCCATGACCGTCGTTCCGGATGTCCTCCCTGGTTTGCATCACCGATAAACTTGCCCACGACTGAACCCCGCTTACAAATTCCCCGTTTACCTTCATGTCAAGACCTGCCACATACCCGTTTGATTGCTGGTCTGAAATATATCGGATCCTGACGTTGTCAACCTTGTAAGGAACCAAACGCGTCATGCGTTTGTAATAGGCTTCGGAAGTCAACCTGAAAGGGCGGTCCCAGGCTGTGAAAATGTAATCGGTTCCGGCAAGCACCTGGAATGAACGCTGAGCCCTGTTCTTCCGGTTGATCTCCCCGTTCCGGCTGATCAGTTCCCTGAAAAAAGCAGGCTGATTGTATATTCCGGCAGAAAGCCGGAATGAGAAATTTTCTTTCCAATCGGGAAAATAGTTCATTGTGGCTCTGGGACTGATCAGCAATTCATTGTTAAAATCCCAGTAATGAGCTCTCAATCCGGTTGTCAGATAGATTTCCCCTTTTTGGGAAGGTATCTGCCAGGTATCCTGAATATAGCCTGTGATCCTGTTCTGGCTGAGTTTTGATTTGCTGTTCAGTGTATAGTAAAGTTTTATCTCGCTGTCGCTAAAGGGCAGTGAATAGCCTGTAGAATCCCTGTATATCCATTCGTTGATGCTATTGTCGGTGAATTCATGCTGATATTGAATCCCCCAGTTCAGAAGATGCAGAGGCGTATTCAATGCCCCCCGGTGTGCCAGGCTGACCACCCTGGCATCCAGATAATTGCGGGCATGGTTGATAAACATTCCCACACCCAGGTTGAGTATGCTGTCGCCAAATATCTCTGACGACATGTCCCGCTCCAGCTCATTCAGGTAATATTCACCCAGAATATCATACGTTTCCGATTCTCTGGCTGAATAGGCCGAGGCAATAAATTTGACATTCAGGTTATTGTTCGGGTGGTAATTGCTGCTGACTGCTCCCAGAAATGTCGTGTAGTTGTCTTTTTCACTGCCATCGAAATAAATCTTTGTATTCAGGGGGGTGTTCCAGGTCCCAAACGAGGTTTCCCTTGTCTGCGGAATAAAACGGTAGATATTGCTGGCAATATTTCCTAAAAAGGAGAGGTCAAAGCGGTCTGACAACAACCAGGTGATATTCGATTGCAGGTCGATGAACCTGGGATCATATTCACCCTGTTCATCAAGGGTGCCGAGCAGGTACCGGTTGGTTTTATACCTGACCCCGGTAATATGTGACAGCTTTCCCCTGAGCGAAAGGTCTTCAATGTGGGCTGTGCCCCCCAACATGCTGGCCGAGGCCGATCCTGCAAATCCCGATGGCCTCCGGTACTTGATATCGAGGACACTCGACATTTTATCACCATACTTTGCTGCAAATCCCCCTGATGAAAACTCAATGGAGGAGACCAGATCGCTGTTGATAAAACTGAGGCCTTCCTGCTGCCCCGACCTGATCAGGAACGGCCGGTATATTTCAATGTCGTTTACGTAAACCAGGTTTTCATCAAAGTTTCCACCACGCACCGAGTACTGTGAACTCAGTTCATTGTTTGAGGAGACCCCGGGCAGTGTTTTGATCAATGCTTCCACACTGCTGCTTCCTGCCGATGGAAGATTGTTCAGGAGTTTGGGATCAATCCTGATAATGTTACTTTGGTTTTTCCTTGTTTCTGTGATACTGATTTCTTCGATTTCCCTGCTGGTCTTTTCCAGTGTTACATTTATCGAAATTTTTTCCTCAACCCCTGCATTAACCTTTTCTTCTTTTGCAGAATATCCAATCAGGGAGTAAACAATCGTCACATCACGCCGGGCCGGAATCCGGAGGAGGTATTCTCCCTTTCTGTTGCTCGTGGTCCCGATGGGATAATCGCGCAGGGATATATTCACAAGTTCCAAAGGTTGTCCGTCTGTACCGGTAATGACTCCGGTCAGCGTTGCATTATTGCCCTGACCGGTCACGATCACCGGGAGTAACTGAATGCACAGGACGACAAATGATAAAAAATATTTCATCAGGACAAAACTAAAAAGTCCCACACAATAAACCAGAGAAATCAAAAGATATTGTTCGGGTGGTAAATATCAATCCCTTTGTATCGGTTATAAAGATACATGGTTTTAGTTACAGACCGTGATATGGAAACATGCTTCCTTGTACTCGGTAATTACCACCAGTTTCCCTTCGTCTCTCAGTTCACCGATGGCTTCTGAAAGAAGAGTGACAGCCTGGCTGTCGGATACAACCTTTTTCTTTCCAATCAGGTTTTTCCTGATGAAGTTTTTATAGCTGATATCAAATGTAGTTCCGTACAGATGGGCAGAAACATTCGTGGCGTTGATATTGGAATGTTTCAGTCTTTTCTGGCTTTCCATCGTGCGAAGTAGCGATGTGATGCGAAACAGATATTCGTCTTTTTGATGCTGATTAAGTTTGGTATGAAACCTTTTACCAATCATTTCGAGAAGCTCTTCGGCTTCGGGAACAAGGTAAGGATGGGAATGTGTAAGCTTGTTCACGACGTAATACCGGGAGTCGCTGATCCTGACCAGTTTTTTCCCTTTAACAAGTTCCCCTAATTCCTGTTTAAATGCTGTGGCAGATTTCAGAGGTGCTATGCCATTTCCCCGGGCATATTTCAGGTGAATATCGTTGATGTCCCTGTATTTCCCGATTCGTGCATTCCCGGTCTTCTTCCCGGCAGGAGCGTCGGAAAGAGGTTTGAATATAAAAAGTGCAACAATCGTGATAATCATTGCAACAATCGCTGTCAGTCCACGTTTAACCGGTTTTTTTAGCCTTCTTCGGGATCTTCCGCTTGTGTTGGCTTGTCTCATCTTAGCTGACACGCAAATTTTTCTATGTTTATAATACAACATCCAAAGATGACATCTTTGAAAGGCGGCAAAATAGCCATTTCAACCAAAACTGAAACAGTAATGATGAATTTTTATCAACAGGTGATTGTGATTTCCCTTCAGGGAACCATTTCCTGAGCGGCTCATTTTGTTTAAGTTTGTATGCAAGAAAATCGAAGGAGGATGGCAAAGATTTACAGGCCTCTTAATTCAGTCCTGATCAAGCCTGCAGGACCTGATTGTAACCTGAACTGCCGTTACTGTTTTTATCTGAAAAAGTCAGGATTATTCCCTGAACATCCTGTTCACCGGATGAATGCAGAAATTCAGGAGGAACTGATCAGACAGGTCATGCAACAGGGGGGTGAATCGGTCAGTTTTGGCTGGCAGGGAGGTGAACCTACCCTGATGGGGATTGATTTTTTTGAGCAGGCCATTGAGATGGAAAAGAAGTATGGCCGAAACCAATCGGTGGGAAACGGACTCCAGACAAACGGCTTGCTGCTTGATATCACCTGGGCGAAGTTTCTGAACAAGTACAACTGGCTGGTAGGCCTTTCGCTGGACGGGCCATCGCATATCCATGACCACTACCGCATCGATAAAGGAGGCCGTGCCACCCACCAAAGGGTAGAAGACCATGCAAAAATGCTGCTCGATAACCATGTTGCCACAAATGTTCTATGCTGCCTTACCGATTATTCAGTGAGGTTCCCCGAAGAACTCTATTCCTACTTCAAAGAAATCGGACTTACGTGGATGCAATTCATCCCGGTGGTCGAAACCGATCCCGAAGACCCGGTGAGGGCAGCTCCTTTTTCAGTCTCTGCGCGGGCTTACGGTGAATTTTTGTGCCGGGTGTTTGACCTGTGGCTGGCAGATTTCAAGGACGGTAAACCCACTACTTCGGTCAGGCATTTTGAGTCGGTTTTTCATGCTTATGTAGGAGTCCAGGCCCCTGAATGCACCATGATGAAAAAATGCGGGCCTTATGTCGTAATCGAACACAACGGCAACGTTTACAGCTGCGATTTTTTCGTGGAGCCAAAATGGAAACTGGGAAATGTGATGACCGGGCGTTTGATCCAGATGCTGAATTCCAGGCAGCAGGAGACATTCGGATCGGCAAAAGCAGTACTTCCCGGTGAATGCCGCCCCTGTCCCTGGCTGAACAAATGTTTTGGCGGATGCACCAAAGACCGGATCAAAGATCCCGCTGATAACCGAAAACCCAGGTTCTGTGCTTCGTATAAGATGTTTTTTGAACATGCCGACAGAACCCTCTCCCGGATAGCCATCCGGTGGAAGCAGGAACAACGTGATATGGAAGAATATACCAAGTCGGGAGGTACCTACAACGCACTGAAAGATTTTCTGGGTGAACAATGATCTGGCAAACTGAAATATCGCTTCCGCCATTCGGAAAAGGAATCCACCTGATCACCCGGCACATCAGGCAAGTGTTGCCTGTTTTGCCCGAAACGGGTTTGTGCCACCTGTTCCTGAAACATACTTCAGCCGGGATTCTCCTTTGTGAAAATGCTGATCCTTCTGTCAGGGGTGATTTTAACAGGGTTCTGGATCACCTCTTCCCTGAAAACCATCCATTGTATGAACACAATGACGATGGCCCTGATGATATGCCTGCGCATCTGAAATCAGGAGTAACCGGTCAGTCTCTGATCATTCCCATCACCCATCACCAGTTGAACCTGGGAACCTGGCAGGGGATATCGCTGTGCGAGTTCAGAAATTTCGGCGGAAACAGACGTCTTGTTATAACCGTGTTTGGCTAAAATTTACCTGAATTTTGGCAGTTTTGTATTGAATACAAAAGTTCCGGATTGAATTTTTGCAAAATAAATTCCGTGTGTGCGTTTTGAATTAAAAAATATTGTCATTGCCTGAAAAAAGACAAGCACGGAATTATCTGACAAAAACGGTTGTTTCTTCTGTCATTGAAAACTATATTTGACCCCTGTTAAAAACAGATACATGCAAAAGAAACTGCTGCTTGGAGCTGAAGCAATAGCTCAGGGGGCCATCGACGGAGGTATTTCAGGGGTGTACGCCTATCCGGGAACGCCTTCCACTGAAATTACCGAATACATTCAGAAAAATGTTAC
>CAYNBE010000204.1:0-6630 GCA_964395045.1 uncultured Prolixibacteraceae bacterium | reverse complement strand
TCCTGTCCCGGAGGTGTTCTTCTCCCTGCAAATATAGACCATATACGGAATTCCACTCAAAGTTGTCCGGTGACAAGACCGGCCGGTTGAGGATATTTTCTGACGGAGGAGTGTATTCAAGTTTTTTATCCCCCAACACTGCCCGAAGCTTGTTTATGTCTGCCTGAATCCGTACCGAATCGGTAAACAACTCCAATGTCCCGAGTTCAAGCATTTTTGAATATATAATGTTACCTTCCTGTGTGATTATTAAACGGTCCTGTATTTTTTGCAACGGGGAGAAAAATATTTTCAGCCATCCGTTTTCATCTTTAAGGTTCAGGGCCCCAAAATTATTAGCTGCAACAAACCCTTTGGTCTTTACAACAGGGAACAAATATTCCGTCCACAAATCGGTTGAATGGGGCATAAACCCCTTGTGCTTAAAGGGGGTAAATGTACTTTGCGGCCATGACTGGTTGAACAACCTGCCACTCTGGAATTCGATCGATTGCCCCCCGTTATCGGTCAATATCCTTTCAAACAGATCGCCCTGCCCGGAAAGGCCGCTGATCCAAAGCTTCTTTCCTGCCTTATCGTCGCGTGTTGCAAACCTGCACATGCCAAAATCATCATCGAGCCAGTACCCTCCAAAAAAATCAGCATATTCGCCAAAAACATGATACGATTTGTATCCGCCAAAGTCATTGTTGTTATAAAATGAAACATCTTTGCCGTTTTCGGCATTGATCGGCCAGCTGTTACTCCCCCCGTTATGTTCGATCCATTTTGTGCCGGGAAAGACAAACTTCAGGTTTCCGTCTGTCTTTACACCGAAATTAAACCATGAATAGTAAGGTTGTTCAATTTCAGAGGAGTTGTACCAAAAAGAACTAAGCCTGCAATATGCTTTATCTTTGGGGAGATTGATATCCACCCTCCAGATGGTTTCTGTCAGCAGGTCATAAAGTCCGATCACACAGCTGACACTCCCGTCGGGCCGGGGCACGATGGTATAATCTACCGGGGTGCCGCAACCAACATAGTGACCAATCACTCCGTAGTTGAATTCAAGCCCCCCTTTGGTCCAGGGTCCCCGTATGGCAATGTCCCTGAATTTTATCACTTTATTATCATACACCACCGAATAACCTGTCGATTTCTCTGTCATGGACCAAATCTTGCCTCCGATTTCCGGCAAAATCATGATTTTCACATAGTCATTTTCCAGCTCTACAACGTTCCATTCCTTTTCTATACTTTCTGTTGAATACCCATCGTACCGGAAATAAGGATATATTTTTCCGAACTTAACATGGGGTTCTATCTGTGGTACCGGGTTAGGATCAGAAAACGGGTATGTCTTAAAGACTTTTTTGTATTCCCTGACGATGGTTTTTTGCTGTGAATAGGCAGCCCTGCCAATGAATAAGGGTATTATGAATGAAAAAAGAAATCTGTACATAGAACTATTTATCTGTTATTTTCTTAATCACTGAACCTTTGTCTCTATTGTAATGGCTCCCTGAAAACGATCTTTAAATTGCCAGCTTCTCCCTGCATATCCCTGCCATACATTTTCACGGTGAGTATCTGGTTCTGTGCATCGTATTTCCATGACAGCACTTGCAGATACGGATTGTCAGAACTCACAGAAGCTGGTTCCCCGCATCTGACTTTGACCTCCTGTGTGGCATACATCCTCAGCCTGAACACTGCCTGTGTTTCCATGTAATCAACAGAATACACATTGTATGTGCCTGTGTTGTTCACGAAAACCGGCATCAGATTACTCCCTGTTTCACACTCAAACCGGTATTCATCCGCCTTCAGGGGAGGAAGGTAAATAAAACCATATCCAGCCTCTTCGAAATACGCAGGTACAGGCACACCATTCAAAAGGGCATTGCTGACGTGTTCCCCGTCTTTTAGCTGCACTTTCAGTACCATGTTTCCCAACAAATTGTTATCATAAACCACAGATGGCATCTGACGGTTGTCAATTGAAATGACGCCCTCTTTTATCTCAGATAAAACAGTGTACTTCTTATAAAGCCATTGAGAATGCAATTGCTCCGTGTTTTTGGCTATATAATGGCCCGGACTGGCCTGGATATTCTTGTAAAAATCAATCCATTCCCGGGTAAGGGCCGGCTGAAGGTAATCATCAATGGCCAGCCAGTTAGGCCAATGCGATTCAATCACGTCTGTCCGGTATGACTCCACCGGTCCCTGGGGCACTTTGCCCAAACACTTGTATTCATTCCCATAGATCAGCCTGTTGATCACATGCAGCCCGTGATCAAAGCCCCCGTCTTCCGGCGGATTTAGTTCGGCGATTTCTGAAAACATGGTATTGGCATACTTTACCCCGTACTCCCTTAATATTTTCCCGGTACTGTATTCTCCTTCCGGGTTCCAGTACATTGCATAGGAACCAGGAACAAAACTTTCAGGAAACGACTGACCATTTTCAGGTGTCAAGCCGTATTGCGCCATAATTTCCCTGAAACATTGGATATGATCGCGGGTATCTTCCTCCGGGTACGCTTTATCGTTTATCTTATCATACCATTCAGCCCGTGTCCTGATCCCGTTCTCCCAGTGTTCATGCCCAACTCCGTGCAACCCGAATTCAAGATAGGCAGCATTCTCTTTGATATATTCCATTACCTCCAACTGGACCGGGCTAATATTTTCGGTGTTGTCAAAATCCTTCCCTTTCCAGGTGGTGGTCGGATATTTGGCGCAAACATTCTGCCGGTCCATTTCGCACAGGACAAACAAACCCTGTATCCGGATGCCACATGCCTGGCCTACTTCCACGATAGGCCTGTAATCCCGGATATCCATATCTCTGCGGATACACAGCCGGAAAGGACCTCCCGACGCCCCTTCATGGCTCCCTTTGTTCCAGCCCAGATCATCGATGGCAACTGCAAAGGCACGCGGAAAAATAATTCCGGGCCGGCTGTTCATTATCTGTGAATCAGAGGGACTTGTCAACATTGATGCTTCTTCTGAGCTGTTCATTTCGTTTCTGTAACTTGTTTAATTCTTTGAAAAAGAATATTTTAACTACCCCGTCACCCTGCCTGCCTGCCGCCTTCCTGCCGGCAGGCAGGGCTGGCAGGTGGGCGCCACCCCTCTCTTCGCGAAGAGAGGGGAAGGGGGTGAGTTTTTTTTGATTAATCATGTTATTCTTCATGAGACTAAATTTCCAGATATTTGTGGACTCTTTTTTGACTTTACCAATCTGGCCGTTATTTTATGACCTTCATGATTTTATATCCGAATGTTCCATAATACAGGATGAACAAATAAGCTGGTATGAATATCCAGTAGGCATTCTGATAATCTCCGGCAACAGGGGTCTCTGCCGTTTTTATCACATCAATGAGATACCCGAAAACAAACGGGAATACAGCAGCTCCAACCAGTGACATCACTAAAAATGATGCACCTTTTTTGGTGTAGTTTCCCAAACCGGCCAGGGCAAGCTGCCAGATGGCCCCCCACATGATGGAATTGGCAAATCCTATCGCCGCCAGACAATAGATGGCAATCTTGCCCGGCAAAAAAATCACACATAACGAAGATATGATCCCGATCACCGAGAACAGTCCCAGGGCACGTGTATGGGTGAGGACTTTGGGAACCATAAACACGCCAAATACATACCCAATAAACATCCCGATGGGGACAAACTTTGAAAAACCTTCCAGATTGGTAGCCCCTTCTCCGTAAACTACTTTCGCAAAATCAATGACCGAGGCCATGGGGAGCACTTCAACGCCGATGTAAAAAAACAAGGCCACTACCCCAAGGTATAAATGAGGTATTCTGAATATTCCTAGTTTTTTTGCTGCTGTTCCTCCCTGATCATCTGGCCCGTTTTCATTCTCCCCGGGAGCTATTACCTCCGGCAGCGGGGAAAAGTAGGTGAATACCCCCAATAAAACCAGTATCCCTGTGACCAGGTAGAAAGGTATTGACATCTGGTTCAGTTCAACATGGTTCAAATCGAGGAATATCCCCAGGAAAACTGGGCACAGCCACCACGCCAGTTTATTCAGAATCCCCATCAGGCACATGCGCATCACAGTGCCTTCAGCCGGCCCGACAACCGTTACATACGGGTTCACAGAAGCCTGAAGAAGCGTTTTCCCTATCCCGACAATAAAAAGGGCCAGTAAAAAAGTTACGAAGCTTTTCATACCGGCTGACGGAACAAACAAAATCATTCCCAAACCAATGATCAGAAGCGAAAGTACGATGCTATTCTTATACCCGGCCTTGCTCACTACCCAACCCGCCGGTACCCCGAATACAATGAATGCAGAAAATACGGCAACCGGTACCAGATAGGATTGCGTGACCGTCAGATGCAGGGCATCCTTCAGAAATGGGGTCAGAAAGCCACTGATCCCCACACCAAAGCCAATGACAAAATACAATATCCCGATGATACCCATGGGAACAATCAAAGTATTCCCTCTCTTAAGTGACCACATACCGGCTAAATTTCAATATTCATAAAATTTGCATCCACCGAACCTGCCTCCTTACCGCAACTATCTGACCTACAATTACTCTAAAGACTTGTCATACAATATTCTATATACTGACCGGCGTCCTCATCGTATCTTCATCTGTCAGCAGTACCCAGTTATCATGCTCCCTGATGTGTGTAACCGGATAATCGTCACCGGTTTCACCCAGGACGGTAAGACGGGCCACTGTCGTAGCCCAGTCAATGCCGGGAATGCCGCTCCTGGTCATCAGAACCACTTCATCGGCTGACAGCAGCTGGTTCATCCCGACAGTCAGCCCCCGGCGGGGAAAATTCTCCAGGTCTCCACCCACTCCAAACCGGATGGCCCCGATGGTTACCGTGAAATCATTTAAAAATGTGACCCTCGGGTCGGTATTTCTGACTCCCGGCTCCGGTTCATTGAATGCAAGGTGTCCGTGAATCCCCACACCTGCATAGGTTACGTCCAGGTAGTGGCTTTCGATCATGCCCTTGTATTCGCCCAGGTTTTTTGACGAAGGAAAAAGTACCTTTGAAAAATCGGGAAGGAGTTCCTTATCTATTTTTTCGAACATCTTATACAGCTGCCCCCGCAAACTCAGGTAATGGGTTGATGGTATCTCCACACCATTGATGTCGGCATATTCGTCCATAAAGAAAAACCACGTGTTTACCAGCGATATCCTTTCTTTGTTTACCATCTCTGCAAAAATGGGGTACTGCTGGTAGGGGCCGACAGGAAAAATCCCTGCCGTTTCTTTCCCCTTTGCATTGTTGCGTTTGATCAGGTTAAACATGTGCTCGGCAAAATACTGGTAAATTTCCTCGGTGTCTTTGCATACCAGCAAATGTTTCCCTGCTCTCTGTTTCACTTCCTCCGGGCTCAACAGGTTGAGCTGACGGATTTCTTTACTCCTGTTCATTTTACAAGCTTTTATTGGTTAAAAAATATTTTTATCTGTAACTGGTATTATCAGTGAAATAATGATCAGGGATAAAGCAGGTATTTTTCCCTTATTTTCTTATAGGCAGAAATTCCTTCCTGCCACGTGGCCCTTATTTCTTCTTCCGTTTTTCCTGCCCGTATGTCACGAAGGAGTTGATCATTCCCCCAAACCCTGTTGAAATACTCGTCATCAAAAAATTTATCCTTTTCCGGAAAATTATTGTAACTCTTTAATAACCACTGCATTTCCAATTTCCATTTACCATCCCGGGGTTTCCAGTTTCTAAGATCTTCACCACGGCATAGTTTCCCTTCATTCAAAGGATTTTTACATGCCCAGTCGGACTTGGGGGTGAAATAGAAATCGCCATACGGAAGGTCCGGATGCCCGTAAACCATGTAAGGGTTTTCTGTCCCCCTGCCCCTGCTCATAACAGTTCCCATAAAGAACCCATAAGAAGCATATAACCTGACCGCTTGCTGACACCTGATGTTGGGTCCGGCAGGAACCGGCAGAATGTATTCTTTGGAATGGTCATAGTTCTTGCATGGAATAACAGTTAATTCACACTTCCTGCCGTTGGTAAGCCAACCTTCCCCGTTTGTCATCAGTCCAAATTCCCCGATGGTCAGACCATGCACTGCAGGGATAGGGGCAATCCCCACAAATGACTGATATTTCATTTCAAGCACCGGGCCATCAATGTAATCTCCATTGGGGTTAGGCCTGTCCAGGATAATCAGCGGAATACCATTTTCGGCACAACTTTCCATTACGTAATGAAGTGTGGAAATATAGGTGACATAACGGACACCTATATCCTGAATATCAAAAATTACCACATCAATCCCCTCCAAATCCTCTGCCGATGGTTGCTTTTTTTTGCCGAGCAGAGAGATAACCGGTATCCCGGTCTTTTCATCAATGGTATCCGATGTTTTATACCCTATTCCAGCCATCCCCCTGAAACCATGTTCCGGGGCGAAGACTTTCACAATATCCACTCCCCGGGAAAGCAATGTATCCACCAAATGCACAGAATTAACGATAGCAGTGCTGTTCCCTGTAAAGGCCACTTTCTTACCTGAAACCAACCCTATGTATTCATCCATTCTTTCAGCCCCTGTCAAAATTCTCTCCGGTTCTGATGTACAGGATAAAACCAACAGG
>CAYNBE010000203.1:0-6736 GCA_964395045.1 uncultured Prolixibacteraceae bacterium | reverse complement strand
GATTGTTTATTGAGAGTTTTGGCTTTGCAATCAATTCACTTAAGGTGAATAAATTACGGACATTTTTATCGCTTCTCGGCATTACGATCGGCATCTTTGCAATCATTTCGGTCTTTACGGTGATCGATTCACTTGAAAAATATATCCGGAACAGTCTGAATGCTCTGGGCAGCAACATGGTATACGTCCAGAAGTGGCCATGGACACCACCGGAGGGAGAAACGGAATATCCATGGTGGAAATATCTGAACAGGCCGGTCCCAAAACTGGAGGAATCGGACGAACTGATCAGAAAATCGCGATTGGTCAGTCAGGGTACCTATTTCCTGGGATTCAACCGAAAAATCCAGTATGGTAGCAGCCATATCGACAATGTTGAAATCCTGGCATCCACCTTTCCCCTCATTGACGTATGGAATCTGAAAGTATACCAGGGGCGATATTTCACCGAACCGGAAATGAACTCCGCTGTGCCTGTAGCCTTGATCGGAAATGAAATTGCCGGCCGGCTATTTGAAGGTGTTACACCTCTGGGAAAGATGATCAGAATCCAGGGTTATCAGTTCCGGATTATCGGGGTATATGAAAAAACGGGGCAGGATATATTTGGTACGAGCATGGACAAAAGAGTCCACATTCCCATTGAAGCCTCCTTTGCGATGGCCGACTCGAGAAACCATGATATGGGGCAGGCAATTTGCCTCAAATCAAAACCCGACGTCGGACAGGATGAATTTGTTGCTGAAATCCAGTCCGTGATGCGTTTGATCAGAAAACTCAAGCCCATGGAGGAAAACGATTTTGCAGTCAATGAGGTGGATATGATTTCAACCCGATTTGATGCATTTTTCAGGGTATTCAACATGGCAGGGTGGATTATCGGAGGATTTTCCATCCTGGTGGGAGGATTCGGAATTGCTAACATCATGTTTGTTTCGGTAAAGGAGCGGACCAGGATCATTGGAATCCAGAAGTCGCTAGGGGCAAAAAGATTTTTTATCCTGCTGGAATTTATTTTCGAAGCTATCATCCTTTCGATCATCGGAGGAATAGTCGGACTGATCCTGATCTTCAGCGGCACGCTTATTCTGAGCTATCTTTCCGACATGTCCATTTCTCTGACTATTGGGAACATCGTACTGGGCCTTGTCATTTCAAGTGTCATCGGTTTTCTTGCAGGGCTGATGCCGGCACGGTCTGCTTCCAGGCTTGATCCTGTTGTCGCCATGAATGCAGTGTGATGCTGCGCCTGCAGCGCCCCTGTCAGATCATGACGGGTAAAGCTGGCATGTCAGGGTTTCAAACTGATGCGGGGAAAGCTCCTCAGCCCGCTTTCCGGCAAATTCTGCTGGAATGGTTTGACTGGTCAAAGGCTTCAAAGCGTTGCTCAATACTTTTCTTCGCTGGTTAAAAGCAGTTCTGACCACCCTTACAAAATTACTTTCATCACAAACAAGTCTGCTCCTTTCGTTGCGCCGGAGACGGATGACCGCCGATTTGACAGCCGGAGGCGGAACAAATACATTTTCATGAACAGTGAACAGGTATTCAGTATGGTAATATGCCTGCAGCAACACACTCAGTATCCCGTAAGTCCTGCTCCCCGGTGCCGAACAAATTCTTTGGGCTACCTCCTTTTGTACCATCCCGACCAATTCGGGTATCCGGTTCCGGAATTCGAGCACCCTGAAAAAAATCTGGGATGATATGTGATACGGGAAATTGCCGATGACAGAAAACGGACCGTTGAAAAGTGCAGATAGATCGTATTCGAGGAAATCCCCTTCCGTAATCTCAAGATCGTATCCGGCGAACCTGTTCTTCAGATACTCTACCGATTCATGATCTATCTCGATCATTTTCAGTATGATACCTGGACAGTCGAGAAGCAGTCCTGTCAGTATTCCCATACCTGGTCCAATTTCAAGAACCTGGGATCCTTCATGCAGAATCAATCCTGATACTATTTTCTGCGCAATGTTCCTGTCTCTGAGAAAATGCTGACCTAATCTTTTCTTTGGTCTGACAGCTTCCATCTTTCCCCGATTGATTTCACCTGCCAATGTAGTGAAACCTCCGGGATTAATCAAAGGTTTTATTAATTTTGCCAACCGGTACATTTACACCCGGGTTTATTTTACCTGACAGGGATAAACTGCGGCGGGAAGGGAGAATGTCCCTGTACCGGAAACAACAAAACAGTCAAGAATTGAAAAAAAAGATTCAGAAAATCCTTCAGGTATTGTTTTTCTTTACAATTGGAATCATTATTTTCTGGTTGATATACAAGGACCAGGATATTCATATGATCAAATCGGTATTGAAGAACGATGTCAATTACGTTTGGGTATGGATTTCACTGATCATCGGAGTACTAAGCCATATCAGCCGTGCTGTGAGATGGAACCTGCTGATTGAGCCATTGGGCAGTAAACCCCGGTTACTGAATACTTTCTCTTCGGTCATGATAGGATATATTATGAACCTTGTCATCCCCAGGATGGGTGAAGTAACCAGGTGCGGTGTTCTCGCACGCTACGAAAAGATATCGTTTGCCAAGCTGATCGGGACGGTTGTCACCGAAAGGATCATGGATGTGGCGACCCTTTTCCTGCTCACAATTTTTGTAGCTGTTTCGCAGTTCGGGTATCTCACGGGCCTGTTGCAAAAAAATCCTGAGATAGGCCAAAAAGCAGTAACCGTTGTAACTTCCCCCTATCTTGCGGTTATGGTCGTAATAACTGCCATTGTTCTTATTTTCTTCAGGAAAAGGATCAAGGCATCCCGTTTGTACAAAAAAGTGGGAAAATCAGTGCAGCATTTGAAAGAGGGTCTGATTTCGTTTAAAATGGTGAAAAAGAAAGGTGCCCTGATATTTCATTCCCTTTTTATCTGGATCATGTATTACATGATGATGTATGTTGCATTTTTTGCGTTCGATTTCACTGCCCATCTATCACCTTTTGCCGGGCTGACCACTTTTGTCATGGGTAGTTTCGGAATGCTGGCCCCTGTCCAGGGAGGACTCGGGACATGGCACTTTATGGTCAAGGAATCGCTTTCATTGTATGGGGTCCCAAACGAACAGGGGATTATTTTTGCTTTTGTTGCACATACAACCATGAACCTGATGGTGATTCTGCTGGGACTTGTCTCATTGATGGCGTTGCCTTTTCTGAACAGGAAAAATCTGAAAAACAACCACCCTGGGGAAACCAACCTGTAAAAAGCCTGAGGATAACCTGAGTTCCACGGATGCTTCAAAGAAGGGCGCTAAAAATTTGATCTCCTATGAACACTGAATTATACATTGCGCGAAGGCTGTTCAGGGAGAAAGAACAGAACCACCCCCTGTCCATGAAAATCATTCATGTGGCCTTGGTCGGAATTGCACTGGGAATATCACTGATGCTGATTGCAGTAGCCGTTGTGACAGGATTCAAGAAAGAGATCGGTGATAAGGTAGCCGGTTTCGGATCACACATCCAACTGGTGAACTACGATTCAAATATTTCGTATGAAACCGCCCCGGTAAGCCGCGAACAGGCATTTCTGCCGTCGCTCCGTCATTTGTCAAACATTGAAGCTGTCTATCCGTTCGCAACCAAACCTGGAATCATCAAAACCGAAGATTTCATCCAGGGTGTTGTCCTGAAAGGAGTAGACCCGGATTATGACTGGAGTTTCTTCAAAAAACATCTTGTCGATGGAAATATACCCCGATTTGGCATCGAAAGGTCACCCGAAGTTTTGATATCTAAAAATCTAAGCAGACTCCTTTCGCTAAAAATAAATGATCCGTTGTACATGTTCTTCATGAACGAAAATGAGAGCACACCCAGGATCAGACAATTAAAAATCTGCGGAATTTTCAATACCAACCTTCTCGAATTTGATGAGCTTTTCGTTTTTGGGGATCTTAGGCAGATCCAACACATTAACAGCTGGGATTCATTACAGGTCAGCGGATTCGAGGTCAAGCTGCATGATTTCGATAAGCTGGACGAGTCGGCCTTCCAAATCCGGAATTGTGTAACCGGATACAGCAGTGAACCGGGAAAGACATTGCGAATGGTTACAATCAAAGAAAAATACCCCCAGATTTTTGATTGGCTGTCCATCCTCGACATGAATGTTTGGGTAATCCTGATACTGATGGTGATGGTTGCCGGTTTCAACATGATCTCTGCGCTCCTGGTGCTGATTTTGGAACGGAGCCGGATGATCGGTACCCTCAAAGCACTGGGGTGTACCTCGGTCAGTATCGGAAGAATTTTTATCTACCTTTCAGGATTTTTAATCTCAAGAGGGCTGCTTTGGGGAAACATTCTCGGGATTTCCTTCCTGCTGGCACAAAAGTACTTTGGGATTTTCAGGCTCGATCCAGCCTCATACTTCATGGAGATTGTCCCGGTCCGTTTATCAGGTGTGGCAATTATCCTGCTAAATGCAGGTGCCCTTGCAACCACACTGATGATGCTGGTTCTGCCGGCAATGTTTGTAAGTCGAATATCACCTGAAAAAACACTGCGCTTCGACTGAACCTGTCAGGTCAGTTGTAGAACGACCAAGCTACTCCCAGCCTGAAAGTTGCCCTGTACATAGGATGGTGTAATACAGTGAAATAGGGTTCATTCAGAAAAAGGGATCCCACATTCATATATTGGAAAAAAAACCTTGTCCGCTTCAGTTTCAAATTGGCAAAAGCATCAATGTAAGGATAATTGCCCAGTTTCTTCTTATTCTGCAGATAGAAAAATCCGGTGACCGGATGGTAAGCATCGGCATAATAGAGTGTATTGTAACGGGTATCGGCACCCAACTGAACAAACAGCACTTTGGCCAGCACCATGTTGTAACTCAGAAGAATCCTTGCCGACAATTCGGGCAGATGAACATATTGTGGTGCAGATGCTTTCTGCCAAAGGAACTGAGATAGAATGTAAAACGGTCCCCATTCAAATTCTTTGTTTACATATCCCGACAAAACCAGCAACTCGTTTCTGGTCTGTGCAGGAATACCGAGAGTATCGTGGTAAATGTAATTGTTAATGAGAGAGTATTTTGCACCGGCTTCAAGGTTGTATTTTGGCGAAAAGAATGCAAACGAAGCATTTATTCTTTGCTCATTGTTCAGATTGTTGTTCCAGGCGATCCGGTTCGAAAAGTACTTTTGCTGAAAATAATCGGGAACCCTGTTCCAAATATTCCCGCTGATCCTGATAAGCGAAAGCGAATCTTTCAGAAGATGGACAGGCTTTGAAATCACACCGTCCAGTTCGGTTTGACCCAGTTTGAATCCCGACAAATACTGTTTTCCTTCGAAATTCCATGTCCAGAATTTCCCCGATTCCCTGAAAATTCCTCCACCAATAAAGGTATTGAAATACGATTTTTTATCCCATCTAGGGACCGGACTTGCAAACGTGTATCGGCTATACCTTCCTTTGTGAAACGGGAAGACAGGTTCTCCATAACCCGGAGAGGCAAACGATCGGCCTGTCAGTTCAACACCTGCGAACACCCTTTTCCCGAAACTGTATTTCCGGAATTCCGATTCATAGAATTTCAGCTGAATCAAACTGGTGAGGGTATTGAATCGGACTGAATCGTGCGAAAAATCCTGGTTCATGTATGAAACCGGGAAATATCCGCTGTTGTCGTCGGTTTCACCTTCGCTGAAAAGCCTGAAATTACGTGAGGAATGAACTGAGCAGAGGATTCCTGCAAACGGGGTGAAACTGGTTGTATCTTCCGGTTCACGTAATCGGCCAAGCTTATATTCCCCTTCTGCAAACAGGGATGTGTTTTTGTATTCCGATCGCGCATCGGTCAGTTGCATTGAAACATACTTTGTTTCCGTATTGAGCAGGTCGTCATCGTTGATCATTCCTCCGTTTTCTCCGTTTGTAATCCTGTTGAATATGAAACCGCCGGATAAATTCAGCTTCTCACCTGAATACCCCGAATAAAGGGTAATGAAATGGTTGTGGTTTTTCTGAAAATTGTACTGTCCGTCCGATTTTGCCATATCGTATCTGAAAGTCACATTCAGCTCAGGATTGATATTTTGAGAATGAAGAACATTCAATCTTGTTTCGTTGTTCAGGTTTTTATTCTCACTTTGGCTGTAATCAAGCAGTGTATAAGGAGTGGTGGTATTGTAAAAGCAGATCCGGGCGGGTGTCAGAAGGTAAGCATCGTGTGTTCTCAGAAAGTAAAAGCCGATATCGGACTCCCGTTTCGAAAAATCGTTGTCGAGATAGGCTCCACCATAATTCCCGGTGTAACTTGCTGTCAGCGAATTTTTATATACAGGATTGTAATTGTGGTAATTTCTCAAAACTGTGTCTACTCTGACAGAATCGGTAAAGGCTCCGTATTCGACTTTTTTCCAGGAAATCACCCTTGGGGTGATGTTTTTTTCCTTTGCTTTTTTCTCTACTTCCCCTTCACCCCGATCGTCCAAACCAGGTCTGAACTGTCCTAATCCTGCCAGTGGCAGCAGAAAAACGAAAAAAAATATAATTTTTTTCAGGTAAGTCATAAAAATAGCCTGTATCAGAAAATTCTCACCGATGACCGGAAAGAGCATTCCGGTAGGTTATAAAACGGTATAAACATAGGAAAGATTTTCATAAACAGGAGGGATGCTGGAAACAATTTGCCGGTTTCAGTTCGGGGGGTAAAAAATCAACCCCGGCTCAGAAGAGAACCGGGGTTGGAAAAGAATGGC
>CAYNBE010000202.1:0-6774 GCA_964395045.1 uncultured Prolixibacteraceae bacterium | reverse complement strand
TGTATGGGATTGCCCATGGCAAATGGTTGAACTGCTCCCAGTCGCGGAGGAAAAAATGAGGAAGGTACTGGAAATATCCTTCTGGGTCGGAAAACAATACAATTTTGTCGATGGTGACAGAATGGAACACATCGCGGAATAAAAAATTGACAATAAGTCCGGCTAGGATAAAAACCGAACCGTATACCACAACTTTTGGGATTCTGGTGTATTGATTTTCTTCCATCATAATAAGTGATTTAATGATCCTTTTTTCTACCGGCGGCAATGACACTCAGTCCGGCAAACCATGCAGTAAACTTATCAACCAGTCTGAAAAGGGGTACAAAACGGTTATAAATGCCCATCTGTCCTTCAGGTATCTGCTCTTTCCCAAGGATGGTCCCTGTAAACCACCATCCGGCAATTCCTGCTGTGTTAAAATATGTTTTGGAAAACACGGTGAAGCCGTTCTGCTCCATCAATTCACCAACTGTTTTTCGGGTGAACCTCAGCAAGTGTCCCAGTTTTTCATCAAACCGGTTGTAGAGGCATGTAAATGCCGGAACCAGGATGACCAGTGTTCCACCTGATTTCAGGAGTTTCCGGCAGTTTTGCAAGGCTTGGTCACGCTCTCCGATATGTTCAATTACATTCAGTGCAAAAACCGTATCGTAACATCCTGACAAGAATCCAAATCGCTTATCAAATTCCGGACAGGCAATGTCCATTTCCAAAACTTTTCTGAGACTACTGTAACCGGAGAGGTTGTTTTTCAGCAATTCACAGTATTCTTCATGAAGTTCGGTGATGGTGAGGTTTTTCCCATCTTCCAAAAAACAACGCGAAATATTCCCGATACCGGCTCCGATTTCAATGATTTCACCTTTGCAAAAAGGGGCGATTGTTTCATACATCCAGCGGTTAAACCTGTCGGCCGACGAAATTGTATTTAATGTTGAAAAGCCGACCTGGTCGGTGGCAGGCTCTGCCTGATTATTTATCTTTCCCATAGGTTGTATTTCAGGATGCAGTAAATGGCCCGGAAGCCGTCTTTCCAGCTGATTTTCTTACCCTCCTGGTATGTACGTCCATAATAGGAAATCCCTACTTCATAAATTCTGATTCCCGGAATACGGGATACTTTTGCCGTGACTTCCGGTTCAAATCCGAACCGCTGCTCTTTCAGTCCGATACCCTTGATAATCTCGGTACGGAAAAGTTTATAACAAGTCTCCATATCCGTCATATTCAGATTTGAAAACATGTTGGAAAGAAACGTCAGGAACTTGTTTCCGATTGAATGCCAGAAAAAGAGAATCCTGTGCGGATTTCCCCCGCTGAAACGTGAACCGTACACCACATCAGCATTCCCTTCAAGCATGGGTTTCAGTAAACTGTTGTATTCACGTGGATCATATTCCAGGTCAGCATCCTGGATGAGGATAAAATCACCGGTAGCCTCAGCGATCCCACGATGCAAAGCTGCCCCCTTCCCCATATTTTCCGGTTGGTTGAACAGCCTGATATTGTCGGCGGGATGCTCCCGGATGTATTGCCTGATCACCTGCTCACTCAGATCAACAGAAAAATCGTTCACGATAATGATCTCCAGCCTGACCTGATCTTTCAAATTCACTTCCAGTACTTTATCCAGGATAGCAGAAATGGTTTTCTCTTCATTGTAAACAGGAATCACCACAGATAAAACCCAGCTCATTGTTTTATTTTTGTTCTTTCAAAAATAGCAAAATTAAGTTGCCTGGCCGACAATGCCCTTCTTTTTCCTATTGCATAAAAGGTTTATATCTTTAAGAGGTCCTGTCATTCCTGGCTTGCTTATTCATTTGTACTGTTATCTGGTTATTGCTTTTGAAAAGATGTTACCTTTGGCATGAATTTTTAAGATCAGATGATGGAAAAAACAGCGATTTTTCCGGGTTCATTCGACCCTTTTACCATCGGGCATGAATCGGTTGTACGCAGGGCTTCCAAACTCTTCGACAAAATAATCATCATGATTGGGTACAACACCAATAAAATTCCTTTTTTCCCGCTTGAAAAAAGGGTAAAATGGATCAACCAGGTATTTGAGTTTGATGAAAATATCTCTGTTGAAACCTACGAAGGCCTGACTGTTGACTTTTGCAGAAAAGTCGGTGCAAGGTACATCCTCCGGGGACTCAGGACATCGGCAGATTTCGAATTTGAGCGTGCCATTGCACAGATTAACAAACAGATGTATCCTGAAATCGAAACCTTTTTCCTGCTCACCATCCCTGAGCATACTCCGGTAAATTCAACCATTGTCAGGGACATTATCATGCATGGAGGGGATGCAAGCCGCTTTCTTCCCAGAGGCCTTAACATGGGCGACTTCAATGATTTTTCGTTTCTGTCTGAGACCGAAAGGGAATAAAGGCTTTTTCAGTAGCCTTCCGGGAACAAACCAGTCTTTGGCATCTTTAGGGAACTGGTCACAGACCATAAATGAAAAACATCATATCTGGCAGTTGAGATGAATAAAAGCATCCGACAACCAAATTTCACATGAGCCTGTATTCCCGGAAAGCAAATGGAGGGATGGATACAATAATCCAGGCCGGAGCAAGTTTTACACAATATATTAAAGCATGACCTTTCACCAATGCATATAAAGGAGATCGTTTTATTCATATTTCTGATTCTGGGCACCCTGCCAGGATGGGCAGTAAAGATTACGGGAACGGAGCCATCCTGTGCAGGTCTCACCATTGAGTTCCACACATTGACCGATCCGGTGTCAAAAAGCGAAAAAGTTGTTTTCATCCTTCAACCGGATGCAAAGGGAAATTTCACAGTCGAGGTCCATGTTCCGGAAATAAGCTGGTGCTTCAGCGATTTCGGAATATACAGGATTATGCTGATCGTTGATCCGGGAAAGGATATAAGGATCAAACTTCCAACATTCAGGGCAAAAAGCTTTGAAGAAAGTAAAAATCCTTACTTTGAACCTGTTGTAATGTGGGTAAAGACAGAAAACGCTTCCATGAATGATTTAACCAACCTGACGGCAGAATTTGACAAACGATATTTTCAACTTACCAATCACTATTTTGACCAGTTATACTACCGTCAGCAAAAGGATTTCTCAGATACCATCAAAAGGATTCTCGGGAAAGAGTTTGCGAATTACAATCATTCCTGGTTCAACATGCATAAACAGGTAAGGTTTAAAGAGCTTGAAGCAGGAACCATGCGAAGCGGCAGGGAAAAGAGTGCCGGCTCGCTGAACACCATTCCCCCTTCATTCTGGAAACAACCTTCCTTTTCCGACTTTCTTAATAATTTGTTTGTCAATACCCTTAGCATCGAAAGCAAAGCCCTGGCAGGATCAAAGATCAGGCAGTGGATATCCGGCGAAAACATAGCTGAACTGTTGAAATGGGTTCAGAACTATACCGGCTCCACCCCTCCCCTCTCTGACCTGGTTTTGTTGAAAATGCTACACGATGCTTATTACAGTGGCGAGTTCCAGGGAACTAAAATTCTCAGGCTTGTCAGGTCGGATTATTTCGCGAGCAACCGGGAACCTGAAATCAGAACAACTGCTCAAAAAGTGAATGCCAAGCTGAGTTTTCTACAACCCGGTACCCCAGCCCCGGAAATCTGTCTTTCCGACCTGTCCGGGAAGCAGGTTTGTTCAACAGATAATACAAAACCTTTCCAGTATCTACTTTTTGTAGACCTGGAAATACCGGTATGCCGGGAACATGTGAAGTACCTGAAAACAATGGCCGAAAAAACCGGACCGGGATTGCTGATACTGCTGATTGTTTCCGATTCAAAAAAAGCAGAAGTGAAGGAATTCATTTCTGTGAACCGGATTCCGGGAATCGTTACCACTGACACATGGAATGAAGCTGCAAAAAAATACGCGATACGTTCCTATCCTTCGGCCTTTCTTCTCGACAAGGAACACAAAGTAGTCCTTGCACCTGCCAGGACACCACTCGACGGTTTTGAGTTTCAGTTTTCTCAATTTAAAAAATAGCTGAAATAGGTTGTTAATTTTTCTTTGGATCGATAACATCCCGCAAATTTTCAACATGCTTACAATATCATCATTCCCTGTTTGAGTTAACAACAGTGATTTTTTTAATTTACCGGTATGTCAGAAAACAGGATTCCATACGACCTGCTTGTCATTCTCGGGCCCACTGCATCAGGAAAAACTGCCCTGGCAGCCCGTTTAGCCAGTCTGCTCGACGGGGAAGTGATCTCAGCCGATTCAAGGCAGGTCTATCGTCGGATGGACATTGGAACCGGGAAAGACCGTTCTGATTACCTGATTAACGGAAGGGAAATTCCGGTTCATCTGATTGACATCGCCGACCCGGGCTACCAGTACAATGTCTTTGAATACCAGAATGATTTTTTTAACATTTATCACGATATCCGCTCCAGGGGAAAGTTTCCGGTACTATGTGGTGGAAGCGGTCTTTATATCGAAGCAGTGCTCAGGAACTACCAACTGATCAGGGTGCCGGTCAACGAACAATTAAGGTCGGAACTGAAAGACAAAACACTCGGGGAATTGACCGCCATTCTGAAAAGCTTTAAACCTTCGCTGCATAATATCACTGATATTGTGAATGAAAAACGGGCCATCCGGGCAATAGAGATCGAACATTTTTATTCCGGTCTTGATGATTTACATTTGGAACACCAGACAATAAACAGCCTGGTCGTGGGCATCACCACCGATGTGCCAACAAGGAGGGAACGAATCATCGAGAGACTGCACAAAAGGCTTTCCGAAGGATTGGTCGAAGAAGTCCGCAACCTGCTCGAATCGGGGGTATTGAAGGAAGATCTGATTTATTACGGACTGGAATATAAATTCGTAACTCTTTATCTCACCGGCGAACTCAGTTATGCAGAGATGACCCGAAAACTAAATATCGCCATTCACCAGTTTGCAAAAAGACAAATGACCTGGTTCCGTAAAATGGAGCGACAGGGCATCAATATTCACTGGATTGACGGGAATCTTCCGGCAGAAGAAAAAATAAAAATGGTTTTGCTACTCCTTGACAGACAGAATATGAATTCATTGAATAAAAATTTGCAGGGCTGATCATATTTGTTCCACCGATCCCAGGCCCTGAACAATTCTTTTCAGCTCGGGAGTACCTTTGAATGTAACCTTTCCCACCCCGTCGATTTTTACATCGAGAAGATGTTTTGCATGAACACTTCCAAATCCAACCCCTTCCACCCTGAAAAAAACATCATCAGCTTCCAGTTCCCTGGCTTTTACATGTCCTGCCCCCGTCACCTTTACCCTTAACACTCTGGTGATCCCTTCCATCTCAAAAACAGAACCGCCTTTGCTGTTTACTTCCACGTTCTTTGCTTTTAACTTCAAGTTTGCATTGGCTGCGCCTTCCACATCTATATACAGATTTTCCAATTCAATAAAACCATCCGTCACAAGCTTCATTCCCCCCTGAATAAAGAGCCCTGTGAGATATTCAAAACCTATGTGCAGTTCTATCCGGTTGATGCTGATATGCGGTTTCCTGACTGAAATTTCCAGTTTATCTCCTTCGGTCCTGATTTCCAAAGCATCGTACATGTCATCCGAAGGTGCTTCAACTTTCAGAAAAGGTTTTGCCGACTGGTAAAGAAATACTTTGTAATTCCCCTCCAGATTAATTTTGCTGAATTTTCCAACAGGGTATTCCCTGGTATACGGGTTATCGGGTTCACGTCCAAAAGAAGATATTGCCACAAAAAAAGAAAACATGATAAGTAAATAAGTCTTTGCTTTCATCCTGTCATTGTTTTTTCATCCATCGACAAAAGTAACCCGGATCAATCCATTCACTCTGACATAATCGGTAAATTGAGGATAATCAGCGATAAACCTGAGCTTTCCCCGTGTTATTTGCCTTTTGGAATAATCTCAGGCAAAAATCATTCCCTTCTATCTCCTGCCGGCTGTTTTTTAAGGATAGAATGAATATACAACATTGAATAGACGATTAAAACATACATTACCGAAAGAATGAAAAAATCGGTCCACTTCAGGCTGATGCGCCAGGCCATGATCCTGATTACATAGGGTACAGATATCATGACCAGCAACGACAAAGGAAATAATAGCCTCCTTTCAGATCGTTCCATCAGAAACCATGATATTCCGATCCAGATGACCCCGATGCTGATCAGGGCGGTTCCTTCCATAAATTTCTGGCTGGTCATTTTCAGTACCCCATAAAATGCAGGAATAACCCCGGCAATCATCAGACTCCTGCAAAGACTTCTAAAAAGTTTCGAACGGGTTTCTGACTTTTCAGGAACCGGGAAAAGGGTAAAACGGGCAGATTCCTGTCTGAATCCGGGCTCATTCAGTTCTTCCACTGAACGGATCAATCCCCGCCTTATTGCTTCCCTGACAGCAAAATCAACTGCTGAGGGTTGATACTGGTCCCTCTTTTTCAACACATCGGCCACTCCGGCGTCGGGCATTTCGCGAATTCTTCGTTCAAGACTTTCCAAAAAAACCGGATCAGATTCAAGTTTTTTCATCTCTGTTTCTTATCATGTTGTACAGAATTGTCCGGCATGGCGGTGGTACCAGGTGACGCCGGGAAATGCAAAGATAACTCCATTTGGCTTCCTGAAAATTTATTTTGTTCATCAGCTCATCATAAACAGAACCAGGATATTATATCAGGCCACAATATCATGAAAGACATTACTTGTGAATCATCGGGACAATATTCCTGAAGCTTTTTATATTATTTT
>CAYNBE010000201.1:0-6816 GCA_964395045.1 uncultured Prolixibacteraceae bacterium | reverse complement strand
ACACATTTTTGCCCAACGGGGGTGACAATATTTCATTGTAATCCCGGTAGCGGGCAGGCCCGATCCAAAAATCCCAATCCAGGTATTCAGGACATGGTTGAGAAGGCAAGTCACATGGTTTCGGAAAAAACACAGAATTTTCATCCCCGGTATTCACCCGAACCAACCGGATTTCGCCCAATAAACCGCTCTGTACTAATTGAGATGCATGCCAGAAATTATGCCATGAACGCTGCATACTTCCAACCTGGCAAATACGACCATATTTATTTACAGCCCCGGTCATGAAACGTCCTTCGCTGATACTATGCGAAAAAGGTTTTTCACAATAAACATCTTTTTTCGCTTTAACAGACTCCATTACATGGATGGCATGCCAATGATCGGGAGTGGCGATAACTACTGCATCAATACTTTTATTTTCCAACAGTTCCCGGAAATCCGAATATAACTTTATTCCTTTGGCTTTTTGTCCCTGTTTCTCATACAGGGATTCCGCTGTCATTCGAAAATCATCCAACTTTTTTGCATCCACATCACAAAGCGCTTCCACTCTCGCCCTTTTTACAAACTGGGGAAGCAAAGCTCCTTTGGCCTGTCTCCCCGTACCTATAAAGCCTAAAGTAATCTGGTCGCTGGGAGAAATAAATGAAGTCCCGCCCAAAACATGACCCGGAACAATTGTAAAGGCAGCAACAGCTTGTGCACCCGTCTGCAGAAAATCTCTCCGGGAAATAGCCTGTTTCATGTATTTATATTTTTTATGGTTTAGAATTTTTTCGCTCTGAAACTTTTTTGTTGGCCATTTTTCTGGCTTATTATAATTCCCTGACCCAGATATTCCTGAAACTCACGGCACAGCCATGGTCTTGCAAATAGATCGGGGCATCGCCATGTGGCTTGATATAGTATTCGGGAATACCAATATATTTAACAGGCCCGCGTAACTGTACATTGTTTTGAACCAATACGCCATTCTGGATAACGGTTACCCGCGGAGGGGTAAAAAAGGTACCATCGGCATTAAACCGGGGAGCAGTGTAGATAATATCGTAAACCTGCCATTCTCCCGGGGCTTTGCAAACATTCACAAGCGGTGCAAACTGCTTGTAAATGCTCCCGCACTGCCCGTTTTTATAGGTCCGGTTGTTGTAATTATCCAGAATCTGGACTTCGTATAAACCCTGAAACAATACACCGCTGTTCCCCCGTTTCTGACTCTCTCCCTTCACCTTTGCGGGGGTGCGCCACTCAAGATGGAGCTGTATATCGCCGAAATCCCTTTTCGTTGAAATATATGCAGGGGTTTTATACCCCTCTTCCGTCGTTGAAATGGTAACAACCCCCCGATCAACAACCCAAAGGGTGTTCTCAGGGATATTCCACTCTGACATATCTTTTCCGCCAAACAGGAGGATGGCATCCGAAGGGGCATCTCCCGGTAAAGCCCCCGGGGTAACCACCGGAACTTCCGGATCCCAGATTTCTGTCATTTCAGGCCGCATGGGAAAATCATACCAGTCTTGTGCATGAAGGCTATTCAGGCACAATAAAAGGAAAGCTGCTACCAATAGCTGTCTCATAACTATTCATTTACATGTATTCAAACAGTATATTTCAAACGACACTCCCAGCTTTCTCAAGAAGCTTTTTTGTCAGCTTGATACCATCGAATTCTGAAAGCCTTGTGCCTTCATATTCAATTCCGATGGCACCTCTAAAACCACTTTTTTTTATGATTTTCATCATTTTCACGTAGTCGATGGTTGTTTCGTCACCATTGTTGTCAAAATCGTACGATTTTGCACTAATCCCTTTTGCATAGGGCATCAGTTTTTTTATTCCTTCATAACGGTCATAAGATTTTATACACTTGCCTTTATCATCTTTTTCAATACAGAAATTACCAAAGTCTGGCAATGTACCGGCGTTGGGCATGCCAATATCTTTCATTATCCTGGTCAACCAACCGGCATCCGATGAATAACCTCCATGGTTTTCAATAACAACATTGATATCGGCTTTTGCTGCAAATTCACAAAGCATTCCCATTCCATCGGTTAGTGCTTTGGCCACTTCTTCTTTTGAACCTTTGCCATACGCATTTGTACGGATGGTTTTACAGCCCAGATATTTTGCAGCCTCAATCCATTTGTAATGGTTCTCAACTGCCTGCTTCCGTTTTTCAGTGTTTGCTTCGCCTAAGTCGCCTTCACCCCCAACCATAATCAGGTTGTTCCTGACGCCATTATCTTCAGCCCTTTTGTTTAGCTCGTTCAGATATGATTTATCTTTCACCTCATCCTTAAAAAAGCGGCTCACATATTCTACTATGCTGATGCCAAATTCTTTTTTTGCGATTACCGGAAAGTCTAAATTTATTATTTCCCCTTTTTCAATTGCCCTGTGCAAAGACCATTCTGCAAGGGAAATCTCAAAAAACGGCCCAGCTTCAAATGCCCAAACACCCCCTGGCAGCATACTTGCGGATGCAATGACAATGCCTGCTTCTTTCAAAAACCGGCGTCTTGATATTTCCATAATCCTTTTTTTGCAGTTCCCTTTTTCAAATACTATTTTAACTCTCTGGGGCTTTTACCCGATCTCCAGTGGTCTTCAATCTGTTCCAGGCTGACCCCTTTGGTTTCCGGAATGTAATAATATCCCCAAATTATCGCTGCAATGCTGACTGCCGCATATACCCAGAATGCGCCAGCCGGCGATAAAACATTCACCAGCTTTAAAAATGTAAAAGCAACGATTGCATTGGTAATCCAGTTGGTCAGCGAACCAATGCTCATTCCTACTCCCCTCACCTTTAACGGGAAAACTTCAGATATTATCAACCACCCCAGCGGTGCAAGACTAAAGGCAAAAAATGAGTTATACAGTAAAATCGTGACCAGCGCTACATAAATTAGCGTATCACCCAATACGGGTTTCAGGTAAAATGCAGCTCCCGTCGCCAATAAAGCGATTATCATTCCTGTTAAACCTGAAAAGAAAATCTTCCGTCTCCCGATTTTATCTATCAGTGATATTGACAACACAGTGGCAGCCAAAACAAAAACAGCCGTAATCAGGGACGGTACAATCGACATGGTATTGCTCTGAATCCCGGCCATTTTGAAGATTTTTGGTGAATAATAAATAATTGTATTGATCCCGCAGGCCTGCTGAAAAAACATAATACCGACAGCAATAATCAGGGCATTTCGTAACCAGGGCTTGAAGATTTCCTTATACGAGGCTGATTCACTGGCAATTGCAATATCCCCTTTAATTTTTCGGATTGCTTCTTCGACAAGCCCCGGCTCTTCCACTTTTTTCAGGATGGCACGACCTTTTTCTTCGTATCCTTTTGAAATCAGCCACCTTGGCGTTTCCGGCAGGAAGAACATCCCGACAAGCATGAAGAGAGCTGGGAAAACTCCCACTAAAAACATCCACCTCCAGCAATATGGATCGGCATCGTTGGCAATGAGGAAGTCACTCAGATAGGATACTTTCCCGCCGGTTGCGATCATCAGCTGGTTCAGGGTGACCAGGGCCCCCCTCATCTTTGTAGGCGAAATTTCGGACAGGTACAACGGAACGCTGAATGAAGCAGTCCCCACAGCAATCCCCAGGAATATCCTGCCGATGAACAGCGATAGGAACCCGGAAGCCATTCCGGTATACAATGCACCACCACAAAAGATCACAGCTGCTGCCAGAATTACCTTTTTCCTTCCCAGAAGATCGGTCAACCGGCCACTGACACCAGCCCCGATAATCGCTCCAAACAACACCCCTGTGGTCACCCATTCAATCTGAGAATCGGTCAGTCCCCAACCTTTGGGATCCTGCAGGAAATTCACCGCTCCTGAAATCACCCCTGCATCAAACCCAAATAGAAAACCTCCTGTTGCAGCAACTGCTGCAATGATGATTACATATTTCTTATTCAGTTTCTTACTGTCCATGATTGTAAAAATCTGGCGACTCAAATCATCTGCGTTGCTGCAAATTCAGCAATATCGATCACTTTCAGGCCGGAAGCTTCAGTTATGTTGCTTTTTGCAGTTGCCGACAATGTCACGATGGTATCTGCTCCACACTCCTCCGCCTTCACGCTGATTTTTCTACCCAACTCTGCTCCCCGGTCAAATGGAAGCCCGTTAAAAGTGAATGCTGCTTCACCCGCCGACTGCTGATATTCGTGATGCCACTGCATTTCTGTATAATTTTCTCCGGCCGATGCCCTGATCACCTCCCGCGGGGCTTCATAGATGCCATTGAAACGGCCCAGGTATTCCGAATCGGCCAGGGTCACTTTCGACAGGGACGACTTGAGCTTTAAGGTTCCCTCCCTCACAAGCGCCAGAAGATACTCCGAAACATGCAGGATTTCTCCTTCCAGCCCCGCTCCCCAGGCAGGGTAATCATTTTTTAAGGCATTATATACCAGCGGGTCGGAAACGACGATGGTTTTGAACTCTGCCGCCCTGATCCGTTTTGCCATATTCATTGCTTTTTCCTTTGCTTCTTCCCGGTATCCCAGCAGGTCCAGTTCCTTTCCGCTGGTCGGTTCATCCTTTAAAAAGGAGTAACTTATCCGGCAGTTTTCCAGTATCCGGACAAATGCTTCAGCTATCTCCTGATGGTCATAGTTTACTCCTTCCCCGAGAATAAATAACAGATCGGCATTCTTTTCCTCTATGGACGATGTATACGATGATCCTTTGTCTTTTCCCCGTATATTGTCGTTTGCAACCAGCGAATCCCTCATTGACTGTATCCCATCAGGAACGATACCCTTCCTGACAATATCCCTCCTTGCAAATTTGATCAGTTCCGGTATATCATACCCCCCCTTCTCATAACCTGAACACCAGCTTTTACAGGCGCCGCATAAAAAACAGTTGTACACTGCATCCACCGTGGATGCCTCATACACTTTCCCTCCCTGGTAAATACCATGCAACAGGATTGCCCTTCCCCGAGGGGCATCCGACTCACGGTAACTGATGAATTCCGACGGACAGGACTGACGGCACATCGGGCAATAGCGGCAGGCTTTTAATGTATCTATGTTGTTTTGTGTTAGAATAGTCATTTTTTATTCATTATATTGTTGAAATTCTTTTTACTGCATTTTCTTCCATTTAGCAATACCTCATCCTAAATCCTTCTCCATCATGGAGAAGGACTTTATCCCATTTTTAAATGGTTCGTTGAGGCTGGTCATTGAATTCATGTTTGATAGCGTTCATACACCAAAACCCATTTTCCCCGGATTCATGATGCTGTTCGGGTCCAGTGTATTCTTCAGATTCCTGATGATCCCGAACGCGTTGCCGTATAACTCGGGGGTCAGCCGGCTCAGTTTCAACCCGATCCCATGGTGCTCGTTTAACACTCCTCCGGCTTTCATTGCAGCCCTTAATGCATCGTTCCAGATGCTGTTGTGCAGGAACAGCGCTTCGTGCGGGTCTTCCGGAGGTGTTTCAATGATGAACCTTGCATACAGCATCGCACCCCATGGAAACCAGTGCGAAAAATGACCAATGAAACGGGCCATCGGATATCTGGTTTCAACGACTTCTTTCATGGCATTGTACACATTCTCGATATTGCTGAAAGTAGCTACGGTATCAAGGGTCCCGAAACATTGCGGCAGATGGAACATGTACGGAGGGAAAAAGAATTTGTAACGGTTCTTCCACCATTCTGCCCCCAGTTCTGTCCCCAGGTCTTCCCCTTCTTCCTCATCGGCTATTGCTTTTGCATATTTCATCTGGAGATCTACCATCTCCTTCTTCCCGTCAAATCCATACACAAGGTACGCACCTTTCTTTTCGATGCCAAGTACTTTCTTAATAACTTCCTTTGTCTCGTTCTCACTGTAAAGCCGGATAACCGACGGCTGAAGGTTTTCAGAAATCAGCCGCTGCCCGACACGCAAACCTGTAGCCAGATTTTTAAAAATAAAGGCACGAAACTGCCTCGATTCGGGCAACCGGTGTATCGTCAGGGTTACTCTGGTTACAATGCCCAGGGTCCCTTCCGATCCCACAAATATCTGGTTCAGGTCGGGGCCGCAGGCTGTTTTCGGTACCGGCAGGGTATTTATGATCTCTCCTGTGGGTAATACAACCTCCATATTTACGATCATATCCTCGATCTTTCCGTATTTGGTCGATAAAACTCCCGTTCCCCTATGGGCGATAAAACCACCGACGGTTGCACAGCGTGATGATGCCGGGTCGTGCATCGTCGACAAACCTTTTTGCTCCAGTTCCCATTCCAGCGTCTGGTGGATGATCCCGGCACCCACTTCCACTGTCATTGATTTTTCATCAATCCCGAAAATTTTGTCCAGCCGCTTGGTGTCGAGGATGATACCCCCGAATACCGGCAGTGCCCCGCCCTGCGATCCGCTGCCACCACCCCAGGTGGTGACCGGTATCTTGTAATTGTTGGCAATTTTCATCACCTTCGATACCTCTTCTGCACTGGCCGGGTGGACAATAAAATCGGCCATTGGCCGTGTAATGTCCCTCCCAGCCTGGCGGTCGTGCCACATCTCAGGCACCCAGAAATAATCAATCGAGTAGACCTCCTTGTCCGAGGCCCTTGTCGATACATAATCCTTTCCCACTGCATCCTGCAACTCAAACAGGATCATGTCGAACATGTACGAATTCTGTTTCAGTTTCATGTTAATCAATTTATTCACTTAATATATAATATCTAAATTGTCGAGTGCAGACCTACACTAATTAACTCAAGTTTCGCATTTGTTTTTAGTTTCTCAAGGTCAATAAGTTATAA
>CAYNBE010000200.1:1462-6916 GCA_964395045.1 uncultured Prolixibacteraceae bacterium | reverse complement strand
TGGATTGCTTCAGAACAAGCTGTCCGTATTCATCAATACCGGATATTTTTGCTTCAAAGACTTCTCCCTGTGAACGAAACCGGGAAATCTCTCCGTAACGGTAAAGGTGGTCCAGGTATTGTGTGTGAATAAGTTCAGATCCACTGGTTTTTAACAGGTTATAAAGCATGAAGATTTCGTCAGCAATCATTTTAAGCGTTAGAACAGGCGGGTGGAATTTCCCTGTGACCATCCCAAGCGAAACTGCCCTGGGGAGGTCGTCCGGAAATTGCTGCTGGTTCAGATTCAGACCGATGCCGATAATAGATGACTGAAGAAATTCACCCTGGATACGGTTTTCAACCAGGATGCCGGCTGCTTTCCTGTTTCCAATCAGAATGTCGTTTGGCCATTTAATGGAAACTCCCCCGGTTTCAGTAAGGAGAAACCGGGCAATCCCTACTGAAATGAGTTGCGATAACAGAAACTGACGGGCTGCAGGTAAAAAGTCCGGATAGAGGATCAAGGAGAATGTCAGGTTCTGTTCCGGTTCGCTTTTCCAGACATTGCTGGCATATCCGCGCCCTTTCATCTGCCGAAATGTCAAAACGATGGTGCCTTCAGCCGGTTTTTCCCTGTCGAGGAGCGCATTGGCATAATTGTTGGTTGAATCTACTTCCCGGATGATAATCACATTCAATCCGGCGAGATCGGATTCAGAAAAGTTATCGTGTCTATGCATTGAGTTCAAACTGGAGGGTGAAATTAATCTATCTGTAAGGAAAATACAACATTTGGGAGAAATTTTGGAATTGGGAGGTTACTGCGAAAGTACCTTGTATCAATTTCTTATCTTTGCAGGATGAAAGGAGCTGAATGAGGAAAAAACAAACAGAAAGTCCCCGGATAGTAGAATCGGCTGTTGAAGGAATCAGGCGGCTGAAAGGGAAGAAAATAGCAATTATTGATTTGACCACCATTCACCATACCGAATGCGGATATTTCGTTATTTGCCATGGAACTTCCAATACACAGGCGGAAGCCATCGCCCGGTCGGTCGAAGAGACTGTCACCGAAATGACCGGTCTTAAAACCTGGCACAGGGACGGGTACCGCAACTGTATCTGGATTTTGCTTGATTACGGGGATGTTATGGTTCATGTATTCAGGGAGGATGCGAGGAATTTTTACAGCCTTGAGAGTCTGTGGTCTGATGCAAAGATGACTTATATGGAAGATGAAAATTAGGTTTAACATGAGTGATAACAAAAATACAAACAATACGCGAAGAGATCCGAACAATCCATTTAACAATGCCGGAAACAACAGGGAAAAACAAAAATTCAATCCTTACTGGTTTTACGGGATCATAGCAGTTCTTTTCTTGGTTGTGAATTATTATTTTACGGGAAGCCGGGGACCGGTCCAGACCACCTGGAATAAAGTCAGAACATCGATGATTGCAGGTCATGATGTGGAAAGGATTGTTGTCATCAACAACGAAAAGGCGTTGATTTACCTGAAAAGTGACAGACTTTCGAAATACAAGGACGACCTGGAAGGTACTTTTGCAAAACCCTCTGAATCGGGGCCTCATTTTTATTTTGTGATCGGTTCGATAGAGACCTTTGAACAAAAACTTTCGGAGGCACAGGAAGGGTTTCCGGAAACCGACAAGGTCGAAGCAGAGTATAAGAATGAACGAAACTGGGTGACTGATATTCTTTGGTCGTTGGGGCCGTTTGTCATCATCATTTTGTTGTGGTGGTGGATTTTCAGGAGGATGAGCAAGGGGGCCGGTGGCGGACCCGGGGGAATTTTCAGTGTTGGAAAGTCGCAGGCAAAGGTTTTCGACAAGGATGCGCGGGTGAACACCACTTTCAGGGATGTAGCCGGCCTCTCAGAAGCCAAGCAGGAAGTCGAAGAAATCGTGGAATTCCTGAAAAATCCGGCAAAATTTACCAGGCTGGGGGGAAAGATACCGAAAGGTGCCCTGTTGGTAGGACCTCCCGGTACCGGTAAAACCCTTCTGGCAAAAGCAGTTGCCGGTGAAGCCAATGTACCCTTCTTTTCCATGTCGGGATCCGATTTTGTGGAGATGTTCGTTGGGGTTGGAGCTTCGCGCGTACGTGACCTTTTCAGGCAAGCCAAGGAAAAGGCTCCCTGCATTGTGTTCATCGATGAGATTGATGCCATCGGAAGGGCACGCGGAAGGAATCCCAATTTCGGGTCGAATGATGAAAGGGAAAATACGCTCAACCAGCTTTTGACGGAAATGGATGGTTTTGACACCAACAGCGGGGTCATCATTCTTGCGGCCACCAACAGGGCCGATATCCTGGACCGTGCTCTTATGCGGGCAGGCAGGTTCGACAGGCAGATACATGTTGAACTTCCTGATCTTAACGAACGGGGCGAAATATTCAAGGTGCACCTGAGCCCCTTGAAATTGGGCGAGGACGTCCAGGTGGAGTTTCTTGCCAAACAGACACCCGGATTTTCAGGAGCCGATATTGCCAATGTCTGCAACGAATCAGCATTGATTGCCGCACGAAAAAATCACGATTCGGTTACCCGACAGGATTTTCTGGATGCCATCGACAGGATCGTGGGAGGGTTGGAGAAAAAGAATAAAATCATTTCTGCAGAGGAAAAAAAGACTATTGCTTATCACGAATCGGGGCATGCCGTGATCAGCTGGATTCTTCCCCATGCCCATCCCCTGGTCAAAGTAACCATTGTACCCCGGGGGAAAGCTCTTGGAGCTGCATGGTACCTTCCCGAAGAACGTTCGATTACCACCAGGGAACAACTCCTTGATGAAATGTGCTCCACACTGGGTGGCCGGGCTGCTGAAGAAATTATTTTCGGCAGAGTCTCTTCCGGAGCACAAAATGATCTGGAGAGAGTTACAAAACAAGCCTACGCCATGGTCAGTATTTTCGGAATGAGCGAAAAAATTGGGACAGTGAGCTTTTACGATTCCACGGGACAGAGCGATTATGCCTTTACCAAACCATATAGCGAAAAAACAGCCCAACTGATCGATGAAGAAGCAAAAAAAATCATCGACCAGGAATATGAAAGGGCATTGAAAATTCTCCGGAAATACAGGGAAGGCCATCAGAAACTGGCAGAATTGCTTCTCGAACGAGAGGTTATTTTTTCGGAAGATCTCGAACATATATTTGGAAAACGGCCGGTGAGCACCGATCCCGGGATATTTGAAACACCGGTAGTCCCCTCCTCAGGTGAAAAGGGTGAATGAGACAGTTCAATCCTGCGGATAATCGTTCCTCCAGGGCTGAAATCCTGGAAAGACTTCGAAGAGCTGTGGCTGATAGGCCCCGGACATTTGCAAATCCTGAGCGATCAGACTCTTTTGTTAAGAAGAACACATTGCCTCTGGCAGAGGAATTCAAAAAAAATCTTGAAGAAGTAAAGGGGAATTGCTTTTTGCCGGGATCCAAAGTTGAACTCTGTGGTGAAATTTCCCGGTTGGTTACTTCAAACGGATGGAGCAATCTTTTTTGCCCCGAAGAGCAGATCAGATTAGTGTTGAAAGAATCAGGTTTCGATTTTAATTTCCAGGCAAGTTTGGATCAAAATACCGATCTTGTCATTTCAGGATGTGAATACCTTGTTTCTTCGTTGGGTTCGGTAGTGGTAAGTTCGGCACAGGCCGGAAGCCGAAGAATGTTTGTCTTCCCTCCTGTCCATATTGTAATTGCGGGTACCTTCCAGCTGGTTGAGTCGCTCGACGAAGCTTATTCCCTGCTGCTGGAAAAATACGGGGATAATACTCCCTCATTCATTTCTGTCATCACCGGACCGAGCAGAACAGCCGATATTGAAAAAACACTGATTCTTGGTGCCCACGGGCCAGGGCAGTTGATTGTGTTTGTTGCGGAATTTGATTTTTAGGTGAAATTACCAAATTGTTATGGAAAACGGTTGGAAAGAAGTATTTTTGACACCTTATGAATATAATATCAGGCAATCATGGCAAGGGACATCCTTGAGAATGCAGGATTAAAAGCGGTCATTTTAAACAAACGTGATTCAGCCTACCTGAATTTCGGGGAGTTTGCCATTATTGTTCCGGAAGATGGTGAGAATATTGCATTGGATTTGTTAAAGGAACTGAAGCATTGAAGTCATTTTTGATCCGTACGCTGACCAGTATGGGTTATGCCATTGTGATGGTCGCCGGTACAGTAATCCATCCGTACCTGTTTGTAGGTGTGTTTCTGGTTTTGCTGATTCTTGCCATGAATGAATACTACCGCTTTGCTACGTTGGCAGGAACTCAACCCCAGAAGATTGCCGGTTTTGGGATCGCTGTTTTTTTCTTCTTGTCGGTTTTCGGAAGTGTGACAGGTTTTATCACATGGAAAATCACTTTGATCACCCTGTTGCTATTGGCTCTGGTATTTCTGGCAGAATTGTACAGGCGGAAACCGCATCCCATGTCGAACATCAGCATTACCCTGATGGGATTTTTTTATATTGCACTGCCATTCGGGCTGATGAACCTGATGCTATTCCCCGGCACCTCCGGAAACAGAGTATTCTATCCCTGGCTGTTGCTCGGTGTCTTTGTCATGATCTGGTTTTTTGATTCGGGGGCATATATGCTGGGTACTCTTGCCGGGAAACACCGGCTAATGGAACGAATCAGCCCGCTCAAATCATGGGAAGGAGTGATTGGGGGCAGTATGTTTGCCTTCCTGGCGGGGATTGGGCTTGCTTTTCTCATCCCTTCAGTTGAAATCTGGAATTGGATGGTGATCAGTGCGATTGTGGTGGTTTTTGGAACCTATGGCGATTTGATAGAATCGATGTTCAAAAGGAGTCTTAACCTGAAAGATTCCGGTGATTTGCTGCCAGGCCACGGAGGAATCCTTGACCGCCTCGACAGTATCCTGTATACGGTTCCTTTTGTTCTGGCCTGGCTGATCATTTCAGGCCGATTATAATTTGTAAATAGTTAATAGATGGTAATTCATAAGGAAGGATTTAAAATTATCCCCTATTTTCTGGCAGCCCTGGTTGTCGTGAACCTTGCAATTCTGTTGGTTTCGGGGTATACCACCTTTTTTTATCTTGTACTGATTTTTTCTGCTGTGTTGCTTGCTGTTGTTTTTTGGTTCTTCAGGGATCCCGGAATTGTTAAATCGGCTGTTACGGGAGAGGTCCTTTCGGCAGCCGATGGGAGAGTGGTCACCATTGAACCGGTCATAGAACCTGAATATTTCAACGGAAGAAGGATACAGGTGTCGGTTTTTATGTCGATCTTTAATGTTCACATGAACCATTTCCCGGTGGAAGGAGAAATTGTTTATCAGAAACACCACAACGGGAAATTCAAACCTGCAAATCTTGCCAAATCATCCGGGAAGAACGAACGGTGCACCACTGTAATCAGAACAGAAAGTGGACAGGAAATCCTGGTCAGGCAGATTGCCGGAATCC
>CAYNBE010000200.1:0-1443 GCA_964395045.1 uncultured Prolixibacteraceae bacterium | reverse complement strand
GAATTGTCACTTATAAGGGGGCTGGTGATAAAGTTAAGTGGAACGACCAGCTTGGTTTTATCCGTTTTGGATCAAGAGTGGATATTTTTCTCCCTGTCAATGCGAATGTCAAAGTAAGGATAAACCAGGTTGTCAAAGGGGGCGTTACTGTAATAGCTGTGATTTAACACTTTCTATTATGAACAGGATAATCCGGTCGGTTCCTAATTTCATTACTACCCTGAATCTGGTTTCGGGTGCCCTTGCTGTTGTGCTGGCAGCCGAAGGAAGACCCGGGGCCGCAGGAATCTTGATCGTCATTGCCGCCCTGTTTGATTTTCTGGACGGATTTTCTGCACGGTTGCTCAAAGCATATTCTGAAATTGGAAAGCAACTTGATTCACTTGCTGATGTGATCTCATTCGGAGTGGCTCCGGGTGCTCTGGCTTATGTGCTGATGAAGCACTCCATTCCCGGCCTGATGATTCCTATGGCCGATATCCATACAACAGGATGGAACTGGTTTCTGCTCCTTACTCCGTTCCTGATCCCGGTGTTTTCAGCTTGGAGGCTGGCAAAATTCAATATAGACCCGAGGCAAAGTGTATCTTTCCTGGGGATGCCTACTCCAGCCAATGCAATGCTTTGGGCTTCGTTCGGGATGATCTATGATTTTGCATCAAATCCGGAATTCCCGTTACTTTTATTTACCTCGAGGAACCTACTAATGACCATCCTGGTCACTTCACTGCTTCTGGTGTCAGAATTGCCGATGTTTTCGCTGAAATTCGAACGATCCAGCCTGCGGGGAAACTGGTACAGGTATATTTTCCTCGGCACTTCCCTGCTGTTGCTGATATTCCTGGGTATATACGGACTGGCTGTGATTATTCTCCTTTATATTGCTATTTCGGTATCGTTTTATCTGCTGAAAATCAGGTTGTAGCGTTGTTAATCCTTCATGAGGTGATTTTCCGGATAAGCCCTGACTATGCTGATTTCATCAATGACCGGCAGGTCGAGGCTTCGGATGATGACAATTTTTCCGCGACTGGACTTTTTAATAAAGTTTTTCAAGGACGGTTTTAATCCTCGTCATTGCTTTGGTCAGCTGTTCTTCGGAGGCGGCATAACTGATCCTGAAACATCCAGGAGCTCCGAAGGCATCGCCTGAAACAACCCCGACATGCCCCTTGCTAAGGATATAGTAACATAGATCGTCAGAGTTTCGGATGGTCATTTCTCCGTCGGTTTTTCCGAAATAGGATGATGCATCCGGAAATACATAAAAGGCCCCATCCGGTTTGCTGGTTTTTAATCCGGGAATTTCGGCAAGCAGGGAAGTCAGGTACGCCGCATTCTTCTCACGGAGCCGTGATTGCTCTTCGAAACGGGAGAGCTGCGTAAGAAGCAGCGCGCCCTGGAATTCGGTCATCCGGCTGTTGGAGCCGTTATAGGGCCAGG
>CAYNBE010000199.1:0-6917 GCA_964395045.1 uncultured Prolixibacteraceae bacterium | reverse complement strand
TAAAATCACAGGGATTCGACACCAACAAGATTTTCGACCTTCAGCATCGTACCATGATGGATTTTGGGGTTGATGGCGACAACTTCAGATTCAGGATCATGTACAGGAATTCATCTGAAACCGGCGGAATTACATGCTTTGATACAGGAGTCAGGTTGCACTGTTTAAATCATGTAAACGAAATCGTTTTAACAGAAAGTAACTGCCAGCAGTTTTCACACCTCACTTTTGGAGAGATCAGCCTGACCGGCGAAGAAACCGATCTTTCCGTGTTAACATTCAATCCGGATCAAACCAATGAACTTGAAATTGAAAATCGCAATAAGGATGTTCAAATAAAACTGAACGACAAAGTTGTTTACAATCTTAAGTATAAAAACAGCAACGGGAATATCATGGGGATTGACTGTATTTTTAAGGGATGCGGGATTGTCAAGTATATTTCACTTGAAAGCTCAGATGGGACAAACCGCTTTTATCAGAGTTTCAATGATGAATCAAATGATTGAGGTTGGGGTTACACTGATAGTGAACACCTTTCGATAATAAACATTGCTGTAAACCATCTTTCACTAAATTTAAAAGTTGCTGTTTTTATCTCCGTCGGCTATTCAGTTTTCACCCCCATCAATGAAAGCATTTTCATTGCATACCGCTTTCCCAGTTCCCGGCAACCGGCCGTATCAAAATACAAATTGTCGGCCTTATCTGTACATCCGTTTGAAGAAATGACGTAGGAGTTGGGAAGGGTTTGGGGCAATTTATCGATGATTGAATTCATGCTTGCACAACGGCCTTCCTGGTCGGCGCCTACAACTTCACCTGCAAGCAGGGGCACAGAGGCCGCTTTTAAGTCCAAATCCCTGATCAGGTTATCGTAAACTTTCTTGACTTTTAAAGGCCATGCGTTATCACCGTTATTTGACTCTCCCTGGTGCAACAGGATTCCTTTGATGACACCGTCTTTCTGGGCCAGTTTTGCCATTTCAACAAGGTGTGCATAAGGGTTTCCGCCATAAGCCGCAATCCTGTCTTTCATCCAATCTTCGGTGATTGTTGAAACATACGCCTTATAACTGTCTTTATCGAACAGTTCAATTTTGGAAGCGGATACCGAAACATTGATGACACCTACTTTGACATTCGACGGAAGGTTTGCAACCATCGTCCGGCTAAAATAATCGGCGGGGGAAAGTCCGGAATTGCATAAGCACAGAGGCGGGGCAGCAACGTACCAGGAACCCTTCTTCCTTTCCCAGATTTGGACAATCCAATGCTGCCATGACCCTGAAACGGGTATCCGCGGCCCTGTCTATTGCTTCAATTGCTGCACCGCCTTCCATGTTGGATTGGCCAAAGCACAGGTAGATGTAAAAATCCGGGTCCGGCAAAACGGCCTCAGGACCATCTGATTTTCCACAAGAAGAAAATAAAATGAGAAGCAATAGCAACACCGGTTTATAAAAATTACTTGTATTCATAAATTTATTTCGGCACAATAACCGATTAAAATCTTGAAGAAGTATTGTTATCTAAATCCACTATTTTGTATTCAACACCTAAATACCTGGCAATTTTTGCCAGAGCTGAAGCGTGATGTCCTATTCCCAGTGCAAAATGGTGCGTTGGTCCTTCGCTGATCCATCGGGTCAGAAAGGTTTTGATATCCGGTCTGAAGAACCCGCGTGTATTGGTATTTCCTGTCGGAGGAATGGGACCGGCTACCGATTCGCCTTCCGCAATAATGAATTTAAACCTGCCATTGTAAGTCGAGTTGATGGACAGCATGGTGATCGGGCCTTCCTTTATTTTAAATTCCACTCCTGCACCGTACCCCGGTTTGCCGTGGTACTTTTTCAAGCTGCGTAAAACGGGTTGTCCCTCGGCAATGGCAATATTGTGAGGCCCATCGTGACCAACTAAAACAAATCCTTCGTTGAAATCAACCGGATGGAATTCAGCAAAACTTCCACCGATGCCCAGACGGTTCATTATCAACAGGGCTATTAAGGTTTTTAAATCTGATTCACCGCACATCGGAAAACCATTTGAAGTGAGCAATGAATTCCCGACAATCAGGTTGCTCATCACCATCCGTTCCACACTATCGTCAGGCCCGTCGTAATAGTAAGCCAATCCGTCCAGTCCTTTTTCTTCCACAAAACGTTTGAGGGCAACACTCACTTTGGCCGCAACCCGCAAATCTTCATCCTGAAGTTTCATCGAAATTGGATCAGAAACCGGGTCAGGTGTATCGAAAAAGCCAAGTATGATTTCACTTGCTGCCTGTACTTCTTCTTCCGTCACCTTTTCGAAACAGGACACAATCTCGTTCGCTTCACATTCGGTAATGTGGCTCCCGAAAAACGAGGTTAGCATGGTGGCGTCGGTGTGCATGTCAAGCATTGCATTTATTGGGTGCCCCAAATGTCCCAGGTTTGAGTTCTTCAGACTGTGTAGTACTTTGGCTATGCGGCAATATTCGTCTAACTGAACCTCTGCATCAGGGTCATCGTGCAGCGAACCAATAATCATGTCGGGTACCTTTTTGCCCATCCGCACAGCAGCAGCAGCAAACTCAGGCATGGCACAAATATCGTCGTTTGCCAACTGCATATACGTTGAAGCTCGTGAATAATCGAGCGCTTTGCGCGGTTGCAGCGCCACCATGACAATGGGAACCTGTATGGTTTTAATGATGATCCCAAACGTTCCCGAAGTTGCATAGGTGAGCATGTTGCAAAATATCAGGTCAAGGTTTGCAGCCTGAAGTTCATTCACAATCCGGTATGCTTTCCGCGGGTTATCAACCATCCCGAAGTCGATGATTTCGGCATCTTTATCCGGAATTTTGTCAATTATTACCTTTTGCTTTTCCATCAGTTCTTCCAGCAAACCGGGAAACTGGCCCCAATATTTGTCGTACCCTACTCCAAACACCCCAATCCGGGACATTTCTTTTTTTGTCCTGCCAAAAAAAATTTCTTTACCAGCCACATTCATAATACGCCTTATTTAATTCTTCTTTAAACTCTAAGTTAAAATTCAAAAAACTATTTCTTTTTAATTTTCAACTAAGCTCTGTCCTTGGTTTAATCACAGGTATAAACACTACAAAAACCAGAAAAGCTACCACATACATAAATCCGGAATAGGACCACATAGGGCCGTATGAAAACCGGACGATAATCAATCCAATTACAGGGTTAACAATGAACGATGAAATCGCACCGGCTGAGCCCGAAAATCCTACGATCGTTGAAGTGAAGGACTTGCCAAAAATATCGCTGATTGAAGTGATGTAATTGGTAATCCAGAGTCCATGAGCAAAAAATGCCAGGGTGAGCACTGCAATTACCAAATCCACTGATGGCAAAAATTGAACAAGCAATACCGGCATCGTGAACAGGGCTGCCATTCCCATTACATATTTCCTGGCTTTATTCAGGCTGGATGTTTTTTTAAGTACCGAATCTGAAATCCACCCGCCAAGCATATTTGAAACACCCAGTGCAAGAAAAGGTATCCAGAACAGATTTCCAATTTCCTGAATATGGGAGCCGCGCGCTTCATTCAAATATTTAGGAATCCAAAACATCCAGAAATAAAAGATCGGATCCAACAGGAAGCGGATGGCTATAAATACCCAGACTTCTTTAATTTTCAGCAACTCACCCAATGAATGCCCCAGGCTGACCCGTGTTTTTTCAATGGTTGCATTTGGTTCTTCAATCCTATTTTTATTTTTTGGGAGAAGCAGCCAAACAATCACCCACACAAAGCCAATTCCGCTGGTTACCAGAAATACACCCCGCCAGCCAATCACATTGATCAGGTAAACGCAAAGCGGTGGTGCGATAACAGCCCCCAGTGCCGAGCCCCCAATGGCTATGCCGTTGGCCAGGGCTTGCCTGTTTTTGGGGATCCATTCTACTACGGCTTTAATAGCTCCCGGAAATGCTCCGCCCTCACCCAATCCGAGGAAAAACCGGAATATCCCAAAATGCAGGGCATTGTTGGCAAGGCTGTGGAGCATCGTTGCAAACGACCAGATACCAACCGACCAGCCCAATCCTTTCCGGCTTCCGATGCGGTCGATAATAATCCCGCCTACTGTGAACATGATGGCATAGCTGATCAGAAAACCTGTATTGATAAAGCCATATTCAATATCGGAGATATGGAAATCTTCTTTGATCCTGATAATGGAAACCGACAATACCTGCCGGTCTAAAAAGCTCAGGGCTGTGGCCACAAAAGCCATTGATACAATGGCCCAGGGAAGCCAATGGGCAGTTCTTTTCATTCTTATTTCTTAAGTAAGATATAAAAGTTCTTTTCTATCAGAATATTATCTGATGAATTACCAATAAGAACCTTAAATTCACCTGGTAAATTTACCATGACACAATCAATTGTCCTGTAATATTCTCATAAACAACATATTTCCCCGGATATTCCGATTCTTCTCTGTCGGCAACAAATCCTTCTTTATAAGGATAACCTGCATTTAGATAAGCTTTCATTTCTGAAACCGAAATTCCGTGAGGCGCATAAACCCGAACCTTTGCTTTCTCCAAACCTTTAATACCAATTCTCCGGCGAACTCCTTTTTCTCCCGAATGAATCTCAAAGCAAGAGACAATCCCATCCTGCTGCTCCACAAAAACACGGCATTCCTCAAAAAATGCCTTCGGGAAACGATAGCTTGACACTCCGTTTTTTATCTCAGCTTCCCAGCGAACAAATACCGGAGCAGCCTGTGGATATTGAAAACGCTGTTCAACAGTCTGGTTCGGCACATATCCCGAAAACCACCAGGCGTTGTCGTTCCTCGATATGCAACTGATCGGAGATTTAATCCCTGCCGACTGCTTACTGTACAAAATTGTATAACCAAACGCTGCCAGGCAGTGCCGCATAAGAAGCGGACCCGAAAACCACTTCTCGGGATCATCTGGCGTCAGCAAATGCCCGCCTTTGTATGACGCTGAATTGGTCCCCCGCACATAACAAACAGCACCACCGTGCCAGTCCTTGTCTTGCCTGATAAGGGCAACATCTCTTCTGTTCTGCTTCTGAATAACCTGAGCCAGGATTTTAATACCGGAAGCAGGATTTGCAACCATCGTTTCAATCCCGCCTCCCGACATTTTTTCTGAATGATGAATGACGGTCGAAGCTTGTTCCTTCAATTGATCCTTTTCTAAAAAGAGTTTTATCTGAAAATCGCCGGATAAAGGCTGAACCAGCTTTATGTTCAATAGTTCAAGAAATTCATTGCCGGCGTTTGTTACCGGTCCGTATATCAAAAGTTTCCCGCCGGTCTTCACAAAATCAATCAGCTTTTTTTCGTATTCGCTACCTGATGCAGGTACAACCGATACCAAAACCGATTCCCGGAAAACATCTTTTCCTGATTTTTGAACCGAACTGAAGTTCTTTGTGGAAATAACCGTATTCATCGGAAAACCTTCGTTGATTGCCTGCCGGATAAACCAGTCACCGTAATAAATCTCTTTAATTCGCTCAGGCTGACTGGCAGCCCAATCGTGATATTCATCAAACGGATAAACCCATACGACTGGTCCTGCCTGATCGGGAGCGTTTCTCCGTGCCTGCAGGATATGTGGGATTACCTCATCGGGAACCTGAACCGGCATATTCCCGTATGTATCATCAATCGTCAGAAAATTTAAGTGGGTTGGTAATTTTGTTTCACCATTTTCATTTAAGCGGACAACGGCCATTGGTAAATAAATATCATGTGGTTCACGGCCATAACGATCGAGCCATGGGCTGTTCAGCCACCATGGGTCGTGTGTATAGTACCTGAAAAGATACCTTTCATCGGGTAATTCAGCAATACGCGACATGTAGCCGGCCAGTTCCAGGCCAAAATCACCATTCAGCGCTGCCCAAGGTGAATTTGGCGGTGGCAGCAAATTGTATTTTCCCCGGTAAATACTCCGCAAATCAACCCCGTCGGCAGCCAAATCGATTCCGGTTGCCAAATTCGTTCCTCTGGTTTCAATTCTGAAATCAGGACATTCTGCCCGGAACAGATTCCAGAAATGAACAATCTTCCGGCGCGTGTCAACAACTTTTTCGGGATGAAAATTCTCACCATCGAATACAGCCCCGGTAGCACTCCACGTTTCCATCCCAAAACCGAAACCATTGGATAACCAGATATAATCGAAGCCAAGATCGGTTAAAAAATGGAGTGACTGACGCCCGAAAAAAGTACCAAAAGGCAAGTCTTGTGTTATTCCATCCGGAAACCCGGCATAGCTGTCCGAATCGGCATTCAGGGTAGCATAACAACAAACGAATGTTTTTGATCCCATCGTGGCGCCCATACAAACTTCGGGATGCTTTTTATATTTGAATTCCGACTTTGCAAATTCCGGGCCCGGATCAAATGTTGCCCCGACCCGGATTGGTTTTCCTGACAATTGGCGACCAACCCGCTTTAGTTCGGAAACAATATATTTGAGGTCACGGTATGTATACGACGGCGGATTATCCATATAAGTGAAAGCTCTTTCATGGATGGAAAGATTTTCACCGGGAGATGAATTAACTTCCCGTCCCGAATTCGGATTTCCCATGTACATAGCCCATTCAAGTGGCTGCTTCAGGCTTCCCGAATAGTTTAAAATCTCTGAACCATCAGCAGTCCATAACATTACTGAAACAGTATCAGTATGACGAATTAACGAAGTCCACTGGGTAAAAACCTCATGACAGACGGCTGAAATGTACTGTTTATCATTCTTTTTGAATGGCTTCAGCGACATTTCCAGGGTAATATTATGGAACCTGTTTTTTTGAAGGTCAGAAACATCCTGAATTGTGTGCTTAACCCAACTTGCAGTTAGGAGTCGTTAATTCTCTGATTATTGGTACTTTCA
>CAYNBE010000198.1:0-6974 GCA_964395045.1 uncultured Prolixibacteraceae bacterium | reverse complement strand
TCCCGGCCTTTAAGGTTTCGGCTTTTGATTACCTGCTGAAACCGGTCATGATGGACCAGTTGAATGATACCATTCTCCGGTTTAAGGCTGAGAAACTGAAACACCAGCAGGAGAAAAAAATCATTCCGGGGGCTGAAACAGAGAAAAAACCATCCAGGCTTAAATTCAATACCCGCAACGGCTATATTCTGATTTCCCCAGATGAAATCATTTACTGTGAAGCGGATGTCAACTATACAATGTTCTATTTCGGGAACAACAACAGGGAAGTGGTCACGGTAAACCTGGGCCGGACAGAGCAAATCCTGGCTCCATGGTCCTTTTACCGGATCAGCCGGTCAGTGCTTATTAACCCCAGGTACCTCAGAAAAGCTGACCGGCAGAAGAAGAAATGCCTGCTCGAAAAGGGCACTGAAAAAATCTGGCTTGATATCCCACCTAACCATATCCGCAAATTGGAAAAACTGATCGACAATACACTGTAAGGGAACCTGAGAATCCTTTCTCCGGTAGTAACCACATGGCTGATTGGAAAAGTCAGCCTCCCTATGCACTTCGCCACAAATTCCGTATAATTCGCCACGGATTTATTTCTGTTTATTCAATAACCTGAAAATCAGTTGTTCAGGTTTGTTGCATGACTTATTTTTGTAAGAATAAAAATAATCAGACCATGAAAAAAAGTATTCTGCAAACCGTGCTTTTTATGCTGGTATTCCCCTTTTTCAATGGTGCATTTTTTTCTTTGCCAATTGTTGCACAACCCTCCATCGGCATTTTGCCTGTTGCCCCCCCCGCATCTTATGCTGGTGTGCTGAATAATCAGCAGATATCCTCTTTGACTCTGCAAATGCAGAATCATTTCAAAACACAGCTTAAAACAATGGGCAACACCACTCTATTGACGAGGGAGCATGTCCTGTTATTGTTGAAGGAAGTACCTGCTCCTGATCCCGTGAATCTTACTGAAGAGGCCTTTAAAATCATCAGCACAAAGGAACGGCTAAATTACCTGTTAAGATGTTCGATTGAATCCATGGAAAGTGTCAACAATACGGTCCTAATAATGGCTTCGAAGATCATCTTTGTGGAAGGTAACAGCGGAAAAATCGTTTATGAAAAGAAGGTCAACGGCGAGGCCGTTGTACAGCTACCTGTGAATGAACAAATTATTTTAAACAAAATTTTCATTCCTTCGGTTGCGCCAGTCCTGAAAGAGATTAAAGCACTGAATCTCTAAACCGGCAAGGAATAGTTAGTATCTCCGCATCATACTCCTGACCATTGAATCAGAAGATGCGCAACTATAATTCCATTATTGATGTTCATCAAACAAGAATATAGTCAAACAAAAAACCACTGATTATGAAAAGAATTTTTTTTATCCCGTTTCTGTTTCTTCAGATGATTTTAGCGAATTCCATTTCTGCGCAGTGTACCCTGTCAAAATGGGTAATGGAAAAAGGCGCCAGGGAAGCTGAAGTGATCATCCGTCTTGGTGATATCGACAATATTAATTCCGGTTTCCCTGGAGGATACAATCCCTTTTCTGGTGAGCTAACGGAATACAATGATTTTCCCTGGGAAGTTGACCCGACTGACCCGGAGGGAACTGACCGGATTATGGTACCAAGTTCTTACCAATATGGTTCCGAAGCATGGAACGACGGCTACACCGAATCTACCCAGCGTCCTGGGAATAATCCGGTCCCGCTGAAACTCGAATTCAACCTGCAGGGTATTAAACCGGTTGCAGCCATTCTGCAGATTTTTGTGAACGACTTCCAGCAGGAAAGTTCCGGGAGCCGGTTTAAAGCATTCATCAACGGAAAAGAATCGGCCGACCTTACCAGGTTGATCACTGAGACCGATATGACTGGTCCGAAAGGGAAACTGGTGAGCTACATACTTCCTTCTGCTATGATCGCTACGCTCAGCACCGGTAAACTCGAAATTCTGATCGACGATACCACATCCGGCATTGGCGATGCCTATGCGGTCGACTTTGTCAGACTGCTTATAAACCCGAAATAAACTGTATCAAACAAATCAATTTATTGTGAGAAAGATGAAATCTGTGGTATATAGTTTACTGATTGTTTTTACCAGCATTTTTGGTTACGGACAGGTAAAGAGTATTCAAATGGAACGTTCAGGGCCTCTGAACCTCTTAATACCATTCACGGGGACTCTCAGTCTCAAGGAATCTTCAATGCCATTGACATTAGAAGTAGCCGATTTCTTGGCCAGGGACTATTCCGCACTTGCCGGCAGCAGCGAATTCAGTTTTAATTTTGATGATAATATCATCGATTTTATGAATACTGTTTCGGCGACCAGACCTGCAAATATTAGAATTCTAAAATTAGAAGACAATCTCAAAACAGAACTCCTGGCCGGAGTCGGGGAAGGAAAAACCACGCTTCTCTTTCCGTTGGGTTATGAACCCGGACAAGAAGAGCTTCGGAAGCTGGTCCGGCTGGTCCGTACCAAAGACGGACGGTTGGCAGCCATGGTCACCTTTGACGACATAGCCGGACAATTTTCGTCGCTTCATCCGGACATTAAGGGAAGAATATGTTTGATGGTACCATTGGGAGAAACCACGCCGTCGAAAGCCATTCAACTGGCAAAGGATGATGAAGGGAAGTTGTTTGCCCTGCTCAAGGTACAGGATGGCAGCATCAGTTTGAAAATGAAAACTGGCGGAACCGCCAGGATAAATGTTTCCGTTCTTACGCCTTCTGATCCTGAAGTGGCTGAACAGATCGGATTCTCAATGATAGTGTTAAATTAGAGTCATCAGATCCGATTACTATGGGTGACTGTGAAAACTTAAGCAATATCAGTTATTAACCCGATACCTTCAGCATACTTCATCAAAAAGAAGAGCAAAACTTAACAAAGACAACCATAAAAACAATTACAACAATGATAACCATGAGAGCTATGACACTTCCCTTCAAAACCCTCCTCATCTCAGCCATCCTTTTTGTTACTTTCCTATTCCTTTACCCGGCCCTGCTACAGGCGCAGGACAACCGGTTAAACCCAACCGGTGATTTAAAAAGCAATGTAACTTTCCAGGATTTAGATGGTTATTTGAACCAAACCATCGAATTAAAGTTTGGTGGCGAACCTGTGCATCTTACTTTGCCGGCAGGTTCCATTGCAGAAATCACCCTTACCGAGGTTGCCAGTTATATTGGGATTATGGGCGATGAGTTGGATATGTCCTCCTATATCGGCATTCTTGGCGATGAGTTTGATTTGTCATCACAAGTGGGCATCCGCAGGCTCGACCAGAAAAGGTATGCCGTGAGGGGCACCGGTGTAGGTGAGCTAAGCATTCAGTTTAAAAATAAGAAGGGGAAACAGGCCATTCTAAGGATCACCGTAACCGAACCCAGTAAAGAAAAAGTAATAGAAAAAGAATAACGACACAAATACGACAACAATGAGAACCATGAAAACGGTGATAACCTTTTCCCGCCTCCCCGCCCTGCTGGCACTCCTGTTGCTGTCCCTTGCCACGCCGGCTTTGCCCCTCCCGCCTTCCACAACAATTGCAGGTGTCGGTGACCTGGACGGGGCCCTTAACCAAACCCTGGGTGTACAAGCCGACTGGGATGCCTGCAAATGCCGGGTAGCTCCCGGAGTGGTAAAAATCACCGAAGGGCAGGCCATTGCCGTGAAGGTCACCGATGCGGCAAAGCTGAAGACCCTGGGCATTGGAGATGCGGCAGGGGGCGACACGGTGGAAATCACCTGGCAGGGCGGCGACCGCTGGAAGGTGAAGCATACCTCCTCCGGCAGGGAGATTACCTGGCGCTGGGCAATACCGGAAAAAAAAGATAAAAAGTGAATAACGAAAAATGAAAAATGAAAAATGAAATAATGAATAGGTAATGATTATAACTCTTGGGAGTATCTGCCCTTGCCTGGTGCCTGCCTGTGTCTGCCCCAAACGACCCTGAAAGGTTCGGAGACCATAACCCGGGGTAAATGACCGAACGAGGAACGAGTGAGGGCATGCCACCCCGGGTGTACAGACACTGCGAGGAACGAGCAGGGGCATGCCACCCCGCGAGAAGCACAAAACGCGAAGCGTCGAAAACAAAACCGGAAGCAAAGAATAACCAATAAGGAATAATAATAAATAAAGAACAAGAAAGTCGACAACAATGAGAACAACAAGAACCATGACAACCCTCCTCCTCCTACTACTGCTCTCCTTCGCCCCTGCCTTCGCCCTCCCACCGGCAGATGTCGACTGCATCGTCGATGACAGTTACGATCGCTATGTTGGGGTGGTATTTGACGGGAGGCTGGATGCCGGCGTTGTGCAGGAAAGTCTCACCGCCCGGGTAGTCACCCCTGCCACAGCCATCCGCATCGGTCTGGAAGGGGCGCAGATGAACGATGCCGTCACCTTCCGCAACCACCTTAACGGCTGGTGGACCGTCGAGTTGCAACGGACAGGGCAGAGCGTGAAGCTCCCGCTGTTCTACCTGTCGGTATGGGGATTCTGTCCCGATAAAGAAACGGAGGATGGTGTGATCCCTGACAGGATGCCCGGAAAGGTAACTGACCCGGCGCTCTTCAAAAAACTGGGCATTGCCGGCATAAAAAAAGGCGACCGCGTGGTACTCGAAACCGACGGCAAAATGGCCACCCACGTGCTTCTGGCGAACGGTGAACGGAAAATTATTCCGTGATGATTGCATTGGTCATTGGCTTCGTGTCATTGAGCAGTTGGTAAGAAGAAACCCGTCATCCGCTGACGACCCTGAAAGGGTCGGACACCATAACCCGGGGTAAATGACCGAACATAGAACGTGTGAGGGAATGCCACCCCGGGTGAGACAGACTGGAGTGCAGAACGGCGGCGGCCGGAACACTCAGCCCAGAACAGCGAAGCGCAGAACACAAAGCCCGGAACAAATATCCAATATCGAATAATCAATATCGAATTTCCAAAAACCGGATCACCGGATTACCGGTTAACTCAACAACCTACCTGCCGGCAGGCAGGCAATGACAACAACGACAACAATGATAACCATGCTAACTATGAGAACTATGACACTTCCCTTCAAAACCCTCCTCATCTCAGCCATCCTTTTTGTTACTTTCCTATTCCTTTACCCGGCCCTGCTACAGGCGCAGGACAACCGGTTAAACCCAACCGGTGATTTAAAAAGCAATGTAACTTTCCAGGATTTAGATGGTTATTTGAACCAAACCATCGAATTAAAGTTTGGTGGCGAACCTGTGCATCTTACTTTGCCGGCAGGTTCCATTGCAGAAATCACCCTTACCGAGGTTGCCAGTTATATTGGGATTATGGGCGATGAGTTGGATATGTCCTCCTATATCGGCATTCTTGGCGATGAGTTTGATTTGTCATCACAAGTGGGCATCCGCAGGCTCGACCAGAAAAGGTATGCCGTGAGGGGCACCGGTGTAGGTGAGCTAAGCATTCAGTTTAAAAATAAGAAGGGGAAACAGGCCATTCTAAGGATCACCGTAACCGAACCCAGTAAAGAAAAAGTAATAGAAAAAGAATAACGACACAAATACGACAACAATGAGAACCATGAAAACGGTGATAACCTTTTCCCGCCTCCCCGCCCTGCTGGCACTCCTGTTGCTGTCCCTTGCCACGCCGGCTTTGCCCCTCCCGCCTTCCACAACAATTGCAGGTGTCGGTGACCTGGACGGGGCCCTTAACCAAACCCTGGGTGTACAAGCCGACTGGGATGCCTGCAAATGCCGGGTAGCTCCCGGAGTGGTAAAAATCACCGAAGGGCAGGCCATTGCCGTGAAGGTCACCGATGCGGCAAAGCTGAAGACCCTGGGCATTGGAGATGCGGCAGGGGGCGACACGGTGGAAATCACCTGGCAGGGCGGCGACCGCTGGAAGGTGAAGCATACCTCCTCCGGCAGGGAGATTACCTGGCGCTGGGCAATACCGGAAATAAAAGAAAAAAGTGAATAATGATCGTTCAGTTATAACCATTTAAAAAACAAGTTGTTATGAAAAATTTCCTGACTATCAGAACTGCCGGGCTGATCCTTCTATCCCTCGTATTCACCCTTTTCACCCTTTCCTGCCGCCGGGCTTCGGAAAAAACCGGTGAGAAACTGATGGAGAAAGCTCTCGAAAATGCCACCGGACAAAAAACCGACGTTGATCTCAGCAGTGGCAAAGCAGTCATTGAGACCGGTAAAGGCAAGATGGAGGTGGACAGTGAAGCAAAATCCTGGCCAGATGACATCCCGGATGACATACCCGAATTCACCTTTGGCAAGGTAAAAGGAGTGACAACCAGCACCATGAATGACACGAAAACTTGGAATGTCGTGTATGAGGAGGTACAGGATGGTTTTATTGACAAGTATGATGCACTGCTGAAAGAAAAGGGATTTGATCGTCATCATGAAGATGGGCGATAAAGGCGGTTCTATCCAGGCTGAAAACGAAAAGTACAATGTATTCCTGATGGGCGGTGAGGAAACATTGAGTGTAGGGGTCTCCATAAAAAAGCCGGAATAAATGAACCTGCCCTTACATGGCGGTTGACGGGCATGTGCCCGTCAGGTACCCTGGGCAACGCCCCGGGCTGAAACAAGCCGGGCCTTCAGCCCGATTCGTACCGGTAAAATTGTATTAAACAGGCAGACGGCCATGTGGTTTGAACTTATGGAATGATTAAACGAAAGGATCTCAGGTAACAGCAATAGAAATGGAAAAATGGATGGTAAATCTGCGTTGATCTGCGAAATCTGCGGGAAACTGAAAGTTTCAGCTAACTTTGGCAGGCTATGCATAATTAGACCAAAGGAATCCTGTTTGCCGTCATCGCCGGGGCCATTCTGGTAATCCGTAAGGGAAGGAGAAACAAATAAAAACCTGCTGCCGTAATATTCTGCTTAACCCTCTTCAGGTTTAACTTTTATTATTATTGTTG
>CAYNBE010000197.1:0-7017 GCA_964395045.1 uncultured Prolixibacteraceae bacterium | reverse complement strand
CCCTGAACGCCCGCCCAGCCCCGAAACCGTCCAGTCGTAACTATAGGTGAAATGCCATCTTTTCTTCATATAACCCACGAGAAAAATGAGCGCATCATAGCGGAGCGTCATATCCTGCCTGAACCATAACCCCGCAGTGATTCCCCTGTAGTCGGCAAGCATTCCGTAATTGAGCTGATTGTAATCACCCTGTTGCATAAAAACCGCCTGTGGGAGCAGATCAAACGATTTTCTCCAGTGCCCGTAAGGGTGTACCGGGATTCTTGTCCCTACATGTGCGGTGTATTTCCTCCAGAGCCTTGCAACCCGACTGTTGTCATCGTACCAATGATGAGAAGGTTGTGAAAGGTGGCTGACCGATACCCCCGCAAACATTTTTTCACCAAACACAACAATACCGGTTGCAAAATCGGCAAAACCGTACCTGGTATCTGATGGAGGTATTTCACCTGTCAACCGGGTTGTCCCCCCGTAAATATCAAGCGCGTCGGCAAAAACAAGACGGTTCCAGTCAAGATTGTAATGATGGTATCCCGCCTGTAGTGCCCCGGAGAAAAAAAGGCTTTCCGACAATCTGAAGATGGACGAATAAATCAAACTGAACTGGTAATTTGTCAACAGGTTCGATGCCTGGGAATCTTTGATCAGATTAAACCCCAGTCCGCCATTCAGTATCCGCGAAGGCATATCGAACGAGATACTTTGGGTGACATATGCATTGGGGAGGGAATGCCACTGGTCCCGGTACTGGAGGTTGATCCTGGGCACATCCAATGTACCTGTGAAGGCAGGATTCAGGTATAGAGGATTAGAATAAAACTGTGAAAAACCCACATCCTGGGCCTGTCCGGAAAAGAAAATCACAACCGGGCAAATAATGATCAGGAAATATCGGACGATCGGTACCACTTGAATTGGAAAATGACCTAAAGTAACAACAAATGTACGAACCGGAAAAACGGATAAACTGCTTTCCACAGATGTTTATTCCAAAACGGATTCATTTATCTGGCAGATTAGTCGGTATCTCATCAGTGGCGGCGAATGTACTGAAAAATAGTGATTTTTCAATTGCTGTCGAAAAACAGAAGGCATTCAGCGAAATAATTTTTTACTGAACATAAAGAGGAATAATTTAGAATTATAAAACAATATTCTTTACCATGCGAAAAAAGAACATATCGATTGTAGCTCTGCTCCTCCTCATGGCATCAGGATGTACTGATTTTTTCATGATCTGTTCCCTGAATCCTTTTTACATGGAAAAAAACATGCTCCTTCTGCCACAAATAGAAGGTGACTGGATGGTGATACCGCTCCGTGGGAAAGCTGTTTCCGGGAAAAATGAATCCGGTGACGTATGGAAGCATGCCGATACCATTTCAACCTGGCGGATTAAAAGGGCCGTCCTGAAACAAACTGTCAAGACTTCCGGGGGTGCCGATTCCTCTGTTATGAATCCACAAAATATATATTCGGTAAAACTGACCGGCACTTTTCCTGATTCAGTGAAATATGAATTCAGAATGGTGTTATTCAGGGTAAAACAAACAATGTACGGAGACTTTTACCCCACTTCTTATGCGGGACTTTCAGAAAGCAGGTTTGCCACCGAAACTCATTTCCCTGTTCATACCCTGGCAAGAATCGAAACAAAGGGGGATGGTTTTGAAGTTTCATGGCTGGGGGCTGAAAATATGAAAGAAATGATTGAGAGTAAAAGGGTAAGAGTGAGTTACAGATGGATCAGCAGCGCCAAAAGACTTCTGTTGACTGGTTCCTCCGGACAGCTTACAGGAATGATTGAGCGCTATGCAGGGGAAACAAGGTTTATTGACTGGAAAAACCAACCAGCCATGTTAAAATTGTATAAAATTAAGAATCAACCAGCCAAATGAAATGAGCATCACAACGTTTGTCGGGACCAAATGAGATGATGATATGTTACATGCTAATTCCTTCTGTTTCAACAAAATGCTTTAAATGAACCAAATATTAAAAACAGATGAAAGCATCAGGTATAAAAAACCATTGACCGTTTTCCTCCATCTTTTATTCTGGCTGGTTTCGGTGAATGCATGGTATTTTGTTTTCAACCCGGGTGTTGAATCAGTCGGAACAATCAGATTTCTGGACGATTTCTGGCCATACCTTGTGATATTCAATACGGTGTTCTTTATCTATATCCTGCTGCCTTTTGTCTGGTTTATCAGAAAAATTCCAGGATGGATAAAAATTGGTGGATCGGTCATTCTGACCATCCCTGTCATTTATCTTTTATATCAATGGATCGTGCCTGCCGGGAATAAAGATGATATCCAGTTTTTCAAAGATTTTTTTTGTTCTTCATTCCTGTATGTGGTAGTCTTTCACCTCTCAATAGCAGGTGCTGTTTATTTCAACCTGAAAGTTCCCGTTCCCCGTTATCTCAACCAAAGCCGGTTCGGCTTTTACCTGTTTCTGCTTGGCGGTCTTTCCATAGTGGCCTCCGCGGTGAATTTTCTGCTGTTTGATTTCGGTATCGACCTTCTCCTGCCTTCTCTCTATTTTGTTTCCTACTTCAGGTTTTGGGAACTGGTAATCATCCATATCATGTATTTGCTGTTCTCAACCCTGTTGTACCTGTTGCTAAGATATGCCTCTATGCTAATCGCCAACCGCGAAAAGGCACAGAATGAGCTTTTGGTACTGAAAGGACAAATTAATCCCCATTTCCTTTTCAACAACCTGAATACCATCTATTCACTCGTCGCCAGAAAAGATGATCATGCCGGTGAAGTTATTCTGAATCTCTCAGAATTTCTGAGGTATATCCTGTATGATACGGCCAGCAATGAAATTGCATTAAGCAAGGAAGTCGAAATCATCCGTTCTTATATCCGGCTACAGGAAGAAAGAACCGATCCGGCCTACACGAAAATTGAATTCAGGTTACAAAATGAATTTCCGGATTTAAAAATAGCTCCCCTGCTTTTGCTCCCCCTGGTTGAAAACTGTTTTAAGCACGGAGTCGGGAGAGAACCCGGGAAAATAATAATCACTATTTCTACGGAAAAGAACCGGCTGTTGTTTGAAACATACAATACAATCGCATTGCCTCAAACAAAAAAAGTTGAGAATAATGGGGACATCGGTATCAGAAACGTTCAGAAAAGGCTGGAATTATTATATCCCGGCCGTCACACATTTCAATACTCTGAAAAAGAAGGAGAATTCCTGGTCGGAATGACCATCAGGCTGAACCGATGAACCGGTTTGAAATTTGAAATGAAATGTCTATCTTAACAGAAAAAAGCGAAGTGAACTGCATTGTCCTTGAAGATGAACCGGCAGCTCAGTCCATTCTTGAGAATTATATCGCACGATGTCCCGGGCTGGTTTGTAATGGCTTTTTCCGGGATACATATCATGCACAGGCATCCCTCGACAAAAACAGGACCGACCTGCTTTTTCTTGATATCAACCTGCCGGGAATGAATGGAATCAGTTTTCTGCGTTCCCTGTTTCATCCCCCCATGGTGGTATTCACCAGCGCTTACCCGCAATATGCCATCGAAGGTTTTGACCTGGAAATCATCGATTTTCTGCTGAAGCCATTTTCGTTCGAACGGTTCTGCAGAGCTGTGAACAAGGCAAAAGAAAAGATCCATTCCGGAATCCAGCCATTCGCAAATGAAAAAATCACAGTAAAATCCGACAGGCAGCTTCACCGGATAGCTATCGATGATATATTGTTTGTAGAGTCGTGCGGGGATTATGTAACCCTTCGTCTTGCCGATAAAAAATTCGTTGTACATGGAACCTTGAAAAGTTGGGAAGAAAAGCTTAAAGCATTCTCTTTCATGAGGGTACACCGGAGTGTTATTGTAAATCTGTCGAAAATTGATCACATCAACGTGAACCAGGTTGTTGTCGGAACTCACCGGTTGCCTCTGGCAGATCCGTTCAAATCACATCTGATGGAAACCATCCTGAAAAAGTAAACAGGCAGAATTCCAGTCGAAGAATATCGCTTATATCCTCCCGGGCCTGTGACACAATCTGAATTTCAAAGGAATATTTTCTATTTTTGATTTCCAGCAATTTCAGTTTCGGTAGATTAACCACGATGTTTTGAATAAACCTTCGCTCAATGAAAAAGGTTCCCCATAATTTTGTGATCATTTTCGGATTTATTGTTATTTCTGCCATTTTGACATGGTTCGTTCCGCCGGGAAAGTATGTAAAAGGGGACGGAACTGAAGCAGAAAAGGCAAGAATGGTTTATCAACGGATGGAAGAGCTTCCCGACGGACATCCATCCAAAACAGATGCACAGCCCCAAACCTGGCAAATATTTTCGGCTCTTTTCACAGGATTTGTCAGACAGGCCGGAATTATCATTTTCATTCTGATCATCGGGGGGACATTCTGGATCATGAACCAGACCAAAGCAATCGATGCCGCTGTTTTTTCATTTCTCATCAGAATCAGGCAACTGGAAAAGAAGCGTTTATGGAAATTCCTGGGAGTCGACAATGTAATTGTGGTTTCTGCCATGTTGTTGTTTAGCCTGTTCGGGGCTATTTTCGGGATGAGTGAGGAGACCATCGCATTTGCCATCCTGTTTATTCTTCTTGCGGTTTCGATGGGATATGATTCGATCACGGGAGTTTCCATGGTATATGTAGGTGCACACATCGGATTTGCAGGTGCCCTGCTGAATCCATTCACAATTGGCATTGCCCAGGGACTGGCAGGGATTCCCCTGTTTTCGGGCATTGAATACCGGTTGTTATGCTGGGTGGTATTGAACATTGCAGGTATCGTATTTGTGTTGCACTATATGAAAAAGTTGCGGCGGAATCCCCGGTTTTCTCCGGTCTATGAGGAGGATGAACACTGGCGCTGCCACTTGGATCAGGCTGAAGAATCATCCGGGACAGGTACTTCCGGAAAAGCCTGGTTCGTTTATGTTGCCATCACAACAGTCCTGGTTGCATTTGCCGTACAATATCCTGAATCGGAAATTAAAATCGGGAATTGGTCATTGGACTTTCCGGCCATTCCCCTGTTGGCAGGATTGTTTGCCATCACTGGATGGTTTTCGCTGAAAAAATCGGCCCACATTTTTATTCTGTTGATTCTGGGGTACACAGTCATCTTCCTGATTATAGGAGTCATGGGTTACAGCTGGTACCTGACCGAAATTGCTGCCTTGTTCCTTGCTGCGGGGATTGCTGCGGGTTTTGCTTTCGGAAGCAGTTCAAGTGACATCGCCCGGTCGTTTACCAATGGAATGAAAGATATTTTTCCTGCCGCACTCGTAGTGGGTCTGGCAGGGGGGATTATTGTCATCCTGAGTGACGGGGGAATTATCGACACCATTCTGTACGAAATGTCACAATCGCTCGGGCAGTCTGGCAAAGTTGCCTCCATCGAGATCATGTTCGGAATTCAAACCCTTATCAACATATTGATTCCCAGTGGTTCGGCTAAGGCTGCACTTACCATTCCGCTGATGGCACCCTTTGGGGACCTGATCGGTATTTCACGTCAGGCGACCATCATGGCTTTTCAGTTTGGAGATGGATTTACCAACATGATCACACCTACTTCCGGAGTATTGATCGGAGTGCTTGGAGTGGCCCGGATCCCTTACCAGAAATGGGTGAAATGGATTCTTCCCCTCATTGCCATCCTGACATTTCTTGGCATCATGCTCCTGATCCCGTGTGTAACCCTTCAGATGAGTGGTTTCTGATCATTCGGCTATCCATCCTGTTCAACAAACACGGCATGGAAGAACTTCTGATTACGGGCATCAGCCCAAGCCCGGTTCCTTCGGCAAAGCCAGTCACAAAGACAGAGTTTTCCGTTAAAACTTTCCAGAATCAGTTTTCCAAAGGCAGAATGAGAATATTTGATGTGAATTTCCGCCATTTATTATCCTGAGACAGAATGAAAACACCCAGAAATTGCCAAGAAGAATGAAACAGCAGGCCATCAATCATCCAATGATCAAAGCCTTAGCATATAACCGAACGTAACTGTTCCGGCACCTGTGTGATTGGTCCCGTTGATGTCATCTTTCTGGATTCTGACGAATCCGTAGTTTCCTCCTCCTTCAACAAAAAATTTCCCCGATTTAAGAATCAGTTCAAAACCCACGGCACCTTCGCCTCCCACATTGAAACGGTGCACATCGGAAGTAATATCTTCCGTTCTGGCGGCATTCACTTCACCAAGAGGCTGCTGTCCGGCCTGTTGTAAAATGGCATCGACCGTTACACTTCCCTTGTTGTCAATATAAATCCTGCTTGATCCCTTTGTAATATTTTTTGCATTCAGCATTATCCCCAGGTATGGTCCCGCATTCATATAAAAATTCCACTTCGGGCTCAAACCGAATGTGGCTTTTGCCAATACCGGAAGTTCCAGATAATTTAGGATAGCCTTGTTTTTTATATCCATATACATGTAATCATCAGAAGCCACTCCGAATGCCGGAAGCATTTGCCATAACTGGGCAAGTTCAGGTTTCAGGGGAAGGGCCTGTATCCCGTTTCTGTTGCCACCCTGTGATGAATAATTCAATTCCATCCTGATGCCCAGAACGTTTCCCGAATTATACTCAGCAACAATCCCCTGGTAAGATCCCAAACGTGATGAATATCCTTCGCTCAGGGGAGTGGATTTTGCACCTGAAGTCAGGTTCGGAACCCCGAAGCCTGCTTTTACCCCGATATAATGGTTTCCTGGTTGGGCACCAACCGTCCACATGCAGAAACACAAAAGCACCACTGCAGAAAACATGTATGATTTTTTCATAAGTTTTGAATTTTAAAAAATATCAGGCAAGATAAACCATTTTGTTCTGAAATGAATCAGGATTCTTTAAATGTTGACAATTTTGTGACCATTTTTTTAAAAAATCAACACTCAATGATCGCATTTCTTAACAACCAGTTTGAATAATATCCAGCCTGATATTTCATGCATGAAAGTTCGGCCAGCCGGAGAGGTACCAGGTATTTT
>CAYNBE010000196.1:0-7048 GCA_964395045.1 uncultured Prolixibacteraceae bacterium | reverse complement strand
CCCGGGGCAGAGGCCCCGGGATTTTTTATGTCTGTTACCACATGTATCTCCCGTTCATTTTAAAACAATATTCTTCCGGATTCGCCGTTTATTTTTTGCAGAAGGCACCAATCATCATCCGGTACACATTTACGATCAATCAATCCGGTGTCAGAAGCATCATCCGGAGGCTGCCGTTCTGTAAGGCAGCCTCTTTGATTTAAATTTTGCCGAAAATCCTGATAAATTGCAGATACCATACTAATTATTCAGAACGTTATGAAGTTCAGAAGCAAAGCTGAATATCCTTTTGCGCCCTATCTTTCGTTTGCAGGGGTTCTTTTTATGCTGACCGGCTTTATTTTCTTCAGGCAGGTTGCAGGGATTGTTCTTTTAACCACAGGTGCCTTTCTGTGCTTTACTTCCGGCGGCGTGGTGATCGATACAGATAAACAGAGGATGAAAACCTATGCCCGGCTATTCGGAATTTTTCCAGTCGGGAAATGGAGAGATTACTCAGGTTGTTCCGGAATTGCAATTGTCCCGGTCACGACTACCTACGTTGTACACAGCAGGTCCGATAGGACCAATGCCCTGGAAAGCCGCTTTTTCAGAATATACCTGGTCAACAAAGAAATGAAACCTGCTTACCGACTGGGAAAATTCAAAACAATTCAGGTTGCCAGGCATGAAGCTGAAAGGCTGTCACATTTGCTTCAAATCCCGCTTTGTACAACCAGTTCCAGAATATGACAAAACGGTTACTCCTTCCGGGACTTCTGTTACTTCGCCCCCTTTCGGAGAGTGCCATAGTATTGAATGTTATTTGTTGTTTTTAAAAAGCCTTGTTTAAGATGTTTCGGCAGATTATCTTCTTTCTGATTGTGATGGGTATGGCCTTTCCTGCCATCCCACAGGCCAGGAAAGGAGGAAGGGTAAAACGGAAATACCGGCGGGTTGAAATGATGTCTGAAAATCAACCGCTTGCAACCGTTCGTGGAAGGGTGCTGAATTCAGACCGTCAGAGGCTGGCCGGCGCGGCTGTGACTATCCCGGGGACCCCTGTCGGGGTCCATGCCAATGAGCAGGGAGAGTATTTTCTGCAAGGATTGCCTGTGGGTAAGATTTCGATCCGGGCTTCCTGTATGGGATATGAAACGAAAACGATCGACTGGTATCTTCTTGAGGGCAACAATGTTGTTTATTTCACACTTGACCGCCCTATGGTTGCTCTGGACCCTGTCACCGTGACAGCCCAGTTGAGAGATCAGCAGATGGTTGATATTCCGTCGGCTGTCAGTGTCCAGGAGATGAAAAAGCCGGAAATTTCCGACCTATGCGAACTTTCGAAGATATCGGAATACATTCCGGGATTGTTGATCACACCCTTTCCGGCAGGATCACCCGATTATCAAATCAGGGGAGTAGCTGCCGGTGGTTTCGATCCGGGTCAGCAGCCTCGAATCCCTGTTTTCATGGGTCATTTACCAACTGGAAAAACCGGTTTGTCACATACCACATTATTTGACCTGGAGCAGGTTGAGGTCATGAAAGGTCCTCAGGGTACGCTTTGCGGTATGGATGCAGAAGCAGGGTTCATCCGATTTTCTCCAGTAAAGCCGGGGCGTCAATGGGGGGGCACCCTGACAGTTGGTTATGGCGCATTCGGGGTAAAAGAAACAGAGGGTGCATTGAACATTCCTCTTCTTAAAGATAAACTGTCTGCCAGACTGTCAGGAATTTATTCGCTCAACGAAGGATACCTGTCAAATAATGAAGGAGGTACGCTCAGCGGGAAAAACAGCCTGGGTGGCAGGTTATCGATTCGATATTTCCCATATCCTAATGCCCGGATCGATCTGATGCTGGTATACCTTGAAAACAGGGATCCCGGAACTGCTTATATAAACCCTCAAATCTCCCAAGCTGGAAAAGTGCCAGATATTTTCAGCAGAAATGTGTCTCTGGATGCAGGTGAAAAACTTGGCAGTGACCGGAAAATGACAGGTGCAACGATCGATTTCAGGCATTACAGAAATGAAAATAACTACTACAGTTTCATTGCTGCATTTCTGAATGGAAACAATTATCAGTTTGAGGACGCAGATGGAACGTCCCTTGCTGTTAGCAGCCTGGATGAAAACACCGGTTCCAGGATTATCTCCTTTGAAGGAAGGATTGATTTCTCACAGAAGGGCCGCATCAATGGTGTGGCCGGACTCAACTACCGGTGGGAAAAGTCGGAACTGTGCCGTTTATGGGAGGTCAACGAGCAATACCTTGTTCACCTGATTCTTAGAAGGCCCGAGAACCTTTTTACAGGTGGAGGCATCCCAAATCCCTTATCGGTTTTTCCTGACGGTTCCCTTGCCGGTATGCCTCTTCCCGAAATCCATCAGGAAATGAAGCTGAACAATTCGGATTTCCATACTTCATGCATCTTTACTGATCTTACATGGAACCTCTCTGCAAGAATTCGGTTTACCGGAGGGATCAGAATTGCACTGGAAAGCATATCGGCAAGAGGAGAATCACTGCTTGCAGGTAAAGATTCGTCGCTCCTTGGGATATTGACAGGGTACCACCCCAATCTTTTTTCGATACCTGCAAGCGAACAGGCTTTAGCAACCAGGCAACTGTTGGCAGATTACAGGGCAAGGCTGAGTTATGCCCTCACCCGCGAAACCAGTTTCTTTGCGGGATACTCGAAAGGAAAGCGCCCCCCCCTGTTCAATTTCGCACCTGACGGAACGGCAGGAATCTATCGGAATGAAGCGATGCACAATTTCGAAGGAGGAATAAAGCTGGTGGCAGCCAACCGGCTTTGGTTTGATGTGACCGGATTTTGCCAGCTTTTTCGTAATTTTGACAATACAGCTCCGGACGATGGCTTTATCAGTGATACCGGAAAGGCCATTTCCCTGGGGGTGGAAGGATCGATCAGGCTGGTCTTGCTGAAGAATCTGGAAATATTCGGGAATTCATCCTGGATTCATGCACGGCTTGATTCAACCGACACCCAGGACAAACCACAGCTTTATGCAGGGAAGGAATTTATGTTGACCCCATCGACCTCTTTTACAGCAGGATTCAAAGGAAGCATCCCGGTGAACCGGTTCTGGCGGTTTTTCTTTGTGCCGCTCTACTCATGGAAGAGCCATCTCTGGTTTGATGCTGCAAACAGCCCAGCGATGAAACAACCTTCGTTCGGAATATTTGATCTAACGGTGGGATTTGTTCATGCCAGGCCAGATATAACAATTTCACTTTCAGGAACTAATTTGCTGGATGAACATTACATTGCCAACGGGAAACAGCCAGCAGCTCTTTTCGGGATTCCTGTGTTGGTGCCCGGCCCCCCGGCAATGCTGAAGGGGAGAATTACCTGGAGGTTCTAATTACAACTCTCTGATTCTGATGTTTTTCCAGTACACTTTGATTCCTCCGCCGTCGTGAATCTGCAGGGCAATGGCGCCCTTGCCTCTTCCGATTTTTTCGTCACTCAGGTCGACCATTTGAATTCCGTTCAGCCAGGTGGTGACCTTGTCGTTGTAGAGTCTGATTTTCAGCTTGTTCCATTTCCCCATTTTCAGGATGTTTTCCCTTTCTTCAGGAATCTGGACGAGCCAGCCTCTGCCGTATGATTCATAGATTCCACCCGTGTCATGTCCGGGAGGTGCCACTTCAACCTGCCAGCCTGTCACCCGGGTACCCTCAAACGTAGACCGGAAAAAAACCCCGCTGTTTCCGTTTGAAACCTGCCTGAATTCAAGTTCAAGCTCAAAATTGTAGTAATCCTTCGCTGTGGAGAGATAGCCGTACTTTTTATCAGGACCGCTTTCACACACAAGCAATCCTTTTTCAACATACCACTTTTCTGTTCCGTGGGTGATCCAGCCATCCAGGTTTTTCCCGTTGAAGATTTTTTCAAATCCTTTCTCCTTTGCTTCCGGAAATGTAAACGAAACTGCAAAAAGAGCAGAAATAATAAGTATACTCAAATTCTTCATATTTGTTAACGCCTGATTTTATAAAACAATCCTCCAGGATTATCCTCCAAAAAGTTCAAACTCTGACAAAATTAGAATTATTCAGTCGAACCTGTAAACAGCCTGGACCTTATTTTTCATGCATTTTTCAATTCAGTAGAATCCGGACCGGTAGGCTGTTTCGTACATTGCGATGATATTCCCGGTTGGAATATCATCCTGAAGAACCGGATGGCCGGGTGAAAAGATATAACCGCCTCCCGGTTTCAAAGAGGATAAAATTGGTCTGTTCAGGGGCTGGTCTCACATCCATCATCAGGGTATCCATTCCCCTGTTATGGCAAGTGTATAAATCCGTTTCCCTGTTTAAAATCGCCGGGATACCTGTCAAAAACCGAAAGAAACGCTTCTTCGGTTTCAAAATGCCTGATCCAGGGAGGAACATGCAGCATGTCCGGGATCGATCAGCCGGTTGACCGGCCACATGGCAGTTCCGTTAAACGAAGCCCAGACCGTCATCTGGTATCGCCATCCACCTTTCCAACAGGGTTGGCTATAAAGCAATACATCTTTCCCTTTTGCCGCTTCACCGGGAATTCTGACCAATCCTGCCTTGCATCCGCAACTGGGCCTGGTTCCGTTTTTGAAATAAAACGGTTTTCTGATTTCGTACAAATCTTCAGAAACAGACCAGTCGACCCAGCGGTTTTCGCCATCAAAACTACAGGCTATTTTCCTTTTGTGGTCGATCGACATGTGTGAACTTGAATCATTTTGAAAAGGGTTTTCGAATAGAAAAAGGCCTTCGGCTGGGATATGTTATTATTTCTTCCAGGGGAATGCTTTCAAACACCAAATCTGCCGTACTGCCCTCATACAGTATTCCGATGGTGTTTTCATCGATGGATGTCAGACAGGAATATCCCCTGCTTTTCCCTTCATCTAAAAGCAGCCAGTTTTCTTCAGGCCAGGTTTTACCATTGTCGAAACTCACCTTGATGGTCATGTGGTGCCGTCCGGTTTTGGTATTCGGATTTGAAAAGAGGAGTATGCTCTTTTTCTCTCCGTTCACGTGGTATCGATGCCGGTGTAGGGAGCCCATACATGTTGATTCGATGAGTGAGGAGCGTGAGGTGGGATGCTCTTCCCAGGTCATTCCCAGGTCGCGGGTAGTACAAACTACCCTTCCATTGCCGTCTCCCGGGTTATTCCGGTTGGGATTGTACCGGGCATTCAGCATGATCGTTCCATCAGGAAGCTGGGCCACCATGTTTTCGGTGGTATTGGTAAAAGCGGGTGTGCTTGTCGTCCAGGTTTCGCCGCCATCCTTGCTGAAGGTGATGTTTGAAAAGGTTTGACCTGAGCGGTCCCTTCCCTGAGTGGGAAAAACCAACGTTCCTTCGTTCAGGGTGATACCATGTCCAGGAGCCGGTGCCCACAACCACCATTCCTCTTTTTTGCACATCCGGGTCAGGTTGACCGGTTTGCTCCAGGTTTTTCCGTCATCAACGGAGGTTGCCAGTAGAAACTGGGAAGTTTGTTTTTCGTTGAATCCCGGCTGTGACCCTTTGTTTCTCCACTGGTGGTTCCATTCCCTGCTTTCCCGGGTAAGCCCGTTGATCCATTTTCCGTTGTCATCCAGCACACCATGCATCCATAAACCAGCCAGAAATATTTTGTTGGAATTTTCACCGGCAAGGATACAGGCATCGCTGACACCATTAAATTTTTGAGGGAGACCGCCCCATTCCCCCATATCCAGCACTATCTGCATAGGTTCCCAGCTGTTTCCGCCATCGGTGCTACGGCTGATCCCGATGTCAATGTCTCCCTGAAGGTCGCGGCTGCTTTCCCTCCGGGCGTCGTAAACGGCCAGCAGGGTTCCCCTGCCTGTTGTGGCAAGACCCGGTATCCGGTAAGTGTGTACATTGTCGTCGTTGTGTTTCCTTACTGCTACCCCTATCCGTTGCCCATCATGGATTCTCGTTTCCGGAAGTATGGTAACTGTTTGATCATTATACCTTATTTTTGTGCAACGGGCCCTTATTTTCCGGTGCAGGTTGGCATCTTCTCCCGGTTTGACGGAAATAAGGAAAAATGCCGGAGACAACATTGAATCCAATTGTCCATGGAAATAGATTTTTCTCCCTGCCGGCATCGGTTTCCCAAATGGCAGAAGCATTTCATCAGCTTTTGGAAGTGAATCGCTGCCAAGAAAAAAAGCTTCTACCCTTTCAATATCGCTTAGATTATCCGTGCCTGAGAGGTCGATTTCGATGCTTTTGACCAAAACGGCAGATTTGGGGTTGCGACGAACGGCTTTCACCAACAGTACGGGGTTAACATCATTGAATTTCAAAACGGGCACCCTGGTTTGTTTTGCTGCAATCAGCCAATCGGTATTCGTTTTCTGACATGAATTTAGTAAAACGGAAATCAGGAGAATAATTTTGATTCCTTTCATAGCGGTAAAGTTTGAAGTGTTGATCATGTTTTTTATCTCTTGCGGATTCCACAATGTCCTGAAGCAGGCTTGACTGAGATGATTCCGGTGAGGGCAGGGAAATGGTAGTAGTAAAAGGGGATTCCTGGTGCTGCAGCTGCAACCGGCTCAAAAAATGAAACCAGTTCGGCTGCAGGTCCGGGACGGAAAAAGAAAGGAGCGAATGCGGCAATGGCATAAGCACCTGATTTTTCAGCATGGTCTGCCAGTTCAACTGACTGGGGAAGTGAGGTACTCCCCACATGGCAGATTACCTTCAGTTCACTTCCGGAACACCTGACCCATTCCTCCAGAATAATTTTCCGTTCCTCTGAGGTCATCGATATCCCTTCACCTGTGGTCCCGCATACAAATGCACCTGTTACTCTGTTGTTAATCAGGTGTCTGGCACACTGTTCCACTATCTTCGGATTGATCTCCCCGTTTTCGGTCATTGGTGTGAAAGGTGCGGCAACAAGACCACACATTTTTTCTATTTTCATAATGAATCTAAATAATTGGATTACTGTGTTTTGTAATCAGGTCTGAATTTTTTTCAAGGGTGGGGGCGATATTGATCTTATTATTGCAAAGCCTG
>CAYNBE010000195.1:0-7097 GCA_964395045.1 uncultured Prolixibacteraceae bacterium | reverse complement strand
TTTCTTGCTGAGTTCTTATTGTTACTTTTATAACTAATTATTTCATTCCAAAAAATAGTGACTTCAATTTGTTAAACAGTTTATTATGAATAATATGTGAGTGGTTTAAGTTTGACCTTCACTTTTGTTAATTTCTGCCTTTTCTGTTTCTAAAACAGCTATTACGAAAAACTGAAATGAAGCTCTCTCCCGCCGATATTATTGTCATCACCGTCAGCCGCTACCTGCCGGCACCTACTGACCGGAGGTTCAGGAAAGAATATTCCCGAATGGTAAAACCTGTCCCAGCCAATGTACTTGCCCTACTGGAACGGACCATTGATCTTGAACTGATCGAAAAAAAGCCCATGCTGAAGGGCGATCTGCTGCTTGTCAGCTATATCCGGTCGCTCGACCGGGAAAGCGACTCCTTCCCTGTTACGGAAACCCTGAGAGAATATCAGAGGGTTTGGTTTACTCCCGTTGACAATGATTTTTATAACCGTGTAATTTATGAAAAGGAAATCGAGCAGCTAAAACAGGTGAATGCTGCCCTGAAAAGGGATGCCGAACTGGCCATCCGGGCGAAGCTTGATTTTATCATGCGTGACTATGAACTGGTGAAGCCACTGGGTGACGGCGGTTTTGGACTGGTTTCCCTGGTCAGGCACAAGGTGTCGAACGGGTTGTACGCCATCAAACGGCTTCACAGTGCGTCGCCCGAAGATCAAAAGCATATTCTGCGCGAAATCAAGGCACTGGAGCCGCTCGATCATACAAATATCGTCCGTTACCAGCACAGTTTTTATTCGGGAACATACCTTTACCTGGTCATGGAGTATTGCCCGGGAGGCTCCCTGGCCGGAAAAATCAGGATAGAAGGCAATATGGAGGAGGGAGAGCTTGCACGGAACTTCCTGGAGCTGACTGCTGCATTTGCGTACATCCATGGAAAAGGAATTGTTCACCGCGATATCAAACCTGAAAATATTCTGTTTAATGCCGAAGGCGTGGTCAAAATCGGCGATTTCGGATGTGCCAACACTTCCATGGGGACACAGGCATACTATGCTCCGGAGTTGCATCACTCCGCCACTTTTTCGTCCGACCCGAGAACCGATATTTTCTCGTTGGGAGTGACCCTGATGGAATGTGCCCTGGGATTTAATCCCTTTCTGCACAAATCGCCTGACGAAAAGGTGCAGATGCTGAACCAGGCCAGACTGCCCATCCGCCATTTGTCTTTTTGGTTGCAGGAAGTCATTTACAAAGCAGTCAGTGTCGATCTGAATGTCCGGTTTCAGTCGATGGCTGAATTTCACAGAGCGTTGGAGCAGAAAAACATACCCGAGTTCCTCTCGCCAAATATCATTCGGCTTGAAAAAGATGCCAGCCGCTTGAACAGGCTGATCAATACCCGGAAATGGATGAAGGCCGGCATATTTATTTCCACTCATTCGGAGATAGAAAAAAACCTCAACCTGCTTATTGGGACAGGAAATTACTATCTGAAAACCCACCAGGTCGACAAAGCACAAAATGCATTCGAGAAGGCACTGCAAATCAATCCTCAGGCTGGCATTGCGAAACAGATTGCTGAAATCTATCTACGGAAGGGTGAGGTCACAAAAGCCAATGCGATTCTTGTCAATTACCTGAGCCGCAATTTCCGGGACCTCGAAGGACACAACCAGCTTTTACACGGCTATTTCCTGGGAAAGCGCTGGAAACTGGGACAGGATCAGGCATCGGGTGCTCTTGACATTTTCCCGGGAAATCAGTTGTTATATGATAATTGGTTTCTTTTCAGGTTGTTGAATGGTGATACTAATAGGGGAATGTATGAGAGAAATTCTCCTTTTGTGGTGTACAACCGGGACATGGTGGTAAACAATGAACCGCCGGCCTGGTCTACCTCAAAAAAACCATTTCTGTATACCAAACTGCTTTTTCATGAGTATTGTTTCAATAAAATCAGTGAAGAAAGAAATACCATTGAAATTTATAACGGAAACGAATGGGTTCAATGCCGGGAACCCATCATCCCTTTCGGGCGCAAGGGGTATGTCCCGTTCGTTTTCTCAGGTTTCAGCAGCAATTCGGTGAGCCGGCTGCATTTTGCCATCATCAATCAGAAAAACAACGTATGGCTTTATGACCTTGGAAGTACTTCCGGAGTCTTTGTCGATGGACGGAAAGTGGAAGGGAAATGTTTCCTTCAGGGATTACAGAATGTAACCTTCGCAAATGAAATGATCCTGGTAAAATCGGATACGGACCTGCTGATTTAAGGTAGCGGCAGAGAGCATAGGGCTTAGAGCGCAGGGCAAAGGGCAGTCCAGTTTAAACAAGACGAATAGACACAAGTCTAAGATACATAAGACTTTGTAAAGTAATTTAGGAATATAACGCATAACAAAGTCTGATATCTTTTATTCCAAAATCTTTCGGTCTGTTTTCGGCAGTCGGCAGTATGCGGTAACAGACCGCAGGCCTGACCGGCGAAGGCCGAAGGCGCTGACTGACGAAGTGAGTGTCAGTGAGCGTCAGGAAAGTAAGAAGCAGATGTGTGCAGCGACAACCTGTCCCGATTTCAAGAACCCTTTCAAGATTCATTGTTCAGTTATTATCATTCGGCCTGGTACATAATCCATGCTTCGCATTGCAAGTCCGGTCATCTGGGTCAATCTGTTTTTCCGGTTCATAAAGAATTTTATCAGGATCAGAAACCGGCAAAATGGTATATGAAAGAGTAACATGAAACCGCGAACCTCACAGAAATATTGCCGCACCGGACAGTGATAATATCCGCAAAGCTGTTACCGGGAATTGCTGCTGAACATCGTGTGTAATGGCATTTGAAATTTGGTAAAACTACTACATATATCGTATATTTGTAGAAAAAAATATGCAGACATTAAGGTTGAGAGTGAATGATAGGATTTATGATAAGCTGATATGGCTTCTCAGTAAATTTAGCAAGGAAGAAATTGAGGTCATACCTGAAACCAATGATTTTGCATCAAATCAGAAATATCTGCTGGACGAAATGAATGAAATCCTCAGCGGGAAGGCTAAATTCGTTGAAATGGGCGAAGCTGAGAGCAGGCTTGAAAATGTAATTAGAAAGCATGAAGATAGTATTTAAAGAGACTTTCATTGCCCGACTTGAAAATCAGATTGACTTTATAGCGATGGACAGTCCATCCAGAGCCAGAAAATTCAAGAACGACTTATTGAAAAAAATAAAAGCAATTCCTAAAAATCCATATCAGTACAGGAAATCGATTTATTTCAACCATGATTCGGTTAGAGATTTGGTATTCAAAGGATACACGGTAGTTTTTCGAATTGAAAACGACAGAATTGAAATTTTTGGTTTTCTAAAATACCAGAAAGACCCCACAGATTAGAATATTACAACCCTGATTATTCCATACAAAATGTACCACCTGCCCCGGCAAGGCAAAGGCAAAGACAGAAACATAAAGATTTCTATGCCGGAAATGTATTGACTCAAATTTGAAATCGCAACACATTGCAGCACCTAAGACAGCAACAAATCTTTTTTGAGTATCTGTTTAATATTAATTTCGCAATCTTTCACAGAGCATATCTTATAAAATCAAAGATATTATGGGCGCATTGGAATTTCATCCACAAAATGATACCCCGGCAACTCCCTGTCATTCGGGAAAAATACCACTCTGGCTTGTACTGCTGGATAACATCCCGACGGTTTCCCTTTTTATCCTCGGATTTCTGATCATACAACTCGTTTCGACGGCTGCGGCAATTCTTTTTATAATGTATGCTGGATTCAGTGTCGTGTGGTTCTGGGCCAGAATCTGTCCATCCTGTCATCATTACAAAACCTTTGCATGTCCCTGTGGGTATGGGATCATTTCGTCCCGGCTTTTTACACGAAGAGACCCTCGCTCATTTCAGAAAGTATTTAAACGTAATTTGCCTGTCGTTTTTCCGAACTGGTTTGTTCCTTTTGCTGTGGGGATCTATCTTTTGATTACAGATTATTCATGGAAGCTTCTTGTCCTGATGGTTCTTTTTTCCGTTATCGGATTTGGGATCATCCCACTGATTTCCAAACTGGTGGGTTGCAAAAACTGCAAAATAAAAGAAGATTGTCCATGGATGACAATGAACAGGAAGCACAGTTGCTGATGCGGGAAATTTCTGTTCAACAGATCAGGAAAACAATCAGAATGCGAGGCTCACCCTCAGAAAGATGTTACGTCCAGGTTCGACACTAATGCTTCCCCTGTTGGTTGAAAGATGATTTGTATAACTCCGGTCGGTCAGGTTGTCAATTCCCGAAAATAGCTGCAACCTCGCAGGTCCCAGGTTAACCGGTATTGACCCAAGCGCCAGGTCAAGCCGACAATATCCGCCCGTTTCAGTCTCCCCTCCGGAAATCTTATTTTGTCTGGCGGCTCCGATGATGGTCAGTTCGGCTGAGCCAACCTTGTTCCGGGTGTATCGTATCCCCAGTCGCCCGTTTAAGGGTGGTATTTGCGGAAGGTTGGACCCGGTTTCCGTGTCTTTCCCGCGGACATACGATCCCGATCCTGATAAAACAAAACCGGAAAAGATCTGGAACTGAATACCGGCATCAAAACCATACAGGAATGCCTTGCTGATATTGGCATTAACAAAAGCGGGAAGTGTATCCGTAAGTCCTTCCGATGCTCCTGTATTCCACGTATAAATGAATTCCCCGGGGACTTCGGTGATCATATTCAGAATCCTGTTTGCGAAAATGTCGGCCTGGAAATTAAACCTCTTCTTCCACATCCTTATTCCGGCATTGGCTGAATAGCCATTTTCAGGCTTCAGGCTGATATTCCCCAGACGAACATAGTTGCCAAGATCAATATATTTAAACCGTTCTTCAAGCGACGGGGCCCTGAATGAACGGGCAATGCTGAGCGATAGGTCCGTTTCTTTCAACAGATTATACAACAAGCCTCCATTTGCACTCCATGAAATGCTGCTTTGGCTGCTTTCCACGAATGTGATCCGTTGATTTGGAGGTATATCGTTTCTTACCCCGTTCGTAATGAGGTAATCAATATCATATCCCCGTTCATTGTGAACCCGGATACCATCCATCCGCCCGCCGGAGATCAGTGTCAGCCGGTCGTTGAACAGGCGTGCTTCGTCCTGTGCGAATACCCCTGCACTGCTAAATGATGATTCCGGAATGGGAGTTTCTCCCCGTATCAGATAATTGGTCTTTACAACAGTAGTTTCTTTATTTAGGATTTCCACCTTTATATTTTTCCGACGTTCGGTGTACAAATCGCGCGACCATGCGTCCAATCCGGCAATCAGCGTGTTTTTTGCGGAAAAGTTCCAGGTACCCTGAAGATTTACTCCCCGGGTGAAATGGTTGCCGGTAGGAGTGACCAGTTCGGGAGTTATGCGCTGAAAACCTGTGGGAGTAGGGGTCGTGGTCACCGTATTGGGCAGCATGGCTACATCGCGCCGGATATAGTGAAAGAAACAGCTCAGCCTGACCGACGATAGCTTTTCCCCAAGATCCCTGATCTCATACCCTGCGGCCAGCAACTGCCTCCCGATATCGGTGTATGTTGCTTCGGCGGGACCGGGGAATGCATCTCCCCCCGGAATCCCGACATCGACCGACCAGTTGCGCTGGTACTGAAGGGTGAACCGGTGGTTACCGAGTGGTTTTATTCCGATTTTTGCAGTAATGTTGCTCGTCGTAAACTGGCTGTTTGGCAGAATGCCTTCCGGTGTCCGCATATCACCGGCCTTCCCGTAGGCGCCACTCACCCGAAGGTACCATTTTTCAGATCCGGAATTGATTTCTGCATGGTTCATCAGGAGGTGATTGGCTGAAGCAAAGCCTGAAATGATATTCCCCGAAAGATAGGGTTTCTCTGAAAAACGACCGTCTTTGGTGATGATGTTTACAATTCCGCCCATGGCCCCGGTGCCAAAAAGTGACGACTGTGCCCCTTTCACTACTTCCACCCTTTCAATGTCGTTTACATCGGTCATGCTGAGCGATGCGGTCAGATCGGTTGCCGTTTCAACACGGTGCCCGTCGATCAGCGTTACCAGGCGGCTTTCAGTAAATCCGCGGATGTTGATGTTGGTCGACCAGACTCCGTCGCTTCCCATGGCAATGCCCGGCTCACTGGCAAGTACATTGGAAAGCGTTTGAGCCGATTGTTTAATAAACCTGAACGATGGTACAACGGTGATCGGGATGGGCAACTCCTTTACCCGGTGGTTGACGATCAGACTTGAAACTTCCACCTCACCCAGACTGACAGGTTGTGGCGACAGGAAGAACTCACGCTGCAGGTCTCTGTTGATATGAATTTCACGCACCTGCGGAGAATACCCCAGTAATTTCAGCGACAGAAGATAGGTACCTGCCGGAAGGGAAATGACAAACCTGCCCCTCACATCAGAAACTCCTGGAAAGGTCACTTTTTTTGTCCCCCCGGGAACAACCACTTCCGCAACAACCCCCTCTATTGTTTTGTTGTTCAGTGAGTCGCGGACCGTGCCCTGAAAAATGTATTCCTGTCCGAAAACACCGATCGAAATAAACAATGCGAAAAATGCACAAAATCCCCGTAAACTATTCATTGTTCATGTTCTTTAAGAGTACCGATTTCACCTGAATTCCTTTTAAACGGCCCAACTGGCCGGTCAGGGAACCAATCTGGTCGGTAGACCCTTCAAGAACAAGAGATATCACGTTCTGGCCATTGCTGCGTGGCAATCCCAGTCGTCCGATAATGATGTGCGAATGTTTTGAAAGGATATCGTTCAGCGGCTGAACATTCTCACGCGTCTGAATCAGGATGATTGCAGATCCTACTCTCTTTTCCATCAGAATACCTCCGGGTTAGATTGATAATGAAACCTGTTGTCCTTGATTTTCCTGACGGAGACTTCACACCACCAGGAGAAACTCTCAGATGAAACAGATACTTGATATTTCAACTACAAAATTGAAAATTTATTATCGAAATCCAACATTAAGCTCTTCTTTTTCTCTTTCTTTTCATTCGTATAAATTTTCAATGTCAATCTCAACAATTTTCGTAAGAACTTTT
>CAYNBE010000194.1:0-7117 GCA_964395045.1 uncultured Prolixibacteraceae bacterium | reverse complement strand
ATTGATAACCAGTCTTCCTCCGGGAGAGAGATTCTTTAATGCTTCCAGAATGGGGTTCCACACGGGAGTAGTGTCAATAATTGCCTGAGGTTTTACGGGTGGAATATCAGAGAAGTCCCCGGCCCAGGAGGCACCCAGTTCGAGGGCAAATGCCCTTTCTGTTTCATTTCGGGCAAACACAAAAACATCTGTACGAGGGAAACGATGTTTCACCATTTTTAAAACCAGGTGTGCCGATGCCCCAAAACCGGTGAGGCCGAGGGATTGTCCATCTGATATGGATGCAAGCCTCAGCGACCTGTATCCGATGGCACCGGCACAAAGCAATGGGGCAGCTTCGGCATCAGTAAAAAAGCCGGGAATCATGAAAGCGCTTTCTTCGGGTACCAGCATAAACTGCGCATATCCGCCATTGACATCCCTGCCCGTTGCTCTGAATTGCTGACAAAGGTTATCCATCCCCGCCAAGCAGTAGCTGCATATTCCACACGATGAAAAAATCCAGCCAACCCCCACCCTGTCGCCTACTTTGAACGATTGTACATTTTTACCGGTTAACAACACCTCTCCTACCACCTGATGACCCGGGACGACCGGTAAAAACGGAGGGGATGTTCGCCCCTCAATTTCATCGAGCTCAGTATGGCATACCCCGCAAGCCGATACTTTCAGTACCAATTCTCCTTCACCGGGAACCGGATCAGGCAATTCTCCGGGTTGAAGAGGCTGAGTCTCTTTTGTCAGATCAGCCAACCGGTAAAGAATCATTGCTTTCATGCCCGTGTGATTTTACTTATTGGATGAACCCACCACGAAATTACTGTTTTTTGGATTCAATGACATGAACAATTTTCACAGGGGTTCTGTGGTCGTAATTTAATGAAAAACAAATAGCAAGGGGTACGAAAACCTCATTTTTACCATGGATAAACCACAGAAATCCTGGTCAGGGAATATGCTGCAAAAAAACCGAAAGCGCCATTGTCAACATTTCCTGCTACATTTGCAGGCGGTCCGGTGAATAAAGGGTAGGACCCCCTGACCTCCGACTGTGCACCTGAGATGAAATTGGCATATTCTTTACCGATCATGTTCATTTCAACAACCAGTTTGTCACCGACAGCCAGGACTTTGTCTTCGGCCCTGAAATGAAGATAACACACTGTCCATCCTTTCACATATTTCCCATTGAAAAAACGATCATCCGTAACATACCATTCGGTGAGGGTATCGGTCAGCAACTCTGTGTTACGGTAGATCATGAACCGGTAATAATCGTCCGTGGGCGGATCCTGAAAAAACACGCGAGTTTCCCAGTTCCCGTCGCCGGAATCACCGGGATGAAATACCATTTCAAGTGAATCGGGTGTTACAGGGAAAGCCATGAGAGAACCCGCCGAAAATTCGGTCTGTCCTCCGATGGGAGAAGCCAATTTGACATGAAGGTCATAGCGGTGACCCGGAATACCGGAAAATACCGATACAGTACAATAGATTCCGGGAGAGGTTTCCCGGAGAGAATAGGAAACCTGGCCGTCAGAAATTGTCACTTGTGCACCGGAAACCGCAGGAGCCGGCTTTCCCGAAAAAAAATCGGAAGTGGTTGTCAGCCTGACGACATGTGATTTTGCCTCATTGGTAACTGCTCCATCCACCACCAGACGGATGTATCCAGGATCAGTCGTAATCTCAATTCGCTCCGTACAGGACGCAAATGTTCCCACAAATACAACAGCTATTATTTTAGTTTTCATCCGCATCATCTTAGAATTTGAATTGATAAGTCAGGGCCGGGATTACCGAAAACAGGTAGGTTTTTTCGGCAACCATCATATTGGGCGAGGCTTCATCCTGAACAAAATTCACCGACCAGGTATTGTGGCGGTTGTAAATGTTGTAAACCGATAAATTCCATTCGCCTTTCCAATCTCTGCCGGGTTTGTTTTTTCCCCTGAGGGTAAGGGAAATATCCATCCTGTGGTAATCCTGGAATCGGTATTGATTGCGATCGGAATAAACCGGGATCAGCGCATTCCCTACAAAAGCCCTGCCCGTGGGAAACGTGACAGGCAAACCGGTTGCATACAACCAGGTTAAGGATGCAGCAATACGACCACCCGGATCGTAACTTGCAACAACGTTCACCGTATGGGGTTTATCAAACGGAGCATTGTATTTTTTTCCGCCGTTGATTTCCGGAACGGTCCTGAACGACCTGGAAAAGGTGTAACTCATCCAGCCGGTCAGGTAGCCCAGGTTTTTCCTCACCATGGTTTCAATCCCGAAAGCAGTGCCTCTTCCAAAGCGTAGTTCTCCCTCCAGATTCCTGTTCAGCAACAGGCGGGCATGATCCTTAAAATCAATTACATTTCTGAAGAGCTTGCAGTAAGCCTCAGCAGATATCTCAAAAGTCTGAGACAATGAATTCCGGAAAAATCCGGCAGAATACTGATCACAAGTCTGTGGTTTCACATTCGGTGACGCAGGGAACCAGATGTCGAGCGGAGTACCGGCAGTGGAGTTCTGAGCCAGCATCATGAACTGGACTGTCCTGGAATAACCTCCTTTCACCGAGGCATTTTTGCTGAGCATCCATGTAAATGCCAGCCTAGGTTCCGGACGGACCCAGGTGTGGTACACCGATCGCCCCTCCACCCGGGTGCTGTCGGTTGGCATATAGTTTTCATCTAGTTTGTAAAAGGTTCCCGGTCCTGAATTCAGGAACATCGAAAGCCGGAATCCTGCTTTCACGGTAAAACTTTCCGATAACCTCGTCTCTTCGGAAACATACAGGCCATGCTCGTATGCATAGGCCGGCTGAAGCGAGTATCCCTGGAAAAGGCTTTCTTTTCGGGTTGCCCTGATCCTTCCGGGATAAAACCTGTGATAAACGGCTGATCCACCTGTCCGGATGGTATGGTTTACTCCCGGATAAATTGTTATATCAGCCCGTACCGTCTGGTCATAAATGTTTGAATTCCATGTAAATGCATTTTCTTTTTTTTCATCCGTTCCCAGATTGTAACTAAATCCGGATGTGATCAGGCTAAGATTTGCAAAAAGCTTGCTCGAAAACAAATGGTTCCAGCGAATAGACGCAGTCTGATTGCCAAAACCCATGACTGCAAAACGGTTTTTAAATATGTCCCTGCCTGAATAACCTGTTAGAAAAAACTTGTTTTTTTTATCCAGTCGGTGGGAGATTTTAAAATTCAGATCATAAAAGTAGAGACGGTTTCCCCTGACTTCTTCTTTTTTTGCCAGCGGCAGGAAAAGGTCGGCATAGGTCCTGCGGCCCGAAAAGAGACAGGTGGTCCTGTCTTTTATCACCGGCCCTTCCAGTGTGATTTTGCTTGAGACTGTACCCACACTTCCAGTGGCAGTAAATTTGCGTGCGTTACCGTCTCTCAGGCGAACATCAAGCAGCGATGAAAGCCTTCCTCCGTATGCAGCAGGCATGTCCCCCTTATACAGGGTCACATCTTTGATGGCATCGTTGTTAAAGACAGAAAAGAATCCCATAAGGTGAGAGGCATTGTAAATGGTGGCCTCATCCAGAAGAATCAGGTTCTGATCGGCATTCCCGCCCCGAACACTGAAGCCAGAAGAGCCCTCACTGGTAGGCTGGACACCCGGCAAAAGCTGGATCACTTTGATCAGATCAACTTCCCCAAGCAGGGCAGGCACTCTCCCAATTGACTTTGTGTCTATTTTAATCAGGTTCATTTCAGGTGCCCTGATATCCTGTCCGCTCCGCTTTCCGGTCACTACCACCTCCCTGATGACTTCTGAAACAGGAAGAAGATTAACGTCAACCACAAGATTTCTGTCAGGATATACCCGTTTTTCCTGAACTTCAAACCCCACATGTGAAAACCTCAGTGTATAATGCCCCGGTGAGAATGTAACCGAGTAAAACCCGTATTGATTGGTCACCACACCGGTGTTCAGCTCGATCACTGATACATTGGCACCAATCAGAATTTCACCGCTGCTCTGATCCCTTACATATCCACTTATGGTAAGCTTCTTAACATCTTCGGAAGGATCCTCAGGGAAACCACAAACCCGGAACGGCAACTTCATCAGAAGCAACAGCAAACAACAGGTTATTCCAGGGCGACAGCACAATAACGACAGCATGAGGTAAACAAGTTTTCCCGCTCTCCACAACGGGGAAATAATAAAACGGCATCACAGGAATTGCAGCGATGCAAATTCTATCCGCAGTAAATATAGTCAACTTTTTATACCGGCTGTCTGAAAAGCAGCTAAAAGTACATTTGCAACAGCTAAATTCCAGGGTTGATGGTTCGCAGACGCCAAGGTATCCCTCATTCCCTGTTTCACAGCATGCGGCCTGAATATCGGGGATGAATTCCTAAAAATGGACAAAATCAACGGCTGCATTTATCCGGTTTCAAATATTATCATTATTATTACAAAACCAACATAACTGCAATTGCACATGAGCAACAATCCGTTGGCAGGACTTCTGCTGGTCGCATTAGGGGCATTTTCGGCAGCAAGCTTTTATATTCCTTTCAACAGGGTAAAAAACATGACCTGGGAGATTTACTGGCTGATCGGAGGTTTTTTCTCCTGGATTGCCATACCCATTCTTTTTGCCCTGATTACTGTTCCCTCCCTTTTTGAGCTGTTGGCGTCGCTGCCGGCCAACGTGTTGTTTTGGCCGTTTTTGTTCGGCATCATATATGGTTTCGGGGTATTGACTTTTGGTCTCTCGATGCGCTACCTTGGCCGTACCCTAAACTATGCCCTGACTTTGGGTATCATTGCCGTGTTCGGCACCCTGGTTCCTCCGTTGGTCAGAGGTACTTTTTCAGAAATGTTGACGTTGAGGGCAGGGCTCTTTACCCTTTCCGGGATTACCCTCACTGTATCAGGGATCATCTTTACAGGAAAAGCTGGGATCATGAAAGACAAGCTGATCACTGAAGATAAGAAAAAAGAAACAATCAGGGAGTTTAATCTCCGGAAAGGAGCAATGGTCGCCTTGTTTGCTGGAATCATGGTCGCCTGCTTTGCATTTGGCATTGAAGCGGGAAGGCTCATTTCTGAAAAAATGGTCAACATGGGAATCAATCCGCTTTGGAGGCAGAATCCCGTCTATGTTGTGATGCTGACCGGCACCTTCCTTACAAACGTGGTTTGGTGTTTTTACCTGGGTATTAAGAACAGGTCGCTCGGCGATTTTTTTAACCTTTGTCCGGCGATATTGGCAAAGAATTGTCTTTTATCGGCTATGGCCGGCACCCTTTTGTATGGACAGTTTTTTCTCTATGGAATGGGAGAAAGCAAAATGGGCAAATTCAGTTTTGCTTCCTGGAGTATTCTAATGGCATTAAGTATCGTATTCAGCACACTTTGGGGGCTTTACCGGAAGGAATGGAAAGGTTCGGGAAGGAAGACCATGGGAATGCTGATATTCGGACTTGCCGTGCTTGTGTTTTCCTCCATCATCATCGGGTTTGCCGGACGTTTGTAAAATTCTTAAATTGCAACCATGATGAAACCGAAAAAACTGCAGGCAACCGGTTGGATTTTCATTTTCCTTGCATCTGTGTTCACATTGAACAGTTGTAAAGAAAAGGTTGTAGGAAAATACAAACCTACCTGGGAGTCACTTTCTTCGCATCCCACTCCGGCATGGTTCAGAGATGCCAAATTTGGAATCTTCATCCATTGGGGGGTCTATTCTGTCCCTGCGTACCATGAATGGTACCTCGAATTTATCAGCCCGAAGTCAAACTGGGGGGAAACACCGGGAGGCCCTCCCTATACCGCTGCTCAGGGGGAATTGTCAGACTCCCTCTTTTATGCAAAGGTCAGGAAGAAAGCCAATGAATACCACAGGATCAACTACGGAGTTGATTTTGAATACGATGATTTCATCCCTATGTTCAAAGCTGAACATTTTGATCCGGGGTCATGGGCTGATCTGTTCAGGGATGCAGGAGCCCGGTATGTGGTGATGACGGCCAAACACGGGGATGAATTTGCGATGTGGCCTTCAAAGGTGAACCGGCGGAATGCCATGAAGATGGGTCCCCATCGTGACCTGGCCGGAGAACTTGCCGCAGCCGTCCGGTCAAGGGGAATGAAAATGGGTTTTTATCATAATACTACATACTCCTTCTGGGACAAACGTTTCCCGAACAGGGAATGGGTAAAATTCATGAACAACTCAATCATGGAACTGGTTGACCGGTACAAACCTGATATTCTATGGGGTGACGTGGTTGTGAACCCGGTCAGGGACATATACGGGCAAAAAATGGACGTTGCCGACTGCTGGAACAGCAAAGAGGTCATCGCCTGGTTTTACAACCACTCCGAAAATCCGGATGAAGTAGTCACCAACGACCGCTGGGGACTCGATACCACCAGGACAGGCATTCTATCTGAAAAGGCATTTTCAAAATCGTTGTGGGCCGAACATGAACGCAACTGGGGCAGGGACGATGCAGCCATCCTGGGTGATTTCCAGACACCTGAACGGCGAAGTATCACCAAAATTTTTGAGATACCCTGGGAGACTTGTGATGCACTGGACCCTACTTCATGGGGATACAATAAGCAAACCCCCGATTCGATGTACATGAAACCCGATGAACTCATCGATTACCTTGCCGATATTGTGAGCAAAGGGGGTAACCTGCTCATCAATATAGGGCCGCGGGCCGACGGCACCATTCCCGAAGTGATGCAAAACTGCCTACGGGATGCAGGGAGCTGGCTGAAAATAAACGGTGAATCGATTTACGGCACCAGGCCTTGGAAGGTTTATGGCGAAGGGCCAACCACTGAGGAGGTGGGTGTGCTGGGAAAGAAAGGTAAAAGGATTCAATTCCTTACAGGAGATATCCGTTTCACAATAAAAGAGCGTACCCTTTATGCCATCCTGCTTGAATGGCCGGGCACACAGGTAACCATTCATTCACTGAAAGGTGTTCAGGTGAAAAGTATTTCAATCCTCGGAACAGGTGAACCGGCGCAATGGCAGGAAACTGAAGGTGGAATCGTGGTTCAGCTTCCGGCACAGCCTGTTTCACCATTTGCAAATACCCTGAAAATTGAGCTTGAGGCCATTTGA